>NZ_JBTNDD010000008.1:0-213709 GCF_054511195.1 Arthrobacter sp. Sr33 | reverse complement strand
TCAACAACCTCGACACACTCACCCCCGAGGTTGTCGACGCCGCCCGCGAAGCACTCCTCATCGGCCACTGAATTCCGCGCAAACAACGCCACTTACCGCTGCGATTCACAGGTGAAGGACGAATCCGGCTCATTCGTCTCCGCGACGAATTGCGGGTGCTCAGGGACTTCGTCGGGGACGATCTCACCACCCTGATCAACGAAGTGGAACGTCGCATCCTGCTCGACATCGAGGTGGCAGCCAAACCGCGGGTGGGGATCCATGAGGCACGGCGCAACCTTGACGCTTTCGTGGACGCCGTCGCCGGATTCAGCTCGACGGCGGAACGCGTGGACCTGGCCGCGTTCCTGGCCTGGCTTGAGGCAGCAGATGCCGAAGAGGATGGGTTGCCGGTCACCGCACTCGAGACCAACCGGGATGCTGTGCAGCTCCTCACCGTGCACGCCGCGAAAGGACTGGAATGGGACATCGTCATTGTCCCGGGGCTCAACGAGGGTGCTTTCCCCAGCGGATCCGACTCGCGCTGGAGCAGCGGTGACTCGGCTATTCCATGGAATCTCAGGGGAGACGCGGGAGAACTGCCGCACTGGGACTGGGACCAGGAGGATCAGGTTTCGTGGATTGCCAGCGAGAAGGAGTTCACCGCGGAGGCACGCTACCACGCCGAGCGGGAGGAACGCCGGCTTGCCTACGTCGCGTTCACCCGGGCCAAACACGTGTTGGTCTGCACGTCTTCGGCCTGGGGTGGCGGCCGGACCAAACCCACCCCGGTGTCCACCTACCTCACTGAGCTGCTCGACCTGGCCGAACACCACCAGCCAGGCTTCGCTGTGCTGCAATGGCTGACCCAGGAGGAGGAAGGAGACAACAACCCGGCCAACGCAGCGGAAACCCGTGCCGCCTGGCCAACAGACCCGCTCAACACGCGTCGTCCGGAAATGGAGACCGCAGCGGCTGCGGTCCTGACAGCGGCAGCCGCGGCATCCGATTCGTCGGACACCAACGCGGGAACGGGGCCGGCTGGCGCTGGCGGGCGGTGGTCCGAGGAGACACGACTGGCTCTGGCCCGGCATTCCCGGGCAACCGGCAGTTCAGAAGTCGAACTCCCGGCGCACATCTCTGCGTCCCTCCTGGTGGAGTTATCCGATGATCCTGCTGCGGTGGCCCGTCAACTTCGGCGGCCGGTGCCGCGGCGTCCCGGAATGGCAGCCCGGCGTGGCACAGCCTTCCACACCTGGATTGAGGAGTACTACGGGACCAGCGGCATGCTGGACCTCGGTGAAACCCCGGGTGCCGATTCCCATATCGACGATGCCCTGGACCTCGACAGTATGATCGCTACCTTCAGGCAGTCAGCATGGGCCCACCGCCTGCCGGTGGAACTTGAGGTCCCCATCGAAACGAAGGTGGGTCCGCTCGTGGTCAGGGGACGTATCGACGCGGTCTTCCGGCACGACGACGGAACGTGGGAACTGGTCGACTGGAAGACTGGCATCCCGCCATCGCGGGAGAAACTAACGGTGCGGTCGGTGCAACTCGCTGTCTACCGGTTGGCTTGGGCGCGGTTGAAGGGAGTTCCGCTGGAGTCGGTTCAAGCGGCGTTTTATTACGCCAGCACCGATACGGTGATTCGACCACATGATCTGGCTAGCGAGGCAGGACTCGAAGACATCATTATCAGGGCGACGTCCCTGCACCAGGACTAGGTTGCCAGCGCTTACTGCCGACTGCCGCGGAAGATCAGCTGGACTTGATGATCGGCAGCGACGACGTTTCAGTGTCGTCGGCCGGAACCGGTGAGACTGAAAACGGGCGAGGATTCTCGGTGGTGTTGGCCGACTCGTTGCCCGCGTCGCGATCAGTATCCGGCGACTCGGCACCAGTGCCAGTGCCGGGATCGCCGTCGTCGAAGCCCGAAGTGTCGCCGCCGTCGTCCTCAATAGTTTCCCCAGCCACCGAATGGTCGTCGATCGGTAGGGCGGGTTCCGCGACCTCGCCGTCGGCACCGTTGTTGTCCAGACCGTTGTTGTCGGCACTGTCAGTGTCGGCACCGTTAGTGTCGGCGATCGTGGTGTCGGGCTGGTGCTGTGACTGCTGTGCCCGGTAGGCGGCGGCAGCGGCTTCCTCGGCCTGCAGGTCCCGGTCAAGGGTTGACATCATGTCCTCGGCCTCGGCGATCATCTCGGAATTGTTCATCGCCACGCCCCGCACCAACCACTGCGCCAAGGCGAATTCTGCGGCGAGAGCGGCACGCCGCATCAGGTGCGGGTCAGCGGCTTCGCCACGAGCCGCGACGTAGGCGTTGTGGACGGCGTCGGCGAATCCCGGGTTGCTGGCTGCCAGCAGCCAGGCAAAGTCGTCGGCTGGATCGCCCACTCGCAGGTCGGTCCAACCGGTTACCGCGCTGACACGACCGGCCGAGATCAGCAGATTGTCTTCGTGAAGGTCCCCGTGGACCACTGTCGCGTGGAACCGCCAGAGCGTGACATCCTCGAGCGCGTGTTCCCACCGTCGCAGTAGATGCGCAGGTATTCTGCCCGTGGTGGCGGCCTGGTCCAGCTCGTTCAGCTTCCGTTGCCGGAACTCGTTTGCCTCGTAGCTGGGCAGATCGGCGTTATGAACCAGCAGCGGAGGCAGATCGTGGATCGCGGCGAGCATCCGTCCGAGTTCCTTGACCAGCTCATTCCCCCCACTGGCCAGGTCGTCCAGCTCGCGGACGGAACCTTCGAGATGCGCGTACACGAAGGTACACAGTTCGCCCTGCCGCAGTGTCCCCGCGATGTGGGGGACCAGGAACGGCAGCTCCGCCCTGATCGCGGGTGTGAATGCCTTCAACGCCTGCAGTTCAGTCTCGAGCCTCATTGACGCGTCGGGGTGTTTAGGGGACCGTACCCGCCACTGTTTCCCGGAGTCGTCGACTAGCAGCGCCGACTCGAAATCCGCGGCATCGTCGGGGATGCCTGCCACCCCGGTAGGGGTAAGCCCGGGTACGGCGGCGCTGGCAATCGCCGCGAGTTCCATGGGTGTCCGTTTCACATCCTCAACGGTAGGGCTGTCCTTCCCAGAAAGAGCCGTTGCCGGTCGGCGAGTCGTCAGAAGCTGCCACCGCGGTCAGCAAAAGTGGTACTGAAATGTGTTTTGGGGGACCGAGAACGTACCGTAGAACCATGAGCGAAACCCTCCGGATTCCCACCCTTCCGTCCTTCGGAGCGCTACCGCTGGCGCGGGTGGCGCTGGACCGTGGAGGGGCGCTGCGTTCAAGTCCCTTGCTGCTCGATGAGCTGTGGGGTGCTCCCACCACGCGTGTGATGTTCATCGCCCAGGGGAAATCCCCAGTTGTTGACGGGAACCTCCTGTTCGTGGATTCGGCTACCGTTAGCCGTCCGGAAACCTTGGTCTACCTGGGGCGAACCCTCGCCGACGATCCCGATCACGACGGCATTCCGACCGGTACCCACATTCTGCTCGCAGTGCTGGAATCCACGGACAACGAAATTTTTGACGGCACGAGCTGGCTGGGCCTCCGAGAGGTGGCGCTGGCTCTCTCCGGCAGGGACGCGGGCATCTTCGTTCAGGCCGCGTCGATTGCGAACTGGCATGCGAAGCACACCCACTGCCCCCGTTGTGGGGCGTTGACAGAGGTTGTTGAAGGTGGCTGGGTGCGGCGCTGTCCAGCCGATGAGTCGAGCCACTACCCCAGGACCGACCCGGCCATCATCGTCGCAGTGGTGGACGACGCCGATCGGCTGCTCCTGGGATCGGCGGCCGCCTGGCCCGAGGGACGGTTTTCCACCCTGGCGGGTTTCGTCGAACCGGGAGAGTCGCTGGAAGCCGCTGTTATCCGCGAGGTGGCGGAAGAATCAGGTATCGAGGTCCACTCACCCCTGTACCTGGGCTCGCAGCCGTGGCCCTTCCCCGCCTCCTTGATGGTGGGGTTTATCGCCACTGCCGTGAACACCAACCAGGTGCCGGATGGTGCGGAGATCGTGGACCTCCGATGGTTCACGCGGACGGGGCTGCTTGAGGCAGTTCGAAGCGGCGAGATCACTATCCCCACTGGAGCTTCAGTCTCGCGGGCGCTGATTGAACACTGGTACGGCGGCTCGCTGGACCTGGCAGTCGAGGGGGTCCGGCTCTAGGTATGGAGACAACTCTCGAAGAGAGGATCCTCGCCGGCCTCGATGATGAACAGCGGACAGTCGCCTCCTCGCTGACCGGGCCGCTCTGCGTTCTCGCCGGCGCGGGAACGGGTAAAACCAGGGCCATCACCCACCGGATTGCCTATGGTGTCCACACCGGTGTCTACAAACCACAACAGGTGCTGGCGGTGACCTTTACGGCTCGGGCCGCCGCGGAGATGCGGACCAGGCTCCGCGACCTGTCCGCCTCGGGAGTGCAGGCGCGGACGTTCCACGCCGCCGCCCTGCGGCAGCTGCAATACTTCTGGCCACAGGCAGTTGGTGGCCCCCTGCCTGCTCTGGTGGACCACAAGGCGCAGCTCATCGCAGAAGCGTCGAGGCGGCTCCGGTTATCGACGGACCGGGCCGCGATCAGGGATGTTGCTGCGGAGATCGAATGGGCCAAGGTGTCCATGCTTACCCCCGAGCGGTATACAGCCGCGGCCGTTGGTCGGGTGGAGCCCGCAGGCATGGACCACACAACAGTCGCCCGTATCTTTGCTGGCTACGAGGACCTGAAGCTCGACCGCAACGTCATTGACTTCGAGGATGTGCTGCTGATTACTGTGGGGATCCTGCAGGAGGATGAGAAGGTGGCGGCCACCGTGCGCGCCCAGTACCGGCATTTCGTGGTGGACGAGTACCAGGACGTTTCCCCACTGCAGCAGCGGTTGCTGGATTTGTGGCTCGGTGACCGCCGCGAATTATGCGTGGTGGGTGATGCCAGTCAGACCATTTACTCATTCACCGGGGCAACCTCGCGGCATTTGCTTGATTTCACCGGTCGGTATGAGGGTGCACAGGTGGTGCGGTTGGTTCGCGACTACCGGTCGACGCCGCAGGTGGTCAAACTAGCCAACAACCTGTTGGCCGCGCGAACCGCAGAAACCGGCCGTCAGGCAGGCTCCTCGAGTTGGTCTACCCCGCTGGAGCTTATTGCCCAGCGCGACGCCGGGCCGGAACCCTCGTTTACCGAGTGCAGCGACGATGAAGCGGAAGCCGCCGAAGCGGCCAGACGGATCAAGGCGCTCATGGATGGTGGGGTGCTGGCGAGTGAGATCGCGATCCTCTACCGCACGAACGGCCAGTCTGCGGCCTATGAACAGGCGCTCGCCAGCGCCGGTATTGGCTATCAGCTTCGCGGCGGTGAGCGTTTTTTCGCGCGCCGGGAAGTCAGAGATTCGCTGCTGCAGTTGCGTGCCGGCGCCAGAACCGCAGGAACAGACGATGTCCCGCAACTGGTGCGGGACATCCTCGCGAGCCTGGGGTACACCTCGGTGGCGCCGGCGAGCTCGGGAGCGGTCCGGGAGAAGTGGGAGTCGCTCGCCGCGCTGGTCGCTTTGGCTGACGAACTCAGCGCGGCCCGGGCTGCTGACGGATTCACCCTTCAGGATTTCGTGGCGGAGCTCGAGGAACGGGCCGCCGCCCAGCACGCACCGACGGTACAGGGCGTCACCCTCGCGTCGCTCCACGCGGCGAAGGGCCTGGAATGGGATGCTGTGTTCCTGGTCGGCCTCAGCGAGGGTCTGATGCCGATCTCCTTCGCTGACACGCCGGAGGCTGTCGACGAGGAGCGCAGACTCCTCTACGTGGGCATCACCCGGGCGAGGGAACACCTGGCGCTCTCCTGGTCCACCGCTCGCACCCCGGGAGGGCGGGCCAGCCGGAAACCGACCAGGTTCCTCGACGGGCTTCGCCCAGGCGTTTCCGGTGATCGGGCCTTCCGGACGCCCAAGGTCAAGCAAAGCCGCAAGGTGTCGGCTCCGTCGACCTGCAGGGTGTGTGGGAAGGTGCTTGGGTCCGGCTCCGAACGAAAGATCGGACGATGTGGTGACTGCCCGGCGACGTACCAGGAAGCCACCTTTGAGGCGTTGCGGGCCTGGCGGTTGGACCAGGCTCGCGAAAATGACGTGCCCGCGTTCGTTGTGTTCACCGACGCCACCCTGGTCGCTATTGCCGAGGCACGGCCAACAACGATCGAGCAACTGGGGGCGCTGGCCGGGATTGGTCCGGCCAAACTCGAGAAGTACGGGGAATCGGTGCTGTTGATCATCGCGGAAAGTGAGTGAGAGCAACCCATGACTGTCAAGGATCCGCCCGTCGAAGTCAGACGGTCCGCGAAGCGCAGGCGGACCGTCAGCGCTGACCTGCGCGACGGCGTCGTGATCGTTTCCATCCCAGCCCACTTCACCGCGGCCCAGGAAAAAGACTGGGTGCACCGCATGGTCACCAAACTCCTGTCCAAACAGCAGTCGCTAACCCCGGCGCTGGACGGCGCGGACCAGACCAACCCGGGGGAAGAGCTCCTGCAGCGCGCCGGGGCACTGTCGGAAGCCTATCTGGCCGGGCGCGGCCAACCGGTGAGCATCGGATGGGTGACGAACCAGAATTCCCGGTGGGCATCGGCCACACCGGCCCGCAAGACCATCCGCCTCTCCCACAAGCTGCAGGGTATGCCCACCTGGGTGGTTGACTACGTCATCCTGCACGAGATGGCCCACCTCATTGAGCCCTCCCACAACCGCATGTTCTGGCGGCTACTAGAGGCGTATCCCCGAACGGAAGCAGCTAAAGCGTTCCTTGAAGGTGTGTCCTTCGCTTCCAACCACGGAATGGCAGGCCACTAGCGGCTGCGGCACCGAGCAACGATTCGAGCTGGGTCATCGTGCGGGCCGATCATCCCACTGGTGACCCCGGGAGGCGTAAATGCTGGCGGTGTCGATGAGGTTGATTCCTGCGTCGATGGCACGACGGAAGACCCCGATCGAATCCCCGTCGCCTTGTCCCCGAACATCCTGGGGCCGAAGCAGGACGGCTGACCCCGACGCCGGTCCGGCCGAACTGGGTGGCCAGCTGAGCTGTGCCCTGCTCAGGTACTAGGGCTTGCCGCCCTCCGGGGAATCTTCGCCGTTGGTTGGCTGATCCCCGGACTCGGGCGACTCGTCTGGTGACGGGGTCTCCTCAGTTTCGTCGAAGCCGCCGTCCAATAGCCGCTGCAGGGCAGCGTCCACCTCGGAATCCGAGGACTCGGCGAGCTGTCGACGCTGGCTGAACCCCTGAGGGTCGTCGAGATCCTCGGCGGTCGGTAGCAGATCGGGGTGTTCCCACACCGCATCGCGGCCTTCGATGCCCCGTTCGGCGGTGAGATGGGCCCAGAGCGTGGCAGCGTCGCGTAGCCGTCGTGGACGCAATTCAAGGCCCACCAGGGAAGCGAACGCATGTTCGGCCGGCCCGCCGGTGGCGCGCCGGCGGCGGACCATTTCCCGCAGCGCCGCAGACGACGGCAGATTCGCGGTGGCAGCGGCGGTCAGTTCATCGACCCACCCCTCCACCAGGGCCAGGGCAGTCTCGAGCCGCACCAGCGCAGCGTCCTGCTGCGGGGTACGTTCCGGCATGAAGACACCCTCGGAAAGGGCAGCCTGCATGGACTCGGGATTGGACGGGTCGATGTCCCGTGCCACTTCCTCGATCTTTGACATGTCGATGTGAATGCCCCGGGCATAGCTCTCAACTGCACCGAGAAGGTGCCCTGAAAGCCAGGGCACCTGGGTAAACAACCGGGTGTGGGCGGCTTCACGGACGGCGAGGAACAGCCTGACTTCCTGCTCGGGAATATCCAGACCCTCGCCGAAGGCCGCGACATTCACTGGCAACAGGGCCATCTGGCCCTCTGCGAGGGGGACCCCAATGTCGGTGGAACTTACAACATCCTTGGACAGGGCACCCACGGCCTGGCCGAGTTGCATCCCGAACATCGCCCCACCAAGATTCTGCAGCATCGAGGAGGCGCCGCCCATCATGGTCTTCATCTCCTCCGGCAGTTGTCCGGAAATGGCGTCGGACAGCGCCTTGGCGATGCTCACCGCCACCGGTTCCGTGAGGCGTTTCCAGGTGTCCATGGTGGCCTCGACCCATTCCGCGTGGGACCACGCGCGGCCAAGGGTGTTGGTGGAGGGGAAATCGGTGACAGGGTCGAGCCACATCTCTGCAAGCCTCAGCGCCTCATCGACGTCGCGGCGCTGCTGAGGGGTGACCGAGGGGTCCCCATCGGCTGCCGCGACGCGGCGCGCGTGGTCGTGGGCGAGCTGCCAATTCACCGGCCCATCGCTTTGTGCCGCGAACATTGCCTGAACCTGCTGCATCATCATCGCCATGGCCTGCGGATCGGACGGCAGACCAGCGGCTTTGGCGAGCTCCTGCGGATCCATACCCTGCGCATTGCCGCCCATCAGACGGGCCAGCATCTCGGAGAGGGGATCCTTGGGGGTGTCGCCGTCGTCGTTGGACGGATCTGACGGGTTGGAGGTCACTGCTACCACCGGTCCTGGAATTGGCTGCTGGGATGGGCTGCTCGTCTACTGCTGGTTGTGGGCTCTAGCCACAGTCGTCGAACATCGTGTCGGTTCTTCCACGTTACCCGCCGTGTCGCGGGGTTGTCCCGAACGCGCTGAACCGTTCGCTGAGGGCAAAGTGGAGGCGGTCGGTCGGTGGGTGCTGGACTCGCGCCCAGGAAGTACGCTAAAGAAGCTCGATGATGCGCGGTTCGGCCGCGGCAGAGCAGTATGAAGGACCACCAGGGCATGCGCAGTGTCTGACGAAGAGAAGGTTTCCTGTTGACCCAGCCCACCTACAACGACCCGCCAGTGCCGCCCACCAGGGCCAAACGGGATCCCCGGTTCACTGTGATGGCAGTGTCCGGGTTCCTCGCACTGCTCCTGGGCGGCGCCGCCGTCCTGCTGCCGGCGCCCTATGTGGTCGAGTCGCCTGGGCCAACGTTCAACACGATCGGGGAAATCGACTCCCAGCCGCTGATCGAAGTAGAGGGCCGCCAGACCTACCCCACCTCCGGCGACCTCGACCTCACCACCGTGTATGTGACGGGTGGGCCGGGGACCCAGCTTGGCATCTTCGAAGTGTTCAGAGCCTGGCTGAATCCCACCGAATCGGTGGTGCCACGCGAACTCCGGTATCCGCCGGACGCCACCCAGGAAGACATCCAGGAGCAGAACGCCGTCGCCATGACCTCATCGCAGGAATCGGCTATCGCTGCTGCGCTCGGTCACCTCGATATCGACTTCGACGAGGAACTCTCGGTTGCGGGCCTGATCGAGGATGCGGCAGCTACCGGCATTCTGGAAGAGGGCGACGTCATCACCTCGGTGGACGGCACTGACATCACGAACATCGGAGTCCTTCGGGAGTCCCTGAACGCCGCGAACGGCGACTCAGTCGACCTTGGGCTACTGCGCGACGGCGGGGAGGTCACCGAGGCGGTGACCCCCAAAGAATCCGAGGGGGGCGATTTCCAGCTCGGCGTGGGTCTGGTCGCCAACTTCACCTTCCCTTTTGATATCACTATTGCGCTCGACAACGTCGGCGGCCCCTCGGCGGGATCGATGTTTGCCCTGGGCATTGTTGACCTGCTCACCGAGGGCGAACTCACCGGCGGTAAACACTTCGCGGGGACGGGCACCATCGACTCTGCGGGTCAGGTGGGGCCGATCGGAGGAATTCGCCAGAAACTAGCCGGTGCACGGCAAGCAGGAGCTGAAGTGTTCCTGGCCCCAGCCGCGAACTGCAATGAAGTGGTGGGCTATGTGCCGGACGGCTTGCAGGTGGTGCGGGTGGAGACACTCGACGACGCGGCGGAAGCTGTCCGCACGCTGGGAGCGGGCGAGGACGGTTCGGCCCTCCCCACCTGCGAAGCCGGGTAGGTCGGCCAGTCGACCGGCTTCCCGGCAGTGGTGGGTGGTGATTTGGACACAGTTTCATTTCGATCTGGTGTCAGGCCGCCCGGATCGGAACGAAATTGGGTGGCCCGGACGTGTTCAAGGCAGAATGGAGATTCATGGAACCAGTCCGTCGTGCCGCTGATTTTGGCGGTTCGAGAGCGGTTTCCGTGATCCAACGGATCCAACGATGAGGTAAATGTGACTTCCGGACCAGACCGGCCGTTCGGCAGCAGGCCGAGCCAAACCAATTCCAGTAGCGCGAAAAGACGCAGCCCGCTGATCCCGACGTTGGTGGTGCTGGCCGTTCTGGTCATCGCCTTCGTATACGTCTCACAGGTCTACGCTGACGTCCTGTGGTACAACCAGCTCGGCTTTGTGGAGGTCTTCGTCACCGAAAACCTTTCACGAATCGGACTGTTCGCGGCTGCCTTCCTGATCATGGGCGCCAGCGTGTACTTCAGCCTTCGGGTGGCCTACCGGTCCCGCCCAATTTACGCGCCCGACAGTGCTGTCCAGGACAACCTGAACCGGTATCAGGCGCAACTTGAACCGATCCGTCGCCTTCTGATGCTCGGCATCCCCGTGGTGCTGGCCGCATTCGCCGGAACGGCGGCCGCCTCCCAGTGGCAGCCAGTCCTGCTGTTCTTCAACCAGGAACCGTTTGGTGAGCAGGACCCGCAGTTTGGTCTGGATATTGCCTTCTACGTCTTCACTTTGCCGTTCCTGACCTTCGTGGTCGGCTTCCTGATCAGCGTGGTCATCATCAGCGCCATCGCGGGTGTCCTCACCCATTACCTGTACGGCGGAATCCGCCTTGAGGAAAAGGGACTCTTCACTTCCAAGGCCGCCAGGATTCACGTCGCTGTGCTGGCTGCCCTGTTCCTGCTTCTTCAGGGCGTGAACTACTGGCTGGACCGGTATGCCACCCTGACCGGCACCGGAGGGAACTGGGATGGGGCCCTGTACACGGACGTCAACGCGGTAATCCCCACCAAGGCGATCCTTGCCGCGGCGGCCATTATTGTCGCTGTTCTGTTCATCGTGTCAGCAGTCATCGGACGGTGGCGGTTGCCGATCATCGGTACCGCAATGCTCGTCATCGTGGCGATTCTCGCTGGTGGAGTGTACCCGTGGGTCATTCAGCGTTTCCAGGTGGTGCCGTCCGAGTTCAGCCGCGAGGAACCGTTCATTGAACGCAACATCGATCTGACCCGCGCGGCCTACGGTCTCGACGAGGTGGAGACCATCGACTATAACCCGGTAGAGACACCGGAAGCGGGCGCTCTCAACGCGGATGGCGAGACCACCGCGAACATCCGGTTGCTCGACCCGAACCTGGTCAGCGACGCGTTCAGCCAGCTGCAGCAGTTCCGTCAGTACTACCAGTTCCCCCAGACGCTCAACGTAGACCGGTACGAGATCGACGGTGAGATCGAGGACACGGTGATCGCTGTCCGTGAGCTGAACACCGCCGGTGTGCCGGACGGCTGGATCAACGAGCATGTGCTCTATACCCACGGTTACGGCATCGTCGCCGCGGCCGGTTCGACCACCGAACCGGATGGCCGCCCCACGTTCATCCAGTCCGGCATCCCCTCAACCGGTGCGCTCGGTGACGAGTCCACCTACGAGCCGCGGATCTACTTCGGCGAGGAGTCACCGCTGTACTCGGTGGTTGGAGCTCCTGAAGGCGCGAACCCGATTGAGATCGACCGTCCCCAGAGCGAAGAATCCGATCAGCAGTCTCGCAGTACCTTCCAAGGCAGCGGCGGACCCAATGTGGGAAACATCTTCAATCGATTGGTCTACGCGCTGAAGTTCCAGTCAACTGATCTTCTGCTCTCGGATCAGGTCAACAGCGAATCCCAGATCTTCTACGACCGGGACCCGGTCGAACGGGTCGAGAAGGTCGCCCCGTACCTGACGCTCGATGGCAACAGTTATCCAGCGATCGTCGATGGTCGGGTCAAGTGGATCATCGACGGGTACACGACGACCTCGGATTACCCCTACTCGACGCAGCAGGAACTCCAGTCCGCGACCCAGGACTCGCTGACCGCCGAGGGTCTCGCCACGGCGCTCCCACCGGAGCGGGTCAACTACATCAGGAACGCCGTCAAGGCGACGGTTGACGCCTACGACGGATCGGTGGACCTGTACGCCTGGGACGAGGAAGACCCCATTCTCAGGGCGTGGCAGAACATCTACCCCTCCTCGCTGCAGCCCTATAGCGAGATGTCAGCTGATTTGATGTCCCACGTCCGCTACCCGGAGGATCTGTTCAAGGTGCAGCGTGAATTGCTCGCCCGGTACCATGTGACCGAGACCGAGCCGTTCTACAGCAACAACGAGGCCTGGAGCGTCCCGAACGATCCCACCCTCGAGGGCGACGACATCAGCGTTCCACAGCCGCCCTACTACCTAACACTGCAGATGCCGGAACAGGAGGGGGCCAGCTTCTCGCTGACCACTCCATTCATCCCCTTCGTCCCGGCGGGCCAGGAAGCACGAAATGTGCTGTACGGCTTCCTCGCTGCAGACGGCGACGCCGGCACCGGCGAGGACGGCGTGAAATCCGATACCTATGGCACCCTGAGACTGCTTGACTCTTCCGGCCGTGACTCAGCCGTCGGACCAGGTCAGGCAGCCAACCTGTTCAACTCGGACACCACAGTGTCGCAGGAGCTCAACCTGCTGCGACAGGGTGCCTCTGAGGTGATCAGCGGGAACCTGCTGACGCTGCCAATCGGTGGCGGCGTCGCGTACGTCCAGCCGGTGTATGTCCAGTCCTCGGGTGATTCATCCTTCCCGGTTCTCCGGCGCGTACTGGTGAGCTTCGGTGAGGAGGTTGGCTTCGCGCCAACCCTGGACGAGGCCCTCGATCAGGTGTTCGGTGGTGACTCGGGAGCCGTGACAGGTGATACCGAGAATGTGGGTGAGACCCCGGCAGACCCTGCTGCGCCTCCCGCAGAAGGTGATCCCGCCGACGGCGAGCCCGCCCCCGAGCCGACTGAGCCCGTCACTGGGGGCACCGACGACCCGTCAGCCGATCTTCGGGCGGCCCTGGAGGATGCCAACACGGCCATCCAGGACGGCCAGGACGCCCTCGCTGACGGCGACTTTGCAGCCTATGGCGAAGCTCAGGATCGACTGAGCGACGCTCTGGCCCGGGCGCTTGACGCCGAGGAACGTCAGTCAGGGACCGCACCAGCAGGGGAGTAGGGCGGCAACTAGCCTCCCAAATCCCGCCGATTTGCACTATCCACCCCGGGGCCGTAACGTTGAGTCTACGCCGCGGGGTGGAGCAGTTCGGTAGCTCGCTGGGCTCATAACCCAGAGGTCACAGGTTCAAATCCTGTCCCCGCAACGAGAGAAAGATCCCGGTCAGTGTTAGACACACTGACCGGGATCTTTTTTTGTGCTCAAGGCCGGGAAGCAGCGGGTAGGGTCGCGGTTTGAACGCCATCCCTGCCCGCTGCGGGGTTCCTAGGTGCCGCGCAGGTCCTGATAGGCGGACAGTGCCCGTTCGCGGGTTTCTGCCAGGTCCACCACGGGGGGTGTCCCTATGTTTTTGGTCAAGCGGCTTTCGGGGTTTTGGTCTCGTAGAGTGTTTTGGTTTTGAGCATGGCGTAGATGACGTCGCAGCGGCGGCGCGCGAGGCAGATGATGGCGGCGTTGTGCTTCTTGCCCTGACCGCGTTTCTTCTCGTAGTAGGCCTTCGATAGCGGGTCATGACAACTGGCGATCCAGGCGGATCTGAAAAGCGCATTCTTGAGTTGTTTGTTCCCGGAGCGTGCGGGAAACTCGCCACGGATCGAGGTTCCGGATCGGCGGGTGACGGGCGCGATGCCCGCGTAGGCGGCTAAGTGGCCGGCCGTGGTGAAGGTGCTGGCATCGCCGATGGTCAGGAGTATCGTCGCTGCCGTCTTGATGCCGACTCCTGGCATGGACATCAAGACGATGGAAAGAGGGAAGTCGTCCAGGAGTTTCTCGACCTCAGCGGCGACGATGGCCCGCTGGTGTTTGAGCTCTTTGATCTGCGCAGCGACCCGCGGGATGACCAGTTCCACCGCGTCGGTGCCGATCACGGTAACCGTCTGTTCCTCGAGGGCGGCGAAGATTTCATTAATGAGTTTGGTGGGGTCTTTGCGGCTGTGGTTCCTCGCCCAGCGCAGCACGTTGCCGCGCCCGGCCGCGCGCAGACCGGTCGGTCCGGCGTATTTGATCAAGAGGTCGAGCACGAGGGTGCGGGTGAGGATCGTGCCGACGAAGACCCGCTCCAGGGACGGAAAGATCTGCAGCAGCAACGACCGGAGCCGGTTGATCGACCTGGTGCATTCATGGGTCAGGTCCGTGTCGAAACCGGAGAGGACTTTCAACGCGGCGAGCACTTCACTGTCTCGGTCTACCGCCCGCAACGTGTGGGGCATGGTCCGTGCCGTGTCAGCGATGATGAACGCATCCCGGGCATCGGTCTTCGACCGTCCCGGGTAGAGGTCCGCGGCTTTCCGCATGGCCAGGCCCGGCAGGTACGCCACCTCGCATCCGCAATCCCGGGCTACCGCGACCGGCAGCGCCCCGATGGTGTTGGGCTGGTCCACGATCATCAATACCCGGCCATGCTGGCCAAGAGCAGTGAACAGTTCTCGGAGTCGTGTCTCGTCCTGCGGCAATGGCTTATCAATGAGCCGTTCTCCGGCCGGGGTGAGAGCTGTGGCGTGATGTTCGGACTTGCCGACATCGAGCCCGCAATACACATCAAATTGTTCGGTCATGATGGCGCTCCTTTGCACCACTAGATGGCCGCAGTCATGACACCTGTTCCTGGCACCCACGTTACGAAGAGACCTGAACCCAAACGGGTCCGGCCGCGTCCCTATCAGCAGTCAACAAGCGCCTCCGAACCTGGCGACAGCACCCCCCGGATCATCAATGACAGGGGCAGAAAGTCATACCAGGCCCAGCGACCAAGTCCCCGACCTTCGAGGACTCCAATAAATGTAACAGGGGTACCCCGCTGGGGCGTCAGCGTCCTTCCACGGTTCGTGAATGTTTCCGGCGTCCCTGAGTTCCGGGACAAAGCGTTTGAGGTAGATCCCCTCTTTGTCGAACTTCTTGCTTTGCGTCACCGGGTTGAAAATTCGGAAATAGGGCGAGGCGTCAGCCCCGGATCCAGCGACCCACTGCCAGTTGGCGGGGTTGCTCGCGGAGTCAGCGTCGACCAGCGTGTCCCAAAACCATTGTTCGCCAACCCGCCAGTCCACCATGAGGTTCTTGATGAGGAAGGAGGCGGTAGCCATCCGTACCCGGTTGTGCATCCACCCGGTGTCCCAAAGCTGCCGCATCCCGGCGTCGATCATTGGATAACCGGTGCGGCCTTGCTGCCAGGCTCCGAGTTCGCTCTGGGTAGGCGTCTGCCAGGCAAAACCGTCGAAGTCCCGTCGGTAGTTCTGGGTGGCCAGATCGGGGTTGTGGAAGAGCAGCTGCCAGCAGAATTCCCGCCAGCCGACTTCGGAGCCGAAAACCTGGATGTCCCGGGCAGCCGATGAGTTGGTCGATGCCTTGGCCGCATGCCAAACCTGGAAGGGGCTGAGCTCGCCGAATCTGAGGTGCGGTGAGATTCGGCTGGTGCCTTCCACCGCCGGAAGGTCACGGTTCGCTGCGTAACCCTCGACTGGGCCATCAAGGAAATCGTCCAGCCGTTCCCAGGCACCTGCTTCCCCGGGGTGCCACTGCTGCTGCAGGCCCCCCGACCAATCGGGCGTGGTCGGCAGCAGCTGCCAGGAGGCGAGCTCCTCAGACGGCAGCGTTGGCCCCGCCAGCCGTTTGGGTGGCGCCAGGGGTGCCCGCGGCTCCGGTTGGTTCTTGCAGGCCCGCCAGAACGGCGTGAACACCTTATAGGGGCCGCCAGCGCCCGTCGTGACCTGCCATGGCTCGAAGAGCAGATTCGCCTGGTAGCTGGCTGCTTCGATTCCGGTGTCCCCGCACCATGATTTCAGGTCAGCATCGATCGTCCGCTCGGGTTGGGCGTAGCGCCGGTTCCACAGCACGCGTTCCGCTCCGGATTCAGCGACCAGCCCGCGGATCACTGCTCCGGCCGGGCCCGACCGCAGGACCAGTTGGCCGCCGAGATCCTCAACGGCATGGGACAGGTTGGTCAGGGAATGGTGCAGCCACCACCGGGTCGCCCCGCCCAGGGGTCGAATTCCTGGGCTTTCCTCATCAAGCACATAGCAAATAATGAGGTCGTCTGCGTCGATGTCGAGCGCTGCAGAGAGGGCTGGATTGTCGCCAAGCCGGAGGTCGTCGCGGAGCCATACGATAGTTGGTGCCATGCACGCTAATCTACCTGCAGCGCCCCGCTTTGCTGAGCTTGTCTGCCCGGGCAGCAGAAGGCCGGCGCCCCCTGGGTGGGTGACGCCGGCCGGATGCACTACTGGGTGTTACTGGCCAGGCTGGTACTCGTCCGTGTCGCTACCCTGGCCGATGGCGGACGGAGTCCGCCCGGAGGAACCGCCGGATTTGAGAGCAGCCAGCCGGGCTTCGACCTCGGTCTGCTCGCCGAGGTCTTCGAGGCTTTCGAACTGGGAGTCCAGGCTTGAGTTCGCCAGTTCGGCCTGGCCAAGAACCCTCGCCTCTTCGCGCCGGATCTTCTCTTCGAAGCGGCCGACTTCGCTGGTGGGATCCATGAAGTCGATGCTCTTGACCGCGTCGTGAACCTGCTGCTGGGCTTGAGCGGTCCGGGACCGGGCAATCAGCTCGTCCCGCTTGCTGGTCAGTTCGTTGAGCTTGCCCTTCATCTGGTTGAGGCCGGTCTTCAGCTTCTCAACAATCTCTTCCTGCGAGCCGATGGTGGGCTCGGCGCCACGGGCTTCATTCTCGGCGGTCATCTGACGCTGGATTGCGACCTTCGCGAGATTGTCGAACTTCTCGGCATCGACAGTGTCACCGGCGTTGCGGTATTCGTCGGCCTTCTTCGACGCGGCGAGGGCCTTGTTGCCCCAATTACGGGCGTTATCAAGATCTTCCTTATAATCTTCCTGCAACATCCGCAGATTGCCGATGGTCTGAGCCACGGCGCTTTCCGCTTCGGCGATGCTGTTGGTGTAGTCGCGGACCATCTGGTCCAGCATCTTCTGGGGATCTTCGGCCTGGTCGAGGAGAGAGTTGATGTTCGCCTTGGCCAGCTGGGCAATACGTCCGAAAATTGACTGTTTTACCATGGGGTTGCCTTTCGCTTAGCGTCTGTTCTGGGTAAATATTCACCCCTACGGGGTGAGGATTATGAGTTTTGCGGGCTAGAAGTCGCCGCCGCCACCGCCGAAGCCGCCGAATCCGCCGCCGCCACCGCCGAAGCCGCCGAATCCGCCGCCACCGAACATGTCGCCGCCGCCGCCTCCGAATCCGCCGCCGCTGTCTCCGCCGCCACCGAAAAGTCCGCCGCCTCCGCCGCCGCCATTGAGGATACCGCCGAGGAGAATGCCGCCCAGGAGTGCGCCGCCCATTCCGCCACCCTGATTGCGGCCGCCGCCGAACATGCCGCCGCCACCAAAGCCTCCCATGCCGCCGCCAAAGCCATCGACGTCCTGTTGAGCGATCTGTGCTGCCTGTTCAGCTAGCGCGGTGGCTTGCTGCGCGTGCGACAGTGCCGCAACCGGATCGTCGGATTGGATCTGTACCGCGTAGTCGAGATTCCGCTCCGCTTCGGCGAGCCTGGTGCGTGCCTCGCTGCCGACCCCGCCGCGTCGGGCACGGATGTAGTCGGAGGTGCCGGAAATCCGCGACTGGGCTGCCATGATTGCATGCTGCAAAGCTTCCCGGGCGCGCTGCGCCTGCTCGGTCTGGTTTTTGACTCCGCCCAGTGCCGCATCGAGTTGGGCGTGAGCCGCCTCAATGCGTTGCAGGAGCGACACCGGGTCGACCCGGCCAGCCGTGGATTCGTTGCGGACGGTGGTGAGAGCGGCTTCGGCGGACGCCACCGGGCCGGCGAGATCCTGGTGCTGACCGGTGCTGAGCATCGCCTGTGCCTGGGCCAGATCCTGTGCCGTGTCGGAGACCGAACGGTCCAGCTCTACCTTCGCCGCATCAAGTTCGGTGGCCCGTTTGGAAATTGCGTCCAGCAGCACGGTGGTCTGGTGGACGCTTTCTTCGGCTGCGCGCACCGCGATCACTGCAGACCCGGTATCGCCTGCACTCAGGTGCTGCTGCGCCGAGTCGGCGGCACTGCCAACGAACTGCAACCGTTCGTTGGCCTGATCCACGTTGTCCTGCACCTGGGAGGTAGCCGAATCAGCGTACTTCTGCTGCAGCTGCTGCAGGAGCTGCTCCGCGTCGGACACACGGGTCCTGACCGCTTCAGCCGAGGCCTGCGCGGCGGCAAGCGCTGCGGGAGCGTTGCGCTCCAACTCGCGCAGGGCGTCGAAATCGGCCTTGTGCTCCTGCAGCGAACCGTTGACGGATTCGCAACGCCGGATGATGTCTCCGAGCCAGGTGCGCTGCTGCTCTTCGGTATCTGGAATATGGTCGTCCAGTTGCTGCTGCAACTTGAACGACTCACTCATATGCCGCTTCGCCGCAGCGATGTCATCGACGAAGGGTTGCACTGCAGCATCGCCATATTGGGCCTGCGCAAAGCCGACCTCCTGCTCACTGGACTTGATTGCGTCATCGGCTGCAATCAACAGGCTTCCTGCCCTCTTGCGCAGTTCTTCCACGCTGAAAGCTGCCAACGGGTCCAGGACTTCCCCGTCCGGGCCACGTCCGGGCCCGAAGTCTTCGGTCTGGGACGGTCCGCGGGTCAGCGACTTCTGGCTGCGGGAACGCAGGAAGAAGAAACCGCCGATACCGGCCAACGCCACCAGCGCGCCAACCAGCAGGACTGCGCCGAGACCGCTGCCACTGGACTGGCTGTTATCGGAATCACCGGACACCGAACCGCCGGACAAGGACTCCGACACTCCGGTGGCTGCAGCAACACCGGCTGCTGCCCAGTTGCCGTCCTCCAGTTCAGGCAGAATGTAGGAGTTGAAAATTTGTGGTGCGTCCGCGCGAACGGGACTGGAATTGCTTGCAACGAACCTAGCCTGTCCCTCGACGGACACGGTCAACAGGACATCGGACTCGCCTAGTTCGCTGACGGTGGCGGTTTCCTCGGTCCACTGGTCGGCGTCAGTCGGGTCGGTGAACGAGTCGACGTAGGCGACGCGCAAACGGTAGCCCTCTTCGTCCCGGAGCTGGGCAATAGCGTCTTCAAGCTCGGCCAGCCCACCGCCGTCGAGCACTCCTGCCTCATCGATGATCTCTTCTGCACCGAAGTCCACCGGGGGCACCGCAAATGCGCCGGGGAGTGTAGTGAGGGGCAGCATCAGTCCGGCGGTGACGCCTACTAGTGCCGCAAGGCGCCTGGTACTCGATCGCATTCAATACCCTTCGAAAAGTGTCCCCGGAATTTCACTGCGCGTGGGGGCCAACGGTCGGCGGTAGATGCCGTCAACGCTGTCACACGCCCTTTTTGAAGTCTAGGGTGCCGCGATAAGGCAGTCCACCTACCGACCTCTGCCCCTAGCGAAATGAATCAGGACCTGGTCCGGGACTTTGCCGGCGGAGTCTGGCCGGGGAGAATGGATGAGGACTAACGGACGCCCGGTTGGCTCACAGTATTCATCCAGCGAACGTGCGCCAAAGATCCAGATTGGTTTGGCATAGTTCGATGCATCGAGACGAAAGGCTTTCCGATGACTGACGACAATAACAACGGGTTCGAGCGCAACATACCGCCACGCCCTCAGACTCCGCCGTTTCACCGGTGGCAGGATTCCTCTCGTCCCGACGACGGGAGCGAGATCGCTGCCTCAGCCGCATCGTCCGATGGGGGACCCTCCGGCAGCTCAGAGCAGCACCCGTCAGCAGGGCAGCACCCCTCGACGCAGCCGCACCCGGTGCAGCCGCCTACGTCACCGTCTCAGGTTTCTCATTCCCAGGCAGCTCACAGCGACCAGTATTCCGCGGACCAGTCCACGGCGACCGCTTACGATGACGGCTCCTACTCCAGCGGGGGCTTCTACGGGTCCGCTCTGCCCCCGGCAGCCCTTCCCCACCGACGGGACAAGAAGCGCTTTGGAACAGCGGCCTTCGTCAGCGGTGTGCTCGTCGCCGGCCTGCTCGGCGGCGGGGTAGTCGCCGGGGCCGATCGTCTCCTCGGCGACCAGGGCACCGTCCCCGCTACGACCACGGGTCAGTCACAATCGGTGGTCGTCAATGACACCGAAAGCGTCAACGAAGTCACTGGGGCCGCTGTCAAGGCTTCCCCCAGCGTTGTCACTATCGCTGTGAGCGGCGCCGGCTCGGGTGGTTCAGGGTCCGGAATAGTGCTCGACGACGACGGGCACATCCTCACCAATACCCACGTGGTGACGCTCGGCGGTCAGGTGGGCGATGCGGCCGTTGAGGTTCGTACCAGCGACGGGCGAGTGTTCCCCGCGGAGATTGTCGGCACCGATCCGCTGTCCGATCTTGCGGTGATCAAAGTGGACGCCCCCGATCTGCAACCCGCTACCCTGGCGAATTCCGATGAGCTGAATGTCGGGGACACCGCCATTGCAATCGGGGCGCCCCTCGGACTCAGCGGAACCGTCACCGACGGCATCATTTCCACGCTGAACCGGACGATCAGCGTTGCCTCCTCGGCAGTACCGGAGGAGCTTTCCGATGCCGTTCCTGAGGAAGAGGGGGATGGTTTCAACTTCCTCCCCCCGGAAGGCACCGAAATGCCACAGAACCAGTCGCAGGGGTCGATCTACCTGAACGTCATTCAGACTGACGCCGCTATCAACCAGGGCAACTCCGGTGGTGCGCTGGTCGACGGCCAGGGCAGTGTGATCGGCGTCAACGTGGCGATCGCATCGTCGGGTTCCGGGGAAAGCACCGGAAACATCGGTGTGGGGTTCTCCATTCCCATTAATTATGCTGAGCGGGTTGCCCAGGAGATCATCGCCAACGGCAGTGCCTCGCACGGTTTCCTCGGCGTTTCGGTCTCGCCATCGGCTTCCGAGAACACCAACGGGGAAACCTCCTTCTCGGTAGGGGCGGAGGTCGCAGGAGTCGAACCGGGCTCGCCCGCTGAGGCAGCAGGGTTCCAGGAAGGCGATGTCATCACCAATGTGGCTGGGCGCCCAATCACCGATCCACGCGACCTCACCGCAGCGGTGCGGATGCAGGCCGATGGGGACACTGTGAGCGTTGAATTCCAGCGCAACGGGGAAGTGCAGACCATTGATGTGACAGTGGGCCGGGCCGACGGCTAACCCAGGCCGGGATCCCGATATGGTTAGCTAGGGCTGGGCAGATCCCCAACTTCAGAAGAGGTAGCAATGGAAGAGGCATCGCACGCAGGCCTGGACATAGTGGTCCTGGTCAAGCATGTGCCGGACGCGCAGTTCGACCGCCACATCAGAGGCGACGACCGCACTACCGACCGGAATGAGAGCATCCTGTCCGAATTGGACGAGTACGCGCTCGAGGCAGCGCTGCAACTCGTTGAATCCCATGGCGGAGAGGCGGCTGGCCATCGGATCACCGCGGTCACCATGGGGCCGTCCGCTGCGGTCAGCGCCGTCAAGAAAGCACTTCAGATCGGCGCTCATGCCGGGGTGCACCTCTGCGATGATGCACTCGCCGGATCGGACGCGGCCGGGACCTCCCGGGCGCTCGCCGCCGTCGTCAACCACCTCGGGTCGGTAGACCTGGTCATCACCGGAATGGCATCGACGGACGGCGAGACCTCACTCGTACCGGCGCAGCTCGCCGAACGGCTGGATTTGCCGCAGGTGACGTTCGCTTCATCTCTTGAGCTGCAGCCAGCGGATGGTTCCTGGACGCTGACAGCCCGACGGGACGGCGACGTCTACTCGGAGACGGTTGAGGCTACCCTGCCCGCCCTTGTCTCGGTCACCGATCAGATCAATGAGCCGCGGTACCCGAATTTCAAGGGCATCATGGCGGCGAAGAAGAAGCCGTTGAGCACCCTGTCGTTGCAGGACATCGGTGTGGACCCAGCCGAGGTGGGCTTCGCTGGCGCATGGACTTCGGTTCAGGTCGCGGACCCCAGGCCGCCCCGTGGCCAGGGAACGATCATCAGTGACGAAGGTGACGCAGGGATCCGGTTGGTGGATTTCCTTGCAGCTCAAAAATTGCTGTAGCACCTCCCCGAACCCGCGCTCGAACAACGCAAAGGAGCCACCTCAATGGCTACAGTTCTCGTTTTGATTGATAACCCGGGTGAGGTTCTGCACAAGAGCCACCGGGAACTACTCACGCTTGCGACCACCTTCGGCGACGCCGCAGTCGCCTTCATCGGTGACCTGAACGACGCCGTCCTTCAGGAATTGGGTGCGCGCGGCGTCGGGTCCGTCTACCAGCCGGCCGCGTCCGACATCGAGGATTCCCTCGTCGCCGGGAAGGTTGCCTTCCTTGCCGAAGTAGTGCGGTCGGTCGCCCCTGCGGCTGTCCTGCTGGGGAATACCTTCGAGGCGAAGGAGATCGCGGCCCGGGCCGGAATTCAGCTTTCCTCGGGGGTGATCACTGATGCGGTCGCCATCGGCGAGGATTTCACCGTCACCAAGTCGGTGCTGGCCGGCTCCTACGCGGTCGAGGCGAAGGTGACCACCGGCACGCCTCTCATTACGGTGAAGGCCAATACCGTCGAGGTAGCACCGGTCGGCGACGGGGGCGTCCCCAGCGTCGTCACGGTTGAGTCGGTGAGCCCGGCCAACACGGCCCGGATCACCGGTCGAACGGCGAAGCCGGCAACCGGGCGACCCGAGCTGACCGAGGCGCGGGTGATCGTTGCCGGCGGGCGGGGAGTCGACGGCAACTTCGCGCCCGTCGAGGAACTCGCCGATGCGCTGGGCGGCGCCGTTGGGGCATCCCGTGCGGCCACCGATGCCGGCTGGATCGAACACTCCGCCCAGGTGGGACAGACCGGCAAAACAGTGTCGCCGCAGTTGTACATCTCGGCTGGCATCTCCGGCGCCATCCAGCAGAAAGCCGGGATGCAAACCGCCAAGGTCATCATCGCGGTCAACAAGGACGCCGATTCGCCGGTGTTTGAGATCGCCGACTTCGGTGTGGTCGGTGACCTTTTCAAGGTGCTGCCGCAGGCAACCGCCGAGATCCTGAAGCGTAGGTCCTGACCACGGTGGCGACAGTTTTTGATCCCGCCGTCGATCAGATCGTGCGGGTGTTGTGCTTCGCGGCGCACCCCGATGACATCGACTTCGGTGCAGCCGGAACCGTGGCCCAATGGACAAGGGCGGGCGTCGTCGTCGACTACTGCATTATGACCGACGGCGACGCCGGCGGGTTCGACCCCGAGGGGCAGAGTGAAATCGTGCGGACCCGCAGGGCCGAGCAGCTTGCTGCGGCCCAGCAGGTGGGAGTTCGCGAAATCCACTATCTGGGTGAACGTGATGGGTTCCTGGAAGCCTCCACCGAGGTGATCAAGCAGGTAGTGGCAGTGATCCGCCGGGTCCGTCCTGATGTGGTGCTGGCAATGCACCCGGAGCGAAACTGGGACCGGATTCAAAAAAGCCACCCGGACCATCTGGCCTGCGGCGAAGCGGTCACCCGCGCGGTGTATCCGGCCGCCGAAAATCCGTTTGCCTTCCCGGAACTGGAAGCTGCCGGGCTGGCAAGCCACCGGGTGCCCTGGTTGTGGCTCTATGCCGGCCCGTCCCACCTGGAAAACCACTTCGTCGATGTTACTGACGCGGTGGACGACAAGCTGCGCGCCCTTCACTTCCACACCAGTCAACATCCGGACTCCGACCGGATGGACGCCGTCGTGCGTCAGCTACTCCGGGACAACGCCGCACGCGGCGGCCTCCCAGCCGGGCATAGCGCCGAAGTTTTCCATGTGGTGCCAGTCAATTCAGCTCAGACTATTGCCGGATTCTAGCCACCCCGATAACGGTGGCGGCCCAGGTCCAGCTGGGTAAGGTCCTTTCAATGCGCCCGACCTCACGCGCCCGATCAAGCCTCGAAGGGGATCTCCGCGACGATCGGAAGGGTTGGCCGTTCGGACCCGCCGTCGGGCTCGACGGTGATGGCGAACCCCATCGACGAACCAATGCCCTCGACGGTAGTGACCAGCGATTCCTGCAGGTCCTCAGCGGTCATGGTGCTGATGGAGACCGGGTCGGTCCCGTCCGTGGGAACCCGCCACATCTGGTAGACCTTCCCCACGGGAGGTGCCGGTACCTCACTGAGGGTGATGACCGCCGCGTCTTCCTCACGGGAGAGCTTCAGCTCCGCGGTGCCTCCCGCCGGAATCGTGAAGATTTCGGACTGGAGATCCTGGGCCTGCAACACTTCCTGTTCAACCGAGGTTTCCTGGAGGTTCTGGGCGACGCTGACTCCGCCGACGGTGATGACCACTGCTGCTGCGGCTGCGGCCAGCCAGCGTCCCACGGGCCGGCGTTGCTTTGCCTCGCGTCGGTTCGCCAGCTCATCGAAGGTGCCCGCCGACGCCTGGGCCCGGGCGGGCGCCGCGGAAGCGCTCTGCTCGGGGAGACCGGCCGGCAACTGAGCCAGGATGCGGTCGAACAAGGCGGGGGGCGGTTCGACGTCGTCGATCGCGTACGCCCGGGCAAGGGTCTCACGGGCACCCCGGACGCGCTCATCAAAGGCTTCCCGCTGGATCGGGTCGGCGGCTGAGATGTAGTCCTCGATAGCCCGAAGCTCCCGATCACTCAGGGCGTTCAGGGCATACATCTCGGCCCAGTCAAGCACACGGCCGTGGGTCAGGTCACTCTCCAGATCGTCAATCGATCCATCAAACATGTCGTTGTTCTGCATCTCAGTTCACCCCCAAACAGGTTTTCAGTCGAAGCAATCCGTCACGGATTCTCGATTTGATGGTAGGTACGGCCACGCCAAGTTTTTCGGCGACCTCGCGGTAGGTCAATCCGCCGTAATATGCGAGCTTCACAGATTCCTGTTGGGTCTCCGTCAGTGAGTCGAGGCATTTGACCACTGTCTCCGCCTCGAGGCGCTGGGTTACGGTGTCGACGACGTCGTCGTGATCGATTTCCTGCATCGCGGCGCCGTATCGTGCTTCGCGGTCAGTGGAACTCTGCTCAGACCGAACCTTGTCCACAGCCCGGCGATGGGTCAGGGTCATTAGCCAGGCCATCGGTGACCCCATCTCGGGTCGGAACCGGTCCGCGAGGTTCCAGACCTGCAGGTAGACCTCCTGGGTGGTGTCCTCGCTGAGCTCCGGGTCAATGAGGACACGACGGGCCAGCCCATAGACCCGTCGGGAAGTTTGCGCGTAGAACTCGGCAAAGGCTTGCTGGTCCTTGGCTGCGACTCGCAACAACAGCTCAGTCAGGGTTGCAGCGGTACCGGGTTCAACGGCGAATCCACCCGCTGGTGAACCGGCCGGAGTAGTTCTGCTGGCTCGTGGCGTATCCATATACTCCAAGCATAAAGCGCCCCGTCTGCGATTCAGAACATGCGACCCGCCGGCGCGGATCAGTTGGTCAGTGCCTCCCACCTGCCTACCCATCCCTATCACCGTCCTTTCGATGTTCTGTAGACAGGACTTTCACCGCCTGTATCGGTGCTTCACGACACGGGCGGATCAAGTTTTGCTGCCACTAGTACTTCGGAGCTGGGCGGTGCGGGGATGGGGTGGGGAGAGTCTGGATCTTACCCAGCTGCTAGTCAGCGGTCTCCGCAACAGCAACCAGGGATTGAGCGGCCAGGACGAAGCCGCTGCCGAGCCGGTCAAGGAAGCTGGCCCGGATCCGTTCGACGGCTGACTCGTCGCCCGGGAGAAGGTGACGGAAGGCGGTCCCCTGAACCACCGACCATGCTGTCTGGGCATCCAGCGGCAATTCAATGGCTACCGAATCGACTCCGACCGTATTAAACCCGTTAGCCAGCAGCCAGTCTCCCAGTTTCTCGGGCGAGGCCAGTCTGGCCACGTTGGCGATCTCCCGTTCGAGCAGCGCTGGATCCCGGGAGGGATCCTCGGAGCATGCGTCCTGAAGGATGCGCCAGAACTCCGTGTGGGCGCCAGCGTCCCAGGTGCTGAGGGCAATCCGTCCGCCGGGACGCAGTAGCCGCGACAGATGCGCCGTGGCAGGCGCCATATCCGCGAAGCGGGTCAGTCCGTAACAGGACAGCACCACGTCATAGCTGCCGTCGGCAGGCCGCTCGGTGACATCGGCCGTGTCAAACCGGATGGTGGCGAGGTTCATGGCTTCGGCTTTCGCCTTCGCCAGGTCCAGCAGCCCCGGGGATGGGTCGAGTGCGTCGATCACGCCTTCCGGCCCGGCGGACTGCGCCGCCGGGATGGTGCTGGCACCGCTGCCACAGTAAACGTCGAGCACCCGGTCAGCGAGGGCGATATCGGCGGCCGCTGCGACGGCATTTCCCATCGGGTTCCAGAGCAGCGGTGCCAGGCGTTCGAAGTCCTCGGCGCCGGTCTCGGACACTTCCTCGGCATGGCGTGGTGGCATGGTGGCTCCTTAGGGCTGAAAAAGCTAGACGACGGCGCCGGCGAAGCTGTGCTGGCGCCATGCTTCGTAGAGAACAATAGACGCCGAGTTGGCGAGGTTAAGTGAACGACGGGTGGGGAGCATGGGTAGCCGGACCCGGGCCGTCACCTGGGGGTCATGCTTGACCTCCAGTGGTAGACCTACCGACTCAGGCCCAAAGAGCAACACGTCTGCTGGCTGGTAGCTGATGTCCGCATAGGATTCCTCGCCGTCGGAAGTGAACGCGAAGACCCGCTGGGGGGTGAGAGCTTCCCACGCGCTCGCCAGGTCCTTGTGGACCTGGAGCACTGCCAGGTCGTGGTAATCGAGCCCCGCTCGGCGCAGCTTTGCATCATCGAAGTTGAAGCCGAGCGGCTCCACCAGGTGCAATTCGGCGCCGGTGACAGCGGCCAGCCGAATGGCGTTGCCGGTGTTGCCGGGGATTTCGGGCGTGTAGAACAGGATACGGAACACTCGTTAATCCTAGCGCTCGGCGTACTGTAGCAAACGGCCCAGGACGGGGAGCTGCACCACATAGGGCTGCGGCCCGCCGCCCAGAAATTTCTTGAGCTCGCGGAGGAGGGTACCGGGATTCGCCACATGAACGCTGGTCAGTGCAGATTTGTCCAGCGTTGGCGGGTAATCGACAATCGGCTCGAAGGGGTTGCCTTCACCCCCGTGGAGGACAAGCCACGCCTGGACATTGCACTCGGGAAAGAGATCCTGGACCCGTCGGACCGACTCGGTAATGCGCACGTCACCGGCGATTCTGCCGTTGTGCCGCAGGGCACGCCCGTCCCAGCGATAGTTACCGGGTGGAGCGAGCATCGAATCGACGACCGCCAGACGGTATCCGGCCAACACCGCATGGCCCGCTTCAGTTCCGGTGTCGTCGCCGAACCGCAAACCGTTAACTAGTCGGGCGGCGGGGAAGCCCGGAAGGAAACGGTGTTCCAGCAGGGCAGCGGTGCGGCGCTCGCCGTCGAACCGTGAGCCGCTGCCGGATCCGAGACGCTTGAAGAATCCGGGCTGTCGAGCGGTGCCATGGATCTGGCTGCCCGCGAGGGTCAGCGGAATCACCGGAGGCTGCGCTGGTGAGAAGGGCGGCTCGTAGACGGCTGGACGTTGGAAAGCTTCGTCATCAGCGGCACGATCAGGAGAGGGAACACTTGACCGTGAGGGCGAACTGGCCGCCGTCGGTTCATGGGCGGCCGGGCTGCCACCCAGCCCGTGGTCATACCGGCGGCGACGTTCTGGATCCGAGAGGGTCTCATAGGCGACGGCCACGTCATGGAACTCTTCGGCGCTCCCGCCAGCATCAGGATGGGTTGATCGTGCGGCCCGGCGGTAGGCGTCCTTGACCTGTTTGGCGGTCGCGTTCCGCGACAATCCCAGGACGGCGTAGTAGGTCCGGTCGGGCGGGGTCGCCATGAGGGCCTTTCATCTTCGGCGGGCATGCTGGGGGCCTGGAGCGGGTGGAACCGATGTGCTGAAGTTCCGGGCGCAGACGCGGCCGGCACGCTATGCCTCATCAGGGCAAGACTGTAGACGGTTTCCCGACTGCCAACCAAATACCCGCTGTACCTTCAACGGCGAACCGGGCGAAAGGGTTCGGCTTCGGTAGCATCGGACAATGACGAATCGGGACAAGGTGATCAGGGGCGAGGACTGGTACGGCAAGGTGCTCGACCGTGCCGACTATGCGGGAACCATATTCGTGGATTGCGATTTCACCGAACTCCAGTCCAGCGGGGCCAACTTCAGCAAGTGTGTGTTCCGCAACGTCAAGTTCAATGTCTCAACCCACACTGAGGGGGCATTCGACGGCTGCCGGTTCGAATCCTGCAGCTTCTTCGATTCGACCTTTGCCGGGTGCAGGCTGACCGGCAGTTCCTTCGTCAACTCGTCGCTGGTCCCCCTCAAGGTCGCTGGCGGCAACTGGTCCTATGTTTCGCTGGTGCGTGCGGACCTGTCCTCCGCCGACTTCACTGGCGTGTCCCTCACCGAAGCCGACTTCACCGAGGCCAACCTCACCAAGGCGTCGCTGCGGAATTGCCAATTATCCAATGCTGAATGGGCAGGAGCGCGGCTCCGGGGAACCGACCTACGTGGCAGCGAACTGGGCGAACTGTCGATGGACAACGTACAGTTCCGCGGTGCCGTGATCGACGTCGCGCAGGCGATGACCATTGCCGAGGCCCTGGGGGCCGTGATCAGATGAAGCTGCTGGTCGCGGTCAACCCTACGGCCGGGGCGGGGGCCGCGAAGAAGGCGGCAAGCGCGGCAGTCACCTCACTCATTGCCCTCGGACACGAGGTCACTGTCCTCGCCGGACCAAGCTATGCGACGCTTGTTGACCGGGTGAGCTCAGCTGTGGCGGAGAGGTCGCCGGACGCGCTGGTCGTGGTGGGCGGTGACGGGATGGTGCAGCTGGGAGCCAATGTCCTGGCGGGAACCACGGTCCCACTGGGCATCGTGGCGACCGGCACCGGCAATGATGTGGCCCGGACGCTCGGCCTGCCCCTCAGGGACCCGGAAGCAGCGGCCCTCGTCATCCATGAAGCACTCCCCGGACCGCCCCACTGGATGGACCTCGGGCGCATCAGCAGGGACCAGGACGGGGCAGGAGTGCTCTGGTTCGCTGGGGCCTGCTCAGCAGGATTCGATGCGATTGTGAATGCCCGGGCCAACACTTGGTCCTGGCCCAGGGGAAAGAGCCGGTACACCCTGGCCGTGCTGCGTGAGTTGGCAGTCTTCAGACCCATCGGCTACCGGCTGGTCATCGATGGGTCTGCCGAGTCGACGGCCGCAATGCTGGTTTCGGTGGCCAACGGGAGGTCCATTGGAGGCGGAATGAAGATTACGCCCGACGCGCTCTGTGATGATGGGCTCCTGGATCTGTTGGTGGTCTCCGCAGTCTCACGACTCCGGCTGATCGCGATGCTGCCCCGGCTCTTCGCGGGAACCCACGTGTCTCACCCGGCGGTCCGGATCGAAAAGGTCCGTTCGGTCCGTGTCGAGGTGGCCGGACTGACGGTCTTCGCCGATGGGGAACCGGTAGGGCCGGCGCCGGTCCAGATCGACGTCGTTCCCCGGGCGCTCAGAGTCCTCCGACCGGTGAAAAGTGAAGTGTCGAGCCGGAACCGCTAGAATTGACCGATGCCCGTGTACCTGGACCACGCGGCGACCACGCCTCTTTCGGCGCCCGCGCTCGCCGCACTCACCACCGAACTCAGCCGTAGCGGCAACCCTTCGTCGCTGCACGGCTCAGGGCGTCGTGCCCGTCGGGTGGTGGAAGACTCCCGCGAGACCCTCGCCGCCGCGGCGGGAGCGCATCCCTCGGAGGTGATCTTCACCTCCGGTGGGACCGAAGCTGACAACCTTGCCGTCAAGGGCCTGTTCTGGGCCCGCCGCGCCGCGGACCCGCGCCGGCTGAGGATCCTGTGCTCAGCCATTGAACACCCGGCGGTCCAGGACACGGTCGAATGGCTGGCCAAACACGAAGCGGCGCTGGTCACCTGGCTACCGGTCGACTCCGATGGCGTGGTCTCCATGGCGGCGCTGCAGGCCGAGCTCGACGACGGCCCGGACACCATCGCGCTGATCACCGTGATGTGGGCCAACAACGAGGTCGGCACCATCCAGCCCATTCGGGACATCACCGCGGCAGCCGCGGCGCACGGCATCCCCGTGCACTCGGATGCTGTGCAGGCCTTCGGGTCCCTCCCGGTGTCTTTCAGCCATTCAGGACTCGCGACGATGGCGGTCAGTGGGCATAAGATCGGCGGCCCGGTGGGTGTAGGGGCCCTTTTCGTCGGGCGGGCGGTAACGCTCACCCCGGTGCAGCATGGTGGAGGACAGGAGCGTGATATCCGGTCGGGAACCCTTGACGCCGCCGGTATCGCGGCTTTCGCTGCGGCCGCTGCGTTCGTCACAGGCAATCTCGACCAGGAGTCCGCCCGCATCGCCGCCCTCAGGGATCAGCTGATCACCCAGGTGGAGTCCGCTATCCCGGAGGCGGTCCTCAGAGGGCACCGGACCCTGCGGCTTCCCGGCAACGCCCACTTCACGTTTCCCGGCTGCGAAGGGGACTCCCTCTTGTTCCTGCTCGATCTTGCCGGAGTGGAATGCTCCACCGGCTCGGCCTGCACGGCGGGAGTACCCCGGCCGTCCCATGTGCTGCTCGCGATGGGCCTCACCGAGTCGGAGGCCCGAGGGGCCCAGCGATTCTCGCTCGGGCATACCTCAGGCCCCGAGGACGTTGAAGTCCTTGGAACTGCGTTGCCCGAGGCCTACCGCCGCGCCCGGCAGGCTGGAATGGCTGGCCATGCTTCAAACATTCAGACAGCTGGAACAGGTTTTCGATAGTGAAGGACAACTCATGAAGGTACTCGCAGCAATGAGCGGCGGAGTGGACTCCGCCGTCGCCGCAGCACGCGCAGTGGAGGCAGGGCACGACGTCGTCGGCGTCCACCTGGCGCTCTCGCGCATGCCTGGCACCTTACGCACCGGTAGTCGTGGGTGTTGCACCATCGAGGACTCCCGTGACGCCTGGCGTGCCTGCGACATCCTGGGGATTCCGTACTACGTGTGGGACTTCTCGGAACGATTCAAGGAGGACGTTGTCGACGATTTCATCGCCGAGTACGCCGCCGGTCGCACTCCGAACCCGTGCATGCGCTGCAACGAACGGATCAAGTTCGCGGCACTCCTGGAAAAGGCGTTGGCGCTGGGCTTCGACGCCGTCTGCACCGGCCACTACGCGAAGGTCATTGAGGACAGTGACGGGAACCGCGAGTTGCACCGGGCCGCGGACTGGGCCAAGGACCAGTCCTATGTGCTGGGCGTCCTCACCCACGAGCAGCTCAAGCACTCAATGTTCCCGCTGGCCGAAACCCCGTCCAAGGCGGAGGTCCGCGCCGAGGCTGAGCGCCGCGGTCTGTCCGTGGCTAACAAGCCCGACAGCCACGACATTTGTTTCATTCCCGACGGTGACACCCGCGGCTGGCTGGCCGAACGCATCGAGATGACCGAGGGTGCGATTGTCGACACCGACGGGGAGCAGGTGGGCACCCACCCCGGCGCCAACGCCTTCACAGTGGGCCAGCGCCGTGGCCTGAAGCTCGGCACACCCGCCGACGACGGCAAGCCCCGCTTCGTGTTGGAGATCCGGCCGAAAGAAAACAAGGTGGTAGTCGGTCCCGAGCGGCTGCTGGCCGTAGACCAGCTGCGGGGCATCAAGGTGTCCTGGGCCGGACTGCCGATCGACGCGGTACTGACCGGCAGCGAATTCGAGTGCATGGCGCAGGTGCGAGCCCACGGCGACCCTGTCGACGCGGTGGCCTGGATGGAGAACAACGGTGAGGGGCAGGCGGAACTCGTGGTCCGGCTGAACGAACCGATGCGCGGCGTCGCCCCGGGCCAGACCGTCGTCCTGTACCAGGGGACACGGGTCCTGGGCCAGGCGACCCTCGACTCTGCCCGGTCACTGGAGCGCCCCGAACTTCAGCCAGCGCTGTAGGGACACGCCACGTCGCACTGCCGGTTGAATATGTCGACGCCGGATTAGTCGGCAGTCTGCAACTGGTGTTTGACTTGATGCATGATTGAATCGAGCAGCGGCTACGACCCGGGGGCAAGCTCCCTCGCCGGGCAGGTACAACCCGAGGTGATGGCGGAGCTCCTGTCGGTGCGGAGCAGTATCGACAACATCGATGCGACTCTCGTGTATCTTCTCGCCGAACGGTTCAAGGCCACTCAGCGGGTGGGGGTCCTCAAGGCGGAGCACCAGCTACCGGCGGGCGACCCGGATCGGGAGGCGGCCCAGATCACCAGGCTTCGCGCGTTGGCCGAAGAAGCCAACCTAGACCCGGCCTTCGCCGAAAAGTTCCTGAACTTCATCATCTCCGAGGTGATCCGTCACCATCAGGCGCTGTCCGAGAACCGCCGGTCACCGGAGGGCCCTGGTGGAGCCTAGCTCCGCCCAGGTCACAGCTACCGCCCTGGGCGAATGGCCAGGAACTGACCCTCTCGAAGCTACGCGGGTGGTCCGGGGTGAGCTCGGTGACCCGCACCTTCCCCACCTGGTGTCCCTGCCGGGCCGCGGGGTCGGTAGCGACGCCGTCGGGCGGACAGCAGCCATCCTGGTGGAGTTGCCAGTGGATGTGCAGCCCCACGGCTGGCGCCTCGTCGACCGGCCCGGCAAGGATCATCGACGGGCAGTGTCGGCGCTGTCCACCGACCTGAACGTGCTCGGTGATGTGATTGGTGCAGAGTCAGAGCCGGCGCCGGCGTTGAAAATCCACCTGCGGGGCCCACTGTCCCTTGCCGCCAACCTCCATCTGCACAGCGGGGAACGCGCCCTGCTCGACGTCGGGGCGCGCCGCGAAATCAGGGATTCCCTGGCAGCCGGCGCTGCCGACCTGGTCAGCAGGGTCAGATCAGCGGCATCGGGCGCCCTGGTACAGGTACAACTGGACGAACCCGAAATCGCGTTTGTCTTGGCCGGCGGTGTGCCGACGGCGAGTGGCTACCGGACCCTCCGGGCGGTGCCGGACCAGGAAGCCGCCGACGCGTGGGACACCGTAGCCGAGGCAGTGCGGGCAGCCGGGGGCGGAACTGTGGCGGTGTCATTCCCCGCCGAGCGCGCTCCGCTCGATGTGCTGGCGACCAGCAGCATCACCGCGGTAGCGCTTCCCCTCGCGGGATTGTCGATGGCGCAGTGGGAGTCCCTGGCCGGTCAACTCGAAGCGGGCGGCGAACTGTGGGCGGGCATCATGCCCGACCCGCAAGCCGTCCCAACGGTGTCCGCCCTGGCGGGGGCAGTCCTGTCGCCCTGGCGGATGCTCGGGTTGCCGTTGAACCGGTTGGCGCAGTTGCGGTTGACCCCCGACACCGGGCTGGCCGGGGTTTCACCCGCCGCCGCCGCGAACATCCTGCGCCGGTTGACCCAGACCGCCGACGCGCTGAACCAGGAGATGGCCAACGACTAGCGGCGCTTCTCCCAGCGTCGCGGCTCCGCCTCAGCGGGCAGGACACCGTCGAAGTCGACCAGGTGGTAGTCGAAGGCCCCCGCGTAGACCAGGAGTGTCCCCAACTGACGGTGGATCACCCGGGTCTGGATCCGGAACCGACCGGCTTCCTCATCCCACCACTGCTCCATGTAGGCCTGCGCCCCGACGACGTCCGGCACCGGTAGCCGCACCGGGCCAGCGAATACCCGGGTCCGGGTGGACACCATCCGCATCCTCCCGGCTGGTGTGACCGAGCAGGTCAGATCGGTGAGCGTCAGACGGTGCGCCCCCACATAGTCGAGCAGTTGACCGTTCTCCTCCGAGGTGGTGTCCTCGAAAATCCGCTCAGCAGCCGGGAAGTGCAGGATCCGGCGGGCGGTCAGGGATGCACGCCCAAACGGGTCAAGGTGCGGGAAATTGCTGATGCTGAAGGGGACATCGGTCCCATACTCGGGGAAAAACGAGTTCTCGGCAGCTGCCAGCCTGAAGGCGGGCCTGATAAACCAGGCGGGGCAGCCTGCCACATCGAAGGTGCCGCTGCCTATTCCCGCCTGGCCCGCGTCGGCGTGGAGGCCAAAGTAGGCCTGGAGTTCGGGCTGTAACCTGTTGAAATCGGCGCCCAAGGCGCGCTGGTAGATGGACTGCATGTTAGAGCTCCCATTTTCGTCGTTCACTGAGCCAATCGATCAGGATTCGTGCCGTAAAGCGTTGGTGCATCCGCAGGTAGGGGCTGGTGGCCAGTTCGGGTTGGTCTCCGCTGGTGACCATGTAGGCGGCGAGCACCGCGAGCCACGCATCAATGTGGTCGGGGTTGGCCCCGCAGCTCAGCGGAGAGTCGGCAAGCCAGCTGTCGACGTCGACCCCTGCCTGGCGTGGGTAAACCAACAGGGCTACCCAGTCAGCCCAGGCGGGCCCGATAGACAGAAAGTTCCAGTCACAGAAGAGTGCAACGGGCGTCGCTCTGGGCCCGCCACGGGGGCGGATCATGATGTTGTCTGCCCGGAGATCATTGTGGAGCACAGCATCGCCGGCCAGCGCCTCGTGACCCAGTGCGGTCAATTTTTCCAGCTCGGACAGGTGCTGGACGTTCAGCGACGGCAAATAGGCGGGAAGCGCTCCGTTCGGGGCCCAGCACTCTACGAGGTCAGTCCGTGAGCTGGCTCCGAAGAACTCCTCCACCATTGACCCGTTCGCAAGGTTTGCTGGCGTTTCCTGCAGCCCTGCCTGCACCACTAGGAGTGACTCGTGCACCGCCCTGAGATCACTGACCGTCCATGGCTGCCCCGGCATGTAGCCGTCAACGGCCTCAAAGCACAGTAGCTGCCAGCGGGTGCCCCCAGCAAGGACCTGATCGGTTGAGTGCAGTTGCGGGATGGGAAGTCCGGCCGGAAGTGCAGTGAGAACCTCGGCCTCGCGGACATAGGCAGCGAAAATGTGGCTGTCCGTTGACGGCGCCGCCTTGGCGAAGAGGCGGCGGTTCCCGGCGCCAACGACAGCTGCGAAGCCGTTGGTGAAGCCACCGCCAGCCGGGGTGACGGACTCCGTCGGGCTTCCCAGCTCGGCGGCGATTCGGTGGCGAACAGCCGCAGGTAACGCTGCCCACGGGGTGCGGTGGGCTGTTCGGGAGTAGTCGACCCTGGCACTACCTTCGGTCGGGATCATCAGAGCCGGCCCGCCGCTTTGAGCCGGATATACATGTCAGCAAGGTGTGGCGGTAGTTCGTGGGGGGTAGCATCGACCACTTCTGCCCCCAGCTGACGGAACTGGGCTGTCACCGCGGCACGATCCAGCAGGGCACGCTCCGCGGACGCGGCCCGATACACGTCGGACACGGACTGGCGTTCGCCGCGCATCTCATCCAGTCGCGGGTCGCGAACTGACGCGACCACCACCACATGCTGTGAGGTCAGATCGGCCAGCACCGGCAGCAGCCCCTCTTCTACTGAGCCCGAATCCAGCGACGTCAGCAGCACAACCAAAGAACGGTGGGAGGAGATGGAGCGAACCTGGCCGGGCACCCGTGACCAGTCGGCTTCAATCAGCTCGGGCTCCAACGGTGCCATCGCCTTGACGAGGGCGCTCAGCAGATTCCCCTTCGCCGCCGAATTCACCCTGGCCCGGGGACGGCGGTCGAAGGCAAGGAAATCCACCCGGTCCCCACCCCGCTGTGCGAGGACGCCCAGCAGCAGGGCAGCCTCGATACTCGTGTCCAGTCGGGGCTCATCGTCGATCCGCGCAGCTGAAGTGCGCGAGGTGTCCATCACGATGACCACCCGCCGGTCGCGTTCCGGCCGCCAGGTGCGTACCACCGTGTCGCGGCGGCGGGCGGTCGCGCGCCAGTCGATCGAGCGGACGTCGTCGCCCCTCACATAGTCCCTGAGCGAATCGAATTCGGTGCCGGCACCGCGGATCTGGACGGCGGCCCGGCCGTCAAGCTCACGCAACCGGCGAAGCTTCGATGGAAGATGTCGTTTGGAATGGAACGGGGGTAGGACCCGGAGGAGCCCGGGAGCCGGAATGCTCACCTGGCGGCCGGTCAACCCCAGCGGGCCGACGCTGCGAATCGTCACCTGTGCCACCCGCAGATGCCCACGCCGTTCGGGGAGCAACCTGATCAACAGTTGCCTGGACTCACCCGGTGGAACCGAGACGTGCTGTACGGCATCAGCTGCCCCTGCCGACGGCTGCCACGCCTCACGGACAGTGGCCCTCAGTTGACGCCGGGAATAGTTACGGACGGTGAGCGTACTGGTGCAAGCCTCGGTCAGCCGGACGCTGTCCGGTAGATCCCGGCTGAGGCCCGTTTTCCTCGGCGAGGCGGCCAGGGAAAGGTCCAGGGCTCCCACCAGGACCAACGCAGTGGTCCAGATCAGGATGGACACCGCGCCCGGGTAGAGCGCCACGGGAACAATCCCGAGGAATGCCAGGAGGACAAATCGTCCGGTGATGGTCATGCGGCCCGGGGCCTAGCGTGGCACGGGGACGGTAGCGAGGATCCCCAACAGCACATCATCCACTTCGACGCCGTCCATTTCAGCCTCGGGACGCATCGACACCCGGTGTCGCAACGCTGGCAGGGTGAGGGCCTTGACGTCGTCCGGCGTGACGAAGGTGCGGCCTGACAACCAGGCCCAGGCGCGGGCGGTGTTGAGCAACGCGGTGGCACCGCGCGGGGAAACACCGAGCTGGAAAGATGGAGCTGTGCGGGTGGCGCGGACCACATCAACGATGTAGGCGATGACCTCGGGCGCAATCGCTACTGTTGCCACCGCGCGCCGGGCCTTCGCCAGATCAAGGGCCGAGGCGACCGGGCGAATCCCCGCCGCAGCGAGGTCCCGCGGGTCGAAGCCCGCACTGTGGCGGCGAATCACCTCTATCTCGTCGTCCCGGTCCGGCACTGACAGCGTGAGCTTCAACAGGAAGCGGTCGAGTTGAGCCTCGGGCAGGGGATAGGTGCCTTCGTACTCCACCGGGTTCTGGGTGGCTGCGACGATGAACGGATCGGGGAGCGCCCGCGAAACGCCGTCGACCGACACCTGGCGTTCCTCCATTGCCTCTAGTAGGGAGGCCTGGGTCTTGGGCGGCGTCCGATTGATCTCGTCCGCCAGCAGGATGTTGGTGAAGACCGGCCCCTCGCGGAAGGTGAATTCCGAGTTCTGCGCCTCGTAAATGAGTGACCCAGTGACGTCTCCCGGCATCAGATCGGGAGTGAACTGGACCCGCTTGGTATCGAGACTCAAAGCTGCCGACAGGGTGCGCACGAGCAGGGTTTTGGCGACACCCGGAACACCCTCAAGCAGCACATGGCCCTTCGCGAGCAGGGCGATCAGCATTCCGGTCACTGCCGCGTCCTGGCCGACGATCACTTTGGCTACCTCGGACCTCACGTTCAGCAGGGCCTGGCGTTCGGGGCCGGGGCCGTCCGGTGACACCGGGGAGTCCTGGTGGGTCGGGATGTGTTGACTCATCTCGCGTCGATCTCTTTCTCTAGGGCGTCAAGGTCTTGGCTCCATCGCACCAATTGGGTGTCGGACGCTGGTCTTTCGGTCCGCAGAAGTTGGTCGAGGTCGGCCGGGGACCGCGGGGAGTGGCGTGCCGCCGCGGCTACCACCTCGGTGACCGAGCTGGTGGCTGGCAAGCGAAGCCGTGCTGCAAGCCGAATGAGGGTGGCGGCTCGGAGGTTGGCGGCGGCGCGATCAATGGACCCAGAATCCTGGTAGAGCCGCGCCCGTCCTTCGGCCGTCTCGGCCGCCCGCACCACCACGGGCAGCGGTTCCTCGGCGAGCGGCCCCAGGCGGCGTCCTCGCCAGACAGCGGCCAACAGGCCAGTGCCGAGTAGCCACAGCATCACAAGGTTCACCCAATCGGGCAGCAGGTTCAGGGGATCGACCGGTGTGTCGGTCAGCGCCAGATCGGCTGCCGTGGGCTGATACCAGATGAGGACGGGGCTGCTCCCCAGGGTTCGCAGGGCAAGTGCCGCGTTGCCTTCCTGGTCGATGGTCTCGTTGCTGATGATGCTTCCGTGGCCGAGTGCCACCACTTCCTGGCCAGCCGTGGCGGCGTAGGAACCCGAGGGTGGGCCGCCCTGCGCAGTAGCGGGGGGGAAACAGATCAGATCGGCCCGGTAGGCGAAACCGCCGGGGGAGATACTGCCGGCGGCGGCGGCGTCCTCAACCCCACAGTCTGCCGGCAAGGGGGTGTCTTCGGAGGCGGGGATTAGACCCGCCTGTCGGATGGAGGGGGCAAGTTCGCCCAGGATGAGGGTGTTCGGCTCGACCAGAACCAGTCGGTCGGCGACACCGTCCAGGGCGCTCAGCTGGTCGGAGTTGAGCCACGAATCCGGATCGTGCAGCAGGAGGGTCGAGGCGCCAGCCGACGACGAAGCCGCGGCGGCTTCGAGCGATTCCACCTGGATCACCTCGACGCCCTGTCCCCTAAGCACCTCTGCGAGCGCCATGGCTCCTGCCGGAGCCGGGTTGGCGGGGGAGAGTGCGACGCCGTCCTGCCCGGAACGTCCGAAAAATCCCACCAGCACCACAGCCACCAGGAGAAATCCCAGCACCAGCCAGGGAGCGAGCCTACGGAGGCGGGTGGCTGCGGTACGGCCCGCGCTGCCGCCATCACCGACGACCTCGATGGTGGTGGCCTGGTCTATTTCGACAGCCATCAGCGGGGCGCTGCCAGTTCTGTTGCCGGCTGCTGCAGGTCCGGGCGGGCGGTTGCAAGCAGTACATCGACCGCCGTTGCCCGCTGGTAGTCGGATTCATGCGCCGGCAGGTTGCCGTAGTGCACCTCGTTGAAGCGGTCGGCTAGCCACAGGGTGTCGGCGCCGATCGCCCCGAAGGCGGCCCTGAGCTGCACTCCCGTCTCACCTGCTGTGCGCCCGGGCTGGCGATCGATAATTCCCCGCTCTTCGGCCGAGCGGATCACCGCTCGTAGCCGCTCGGTCAGCGCAATATCCCATTCCCGTGATCCCGCCGCAGCCGCGGCGAGTCCACGATGCTCCTGCGCGGTGCGGACGGTGTCACCCGAAAACACTCCGGTGCGGGCGCGTTTGTTGCGGGCATTGAGGCGAGGTTTGACCAGCCACACCGCTGCGGCGATCACCACCGCGGCGCCCAGGGCGAGCAGCAACGTACCGGGTCCGGCCTCAAGCGGCCGAAGGTCGGCGAAGATAGACCCCAGCCATTCGAGGATCGTGGTGGCGATCCGTTCCAGGAAATTGGGTTCCGCCTCCTGATAGCGGCCCTGGGCGAGCTCATCCTCCAGCCAACCGCGGGCTTCCTCGTCGTCGGGCACGACCGGGACCCGACCAGCGATCGGCACCGACGACTCAATCAAACAGATCAGCATTGGCGAAAGTGGCACCCGGCTCAGGTCCCATTGGTGGGTGGGCTCGGTGGTCCACCCGGCCGGTGACCGAATTGTTGACCGCCGGGGTTGGCGGACTGGCCGGGAATCGGGGTGAACCGGCCCGCAGTTGCTTCCTCATGTTCGCGCAGCAGGACCACATCGAACCCCTCGCGCCGGATGCGAAGGTCCACATAGAGCAGGGCGGTCACACCGGCCTGGAAGGCGTAACCAATGGCACCGAAGACAGCTGTAATAAGCTGACCGACCAAAAGGATGGGCAGCGAGTTCATCAGCTCCTCGCCGAGCTCGGCCGGCGAGTCGCTGAAGGACACGAACTGGGTGGCGAGCAGGCTCAGGGGAGTGGAAATCACCGAGGTGATGATAGAGACGATGATGCTGGTCAGGATCAGGATCCCGAACGTTCGCCACCAATTGCGGGAAGTCAATGTCCAGGACCGGCGCAGGGAGGTGAGCGGTCCGGCACCCTCAAGCATGAGTACCGCCGGTGCAAGGACCAATTTGATACTGAGCCAGACAATCAGCGCCAAGGAGCCGAGGGTTCCCAGCACGATCAACCAGACCGAGTCCTGACCGAGGAGCATGGCCAGCAGCACCGCGATCACCACCAGAACCGTCAGTCCGGCAATGACCAGCAGAAGCAGGAGGAATCCCAGACCCAGGAGGGGCAGGATCCGCCGGACGGCCAGTTTCCACAGTTGCACAAAAGAAGTGCGCTCGTTGAGCACTGCACGTGCGATCGGGATGACCAGCACCCCTTGCAGAATGAGGACACCCACGCTGCTGAGCACCACCAGTGCCGTGGCGACGGAAACCAGTGACGTCGCCAGTCCTGCAACCTCGTCCATCGACGGGTCGACGGGATCCAGTTGCGCGATTGAGCCGAACAAACCGACCGTCAACAGCAGGGTGAGAACCGATATCACTACCTGGAACAGGATGGCGGTGCCGAAGGTTGCCAACGGATTCTTCCGGCAGGCCTGGAACGCCCCGTCGAGGATCTCGCCCAGGCCCAGGGGCCTCAGCGGAATGATTCCCGGTTTAGGCGGTGCCTGATAGCCGCCGAACTGGCCGTGCGGAACACCCTGCCACCCGGGCTGCGCTCCCCATTGGGGTGATCCAGTGGGTTCGGGGTGCTGCCCCCACTGTGGTTGCTGCCCCCACTGTGGTTGCTGCCCCCACTGGGCGTTCTGCCCGGGCTGTGGTGGTTGACCCCACTGCGGTGGCTGGGCGTTAGGTGGCGGAAGAGGTGCGCCCGCCGTATCGTCCCGCGACTTGTCGGCTGGTTCACTCTCATGCGGATTGTTACTCATCCTGTCCCCCCGGAACGTTTGTTCCACTTGTGAACCCGTCTCCTAGAACTATAGTTACCGGGAGGGATTTCCGGGAACCTGCCCGGCGCTGGGGCGCGCGGAGCGATTGCGCTAGTACGACATTGCCGTGGCAATGGGAGACTATGGAGATATGAAGGCACGCATTCTGGTCGTTGACGACGACGAAGCACTGGCCGAGATGATCGGCATCGTACTACGCAACGACGGATTTGATCCCGTGTTCTGCGCTGACGGTTCTCAGGCCCTGGATATCTTCAGGAGCTCCAAACCCGACCTGGTGTTGCTTGATCTGATGCTGCCAGGGATGGACGGAATCGAAGTCTGTCGCCAGATCCGCAACGAATCCGACCTCCCCATCGTCATGCTGACTGCGAAGTCGGACACCTCCGACATCGTGCGAGGTCTGGAATCCGGCGCCGACGACTATGTGCCGAAGCCGTTCAAGCCTGCGGAACTGGTGGCACGGGTGCGAGCGCGGCTGCGCCCCGGTGACCAGAAGGCTCCCGAGACTCTCCGCATCGGTGAGGTCACCATCGACGTCGCCGGGCACTCGGTGGTCCGCGCCGGTGACCGGATTTCCCTGACCCCCCTGGAATTCGATTTGTTGGTTGCGCTGGCACGCAAACCCTGGCAGGTCTTCACCCGGGAGTTGCTGCTTGAACAGGTCTGGGGCTACCGGCACGCCGCGGATACCCGACTGGTCAATGTGCATGTGCAACGGTTGAGGTCGAAAATTGAACGGGACCCGGAAGCGCCAGAGATTGTGTTGACGGTCCGGGGCGTGGGATACAAGGCAGGACAGGGGTAAGTTGGACCGCGCTGCAGCTAGCGTTCGGAACAGGCTGGGTGACGTGGCGTCGCATGCCTGGTCCTGGATCCGGACGGTGCTTTCGCGGACCGCCCGGCAGTGGCGACGGTCGCTGCAGTTCCGCACGGTCGTCTCCACCCTGCTTCTCACCGCGGTGGCCTTCGCTGCCGTCGGCGCCTTCCTGTCCAACCAGATTGCGACCGGGTTGTACGAGGAACGATTCGAACAGTTCCGCGCCGAGTCCAGCAACGGGCTCAGCGAGGTCGCAGCAATTTTCAGCAGCGCCTCGACCACCGACAGCGAATCGACCCTCCGATTGGTGCAGGACACCCTGCCAAGCCTTGAGGGTGGCGGCGCCGATGCACCCAGGCGGTTCATCCTCGCCATAGTGCCCGATCAGACCACCGATATCTACGTTGCCCCGTTCGGGAGCGACAACCTGACCGAGTCGAGCGCCATCCCGGCGGCCATGGCCAACGCGGTGAGGTCGGGCGATGACCAATACTGGTCCGCCACGTCGATCGAGTCGACTTCAGGGGAGAGGGTGCCGGGGCTGGCGTTCGGCACCAAGGTGACCCTGCCGCCAGGGCAGACCGAATATGCGCTTTACCTGATCTACGACCTGTCCTCGATGCAGGCCACCCTTGACTACATTCACGGGGTGATCTGGATTGCTGGCATCGTCCTGTTGCTGATCATTGGGGCGATCGCCTGGTTCGTGACCCGGAGCCTGGTCGGGCCAGTCAGCCATGCTGCAGTGGTGTCCGAAAAGCTGGCGGCCGGCGAATTGCAGGAACGGATGGATGTGAAGGGCGAGGACGAGGTGGCGCGGCTTGGTGCGTCGTTCAACCATATGGCGGAGAGCCTTCAGGATCAGATCACCCAGCTCGCACAACTGTCGCAGATGCAGCAACGCTTCGTTTCGGACGTCTCCCACGAACTTCGTACCCCGTTGACCACGGTGCGGATGGCCGCCGAGGTGCTCCACGACGCGCGCGCCAATTTCGACCCGGTCAACCGCCGATCCGCCGAAATCCTGTACAACCAGGTGGAACGATTCCAGGCGCTGCTCGCCGATCTACTGGAAATCTCGCGGTTCGATGCCGGCGCCGCGGTGCTTGAAGCGGAATCCGTCGACATTTTCCAGGTGGTTCGGCACGTGATTGACGGCGCCCAGCCGTTAGCGGATGCGTGCGGCTCCGAGCTGAGCATTATCTCCCGCGAAACCGAATGCCTGGTCGAAGTGGATCCCCGCAGGATTGACCGGATTCTCAGGAATCTTGTGGTGAACGCGCTGGAGCATGGCGATGGGAAGCCTGTCTCGATCTATATTGCCTCGAATCCGGACGCCGTCGCCGTCGCAGTTCGTGACTACGGCATCGGCATGACTCCGCTTGAAGCGTCCCGGGTGTTCGATCGGTTTTGGCGGGCCGACCCGGCCCGGGCCCGAACCACCGGCGGGAGCGGCCTTGGATTGTCAATTGCCACCGAGGATGCCCATCTCCACGGAGCCTGGCTGCAGGCCTGGGGCTCCCCGGGTAAGGGCGCCTGTTTTCGGCTGACGCTTCCCAAGCTCAGGGAGTCCGTTCTCAAGGTCTCACCGTTGCCGCTGCCGCCAAGGATGGGCGGGCTGCCCGACCGTCCGTCGGTCGGAACATCCCCGGACTCGCTGCCGCAGCTAACCACACTGCCAAAGGAGTCCCACGATGCCCGCTAACAGGCGTCCGCTGAGCCGGTCACTGGCCCTTTTACTGTTGCCGATCGTGCTGGTGGTCAGCGGCTGCTCGTCCATACCTACCTCTGGTCCAGTGGGAGTCATCACCGCTGACACCGGGTCCGACACCACTGACCCACTGATTTTCAATCCACCCGGCCCCCGGCAGGATGCTGATCCGGAATCCCTCCTGAACTCCTTCGTGGACGCCGGCACGGGTGCCGCCGGCGACTACGAGATCGCACGGGACTACCTCACCGACGAGTTCGCCGCCCAATGGCGGCCAGAAGAGCGCATCATCATCTACGGAGCTGACCCGCAGATTTCTGCGTCACCGACTGACGGTGTCTACCAGATCCAGCTCGAAGTCGAGGGGACCATCAACGCCGAAGGTATCCGTACGGGGGCTCCTGCTACCACCACTGAAAGCCTCACCGCGAAGCTCGAGCAAAATGCCGACGGGCAGTGGCGTATCACCTCGATCCCCAACGGCATCATGATTTCTTCGAGCCAGGCTGAGCTGTTGCTTGAAACATACAGCCTGTACTTCTACAGCAGTTCCTTCGAACATTGGGTGCCCGACGTCAGGTGGTTCGTAAACCGGGCAGCCATTGCCACGAATATTGTGGAGGCGATGCTTGACGGTCCGGCTCCATACTTGCAGGGGTCGGTGACCAGCGCGTTCCCGGAAAGTACCACCCTCGGCGTCGAATCGGTGCCCATCGTGTCGGGGACGGCAACCGTCGAGTTGTCCCCCGATGTGTTGCAGGAAACCAGTGACCTGATCCGACAACAGATGCAGCAGCAACTCCGGGAGAACCTGGCCGGGTTGAACACGGTCAATTCGGTGCAGATGACTGTCGAAGGGCAGCCGGTGTACCTTGGCGACGAGGGCAATGTCCCCCACCCGAACCTGGTAATCCCAGTCGGCGATCCGGCTGTCGGCAACAAACAGATTGTCGTCTCCGGCAACGAGCTATTCCTGTACCAGACGGAAGAGACGGTTCCCATTGAAGGCGTCCCATCGGTGGCGGCACTGGATCCCCAGGACCCGGCAATGACCCTGTCCGGGGCGGACTTTGCGTTCCTCAACGGAAACCGGACACGGCTTTACACCACCGGGCAGGATCAGGAAATCATCACCGCTGCGACCGGACGAAGGCTGACTTCTCCCAGTTTCGACCCGAACAACTGGGTTTGGACGGCCAGCACCGGGCCTGAAGGCCTGGGATCGACGGTTACCGCGGTTCCTCCCGGCGGGTTGCAGGACAGCGCGGTGTCGGTGACGGCACCCTGGCTAGCTGATTCAGTGGTGCTGGAACTCAGGGTGTCGAGGGATGGGTCCCGGGCCCTGGTCGTGACCGAGCAGGAGGGGCTAAGCCGCGTTTTCCTTGCCGGGATCGTGCGCAGCAACGACCGCACCCCGCAGAGTCTTGGTACTCCGCGGGAGCTTTTCGCCAGCGGTCCGGTCAATACCGCGAAGTGGGTCAACGAGGACACCGTCATCGTCGCCGAGGCCTCCGCAGAGGAAGTGGTGACCCCTGAATTTCTTGGTCTTGACGGGACTGTCGATGCGCTGTCGTCCCTTGAGGGCATTCTGCACATCAGTGCGGGCACCGGGCCGACGGCCATCTTCGCCGGCACCTCGGAGGGGGTCCGGAACCGGGTTGGGGATACCTGGTCGAACGAGCCGGTGGAAGGTGTCCAGGATCCGGCGTTCCCGGGCTGAGCTCTGCACACGGGCGCCGATCTGCCCAGGCTCGGCGACTGATTTTGTCCACACTCGGCTACGAAGGCGACGTCGGGGACTGGCCGAGGTGGCAAAGTCAGGGCATGAACGGATTCCGATCCGCGCCGCTGTGGAGGGGCGTCGCCGGCCGCCTCGATGCGGTCCGGATGAGGCCGGACGTGCAGGGCTTCACCGGTGCCATCGTGGGCTTCTGGTCGCTCCTGTTCCCTACCGAGTGTGCTGTATGCGGGCGCCTCTTGATCCCACTTTGCCCCGAGTGTCTCACCGCAATCCGCAAAGCGACGGTCCGCCCCCTCAGGGTTGAACGAGGTGCGCCCGCCTTGCCTCAGGTGCCGGGGCGCATGGAGTCAGCCACAGGTTTCGGTGACCCACTGCCGGTCACAGCAGGAGGCCATTACCGGTCCGCACTCGCGCGGTTGGTGCTTGCCTACAAAAACCATCACCGCACCGATGTGGGCAGACCCCTGCAAACGGCGCTCGCTGGAGCGCTGCACTCGGCCGTGGAGGGGCTCCGCCATGGCGGTGAAACGGCACAGATTCTTCTGGTGCCGGTGCCTGCAAAAGGAGCGTCGCTGCGCCGCCGCGGGTACGATCCTCTCGGCCTGCTCCTTGACGGGCTGGTTCGAAGAGGTGAGCTGCCCGCAGGCTGCCGGCCCGCCAGGTTGGTGGGGTACCGGGGCATAACCGTCCGACTGGGGTCAGCGCTCGCTGGCCGAGGTGGGCAGCAGCAGCAAAAGGGTCTCGGATCGGCCCAGCGACGCGCCAATGTCCGCCTCACCATGACCCTGCGGCGGGGCCAGCATCTGGTCCCCGGGGCGGTGTGCCTGGTGGTTGATGATGTGCTGACCACCGGGGCGACGATTGCCGAAGTGACGCGGGTTCTGCGGTTGGCCGGAGGGGAGGTGGCCGGGGCGGTAGTGGTTGCCGCCACCGAGCCGCCGTCGCGTGCCGAAGGAATGTAACGAACAAAATTTGCGGAAAAAAACAACCGCCGAAGGATGAATATCAGGGGTGGGTGAACTAACGTGAGGTATGGGTATCTCGAGGACAATTAGATATCCGTCGACAGCGGCTGGAAGCACGACTCCCCGGCCGCTGTTGTGTCACCTAAGGGATTTTGGAGGACACCATGGAGTTTTTGATCAGTGGTCGAAATCTGGCAGTTTCGGACCGTTTTCGTGAGTACGCCGAGGACAAGATCGACAAGATCGAGCAGCTTGGCGACAAGGTGCAGCGGCTAGAGGCGAAAGTTACCAAGGAGCCCAGCGCCCGTAATGCGGATAGCGCGCTCACCGTCGAACTTACCGTCCTGGCGAAGGGCCCCGTGATCCGGGCCGAGGCATCAGCAGCCGACAAATTTGCAGCCTTCGACCTTGCCTACAGCAAACTGCTGGAGAGACTACGCCGTGCCAGAGACCGGCGGAAGGTCCACCACGGCCGCCATACCCCCATGGCCGTTCGTGAAGCCACAGCTGATCTTGAACCCGCCAGCACCACAGCCCCTTTGTACCTCGAAGTGCAGTCCACCCAGGCCCCGCAGGAAGCCCAGGACAGCGTCGTCGACAGCTACGAGATCGAGAATGACATCCCGGCCGGCGACTCGCCGGTACTGATCCGCCGGAAGGTCTTCTCCGGCACTCCAATGACACTCGAGGATGCAGTCGACAACATGGAACTGGTGGGGCATGACTTCTACCTCTTCGTCGACTCGGCAACCGGTGCACCCTCAGTTGCCTACCGCCGGCAGGGCTGGACCTACGGCGTCATCACCCTCGACGCTCGGTGCGCTGAGGGAACTGAAGATCCGCGCGAGGAACTCCTTGCCTACCGGGCACGGGAAGCGGCGGCCTCGGCGTCGGCCTGAGCCGGCAGGGGAGAGGACCCCAGTAAGGTCAAAGAGTGACCACAGTCCTCTCCCTGTCCCAAGCCCGACGCATCGCGCTTGAGGCACAGGGACTGGCACGGGTAAGGCCCGTCGGCCCCGCTACGGCGAGGCAGGTGGGCCTTGCCTTTGCCCGGCTGCAGCTGCTGCAGATCGATTCGGTCAATGTCCTCATTCGCAGTCACTACCTTCCCCTGTTTGCCCGGCTGGGTCAGTACGACCGCGACCAGCTCGATCGGCTAGCCAGCACACACCCCCGCCGGATGGTTGAATACTGGGCGCACGAAACCAGCTTCATCAGACCCACGCTCTTTCCCTACCTTCGTCCGTTGCAGGAGCGCCGGTGGGTTGGGGCTCATTCAGTGCCCGAGGGGCTGAGGGAATCGCTTCGTTCCCGCATTCGCGACGTCCTCGCAGTCAGCAGTCCTCTAACCGCTCCACAACTGCAACAACGGTTGGGACATATTGAGACTCGGGCCACGGACCAGTGGGGCTGGAACTGGAATTCGGTGAAACGGGTCCTGGAGGACATGTTCGAACGGGGTCAGGTTTCTTCGGCCGGGCGTAGCGCGTCATTCGAGCGCAAATATGCACTTACGGAGCGGGTCTTCCCGGACCCCGGCGCGGCGTTGGCAATCGTCCACCGAACCGAGGCCCACCTCCACCTGACCGAGCTATCGGCCCGCGCGCTCGGGGTCGGGACGTTGAAATGTTTTGCCGACTATTTCCGGCTCCCGCTGAAACCGACAGCGGGTGCCATCGAATCGTTGATTGCCAGTGGAATCCTCAAGCCCGTCACCATCACAGGGTGGAACAGGCCAGCCTTCCGCCATGTGAACTCGGTATTGCCACGGAAAGCCGAGGGAAGGGCGTTGCTCAGCCCCTTCGATTCGATGGTGTTCGAACGCCGGAGACTCTCGGAACTGTTCGGATTCCATTACCGGATTGAGATCTACACTCCCGCTTCCGCGCGACGATACGGCTACTACGTGTTGCCGTTCCTATTACGTGAAGCGATGGTAGCGCGGGTGGATCTCAAGGCCGACCGGGCTGCGGGAAAGCTTCTGGTGCGCGGCAGCCATAGCGAGTCCGGCGCGCCAGCAGATACCGTCGTCGAACTGGCGGCCGAGCTACGGCTCATGGCCACCTGGCTTGGGCTCGATGACGTAGTCGTCGAGCCCAATGGTGATCTGGCCGAGGCCCTGAAACTGGCAGTTTCCCACGAATAGCACCCTCTGGCGGCACCAGTTCGACAGGATAAGTCGTCTCTCCCGTAGACTGAACAGGCCAGATTTCGGCGCACCTAGATTGGGAGCAAATACCAGTGCCATCACTTCTTGAACGAGTCCTCCGCACCGGCGATAAGAAGACACTGAAGAAACTCCGAAATTATGCTGACGCCATTAACGTCCTGGAGGACGAGTTTCGCGAGATGAGCGACGACGACCTCCGGGGGGAGGCCGACAAGCTCAAGCAGCGTTATGCCGACGGTGAGACACTCGACGCACTACTGCCCGAAGCGTTCGCGGCCGTCCGTGAGGCATCGGCGCGCACGCTGAAGCTGCGGCAGTTCGACGTACAGCTGATGGGCGGTGCGGCCCTGCACCTGGGCAATATCGCCGAGATGAAGACCGGTGAAGGTAAGACGCTGGTCGCGGTGGCCCCCGCCTTCCTGAACGCGCTCACTGGCAAGGGCGTTCACATTGTCACCACCAACGACTATCTCGCCGAGTACCAGTCCGAGCTGATGGGACGTGTCTTCCGGTTCCTCGGGATGACCAGCGGTTGCATCCTTTCCAAGCAGGATCCCGCGACCCGCCGCGAGCAGTACAACGCCGACGTCACTTACGGCACGAACAACGAATTCGGGTTCGACTATCTGCGCGACAACATGGCGTGGAGTGCGTCCGAACTGGTGCAGCGCGGCCACAACTTCGCCATCGTCGATGAGGTTGACTCAATCCTGATCGATGAGGCGCGTACCCCGCTGATCATTTCGGGACAGGCCTCCGGGGACGTCAACAGGTGGTACACCGAGTTCTCCAAGGTGGTCAAGAAGCTCACCAAGGACACCGATTATGAGGTCGATGAGAAGAAGCGCACGGTCGGAGTGCTCGAAGACGGTATCGAAAAGGTCGAGGACTACCTCGGAATCCAGAACCTCTACGAATCGGCCAACACCCCGCTGATCGGGTTCCTGAACAACGCCATTAAAGCCAAGGAGTTGTTCAAGAAGGACAAGGACTATGTGGTCCTCAACGGTGAGGTCATGATCGTCGACGAGCATACCGGCCGTATTCTCGCGGGGCGGCGCTATAACGAGGGCATGCACCAGGCCATCGAGGCCAAGGAGGGTGTGGAGATCAAAGCCGAGAATCAGACCCTCGCCACGGTCACCCTGCAGAACTATTTCCGGCTTTACGGAAAACTCGCGGGGATGACCGGTACAGCCGAAACTGAGGCCGCCGAGTTCATGGCCACGTACAAGCTTGGGGTCGTGCCCATCCCCACCAATCGGCCCATGGTGCGTGCCGACCTGTCGGACCTGATCTACAAGAATGAGATTGCCAAGTTTGACGCCGTCGTCAAGGACATCGTCGAACGCCATGAGACTGGTCAGCCGGTCCTGGTGGGTACCACGAGCGTGGAGAAAAGCGAGTATCTTTCGAAGCAGCTCGCGAAAGCTGGCATCCGGCACGAGGTGCTGAACGCCAAGAACCACTCGCGTGAAGCCTCGATTGTGGCCCAGGCCGGCCGTAAGGGGGCCGTTACGGTGGCGACGAACATGGCCGGTCGTGGCACCGACATCATGCTCGGCGGCAACGCCGAGTTCAACGCCATCGCCGAACTGGAGAAGCGGGGGCTGAGCCCGGCGGAAAACCCCGACGAGTATGAGAACCAGTGGCCCGACGCGCTGATCGCCGCTCGGGACTCGGTCGAGGCAGAGCACAACGAGGTCCGGGAACTAGGTGGCCTGTATGTGCTCGGCACGGAGCGCCACGAGTCGCGTCGTATCGACAACCAGCTCCGCGGTCGCTCCGGACGCCAGGGCGATCCCGGGCGGTCGCGTTTCTACCTGTCGCTGACCGATGACCTGATGCGGCTGTTCAACTCCGGTGCAGCCGAACGAATCATGAATTCGTCAACCATGCCCGACGACGTCGCCCTGGAGTCCAAACTGGTCTCCAAAGCAATCGAGAGCGCTCAGGGACAGGTGGAGGGACGGAACGCCGAGCAGCGCAAGAACGTCCTGAAGTACGACGACGTCCTCAATCGTCAGCGCGAAGCCATCTACGGGGACCGGCGCCGCATCCTCGAGGGCGGTGACCTGCATGAAAAGGTCAGTTTCTTCCTGGAAGACGTCGTGACAGCGATGGTTGACGAAGCAACAGCCCAGGGACACGGCGATGACTGGGACTACGAGCAGCTGTGGACCAACCTCCGTACGCTCTACCCGATCAGCCTCACCATTGACGAGGTACTTGACGAAGCTGGCGGCCCGTCCAAGGTCACCCGGGATTTTCTTCACGCCGAAATTCTGTCGGACGCGAAGGTCGCCTACCAGGCCCGCGAAGAGGCCCTCGGGGAGCAGACCATGCGCGAACTGGAACGCCGGGTGGTCCTTTCGGTTATCGGTCGGAAATGGCAGGAACACCTGTATGAGATGGACTATCTCAAGGAAGGCATCGGACTGCGGGCGATGGCCCAGCGCGATCCGCTGGTCGAGTACCAGCGTGAAGGGTTCATCCTGTTCCAGGCGATGATGGAAGCGATCCGGGAGGAAAGCACCGGTTTCCTGTTCAACCTGGACGTTGAGGTAGCTGCTCCCGCGCCCACCGGGCTCCCGGGAGTGGCTGATGGTCGGGGCCTGGTGCAGGGCCCAACCATCAAAGCAGCTGGCCTCGACGCCCCGGAAAGGCCAGCAACCCTGAACTTCTCGGCGCCGAACGCGCAGGGCGAGGTCGAAACGCGGGTGGAGCGGCGCTCCGGTACGGCGAAGACGGCCGAAGCCAATGGCGGTAACCGGGCCGAAGCCCGTGCGGCTTCGAAGCGCAAAAAGAAGTAGCACCTAGCCGATCTCGAGGGCAGTCACCCTCCAGTGCCCGCGTCGTCGCTCCAGTCTGAGAGCGACGGCGCGGGCTCTGTGGTTTTCACAGGCAACCGCGGACGCTTCGTAGACGGTTTCAGTGATGCGACAGATCCGCACGGAGCGCACCGAAACATTCCGGTGCAGCAGATGGTCGGGGCGCCCAGTGGATGCGCCCCGGTTGAGGCTACGGACCAGATTGGCGCGAAGTTGGAGACGTTCGTAGCTGGGCGGATCCAGCCATTCGGCCAGCTGCTGTAGTGGCCGGGAGCCACCGAGGACTTCGAGGGATGCCTGCACCACTGAACGGGTGATGCGTTGTACCTGGGTTGCTGCAGCGAGCTCCTCAATGGTTGGTGTGGGGGCAGAGACCTGGCGATCGGGACCGGATCCGGTGAGTGAATCGGAGGTCGGGTCGGGGGCCAGGGGAGGACGGACTGGTTGGGTCTGGGTTAACATGATGCTCCTGGCGTGGCTACCGCGCGGTGGGAGGGACCCGGAGCAACTGGCCGGGAATGAGTAGATGGGGATCGTCGCCGATCACTCCACGATTCTCGAGATGCCATCGCGGCCAAGCGTCGGCAATCTCGACATCTGTGGCGAACGGTCCGAGGTGGGCCGCAGCGATAGTCCACAGCGAATCACCGGGGCGAACGGTGATCACCGGAAGGCCGGAATCCGTGCCCGCTGGTGCTGCGGCCCGAGTCTGGCCCCGCAGCAACGGGAGGCCGTCGACGGGTGCCGGGAGAGGTTTCCACTGTGGTCTGACGGTGGGCGGTTCATCCCGCCGCGGCTCCGCACCGGATGTAAGTACCGAATCGCCCGGGGCAGACGCGATCGGCGCAGTGAGTAGGCGACCTGGAAGTTCTCCGCCCAGCGCCGCTGGTACTCCGCTGAGAACGTGCAGACCCATCATGGCGGCGGCAAGCCTTCGCATGAAGCCAGGGGTGAAAAGCCCAGCCACCCTTGCAGCCTTTCGGAAGCCCGCTCCTATCAGCAGCTCACTCAGAAGGGCGAGAGCCAGCGTGACGACCCACCACCCAACCACCAGCACCCCAGCGCTGGCCGCTGCCAGGCCGAGCAGCCCTTCAATTCGCTGGTACCCGGTGAGCGGTCCGGCGTTGGCGAGAATCACTTGACCGCACGCGTAAAGCCCCACCCCCAGCAGGGGGATGCTCGCTGCAACAGCTTTTTCGCTGAAAGTTTTCACCTTTTCTCCTGAACGCTGGGCTACCCTCAGTAGGTTGTTTGTTGTTGTTTGATGCTGTTTAGTCTTATTTAAATCTGCATAGGTAGTTTGTACACCTTAATGTTGTTCGGTGTCTATCCTTGACCCGGCTTGCAGGGAGTCCTAGGCTGGCCCGGTGCGGTGGGAATCCTTGTTCCAGGACCTTGAGGCCCAGTTCGCTGCGGCCCGCTTGATCGCCGTGGAGGGCGAAATTACCGAGCGGTCTCGACTGGAATTTGCGGCTCTTACGGCGATGGACCGCCTCCGGGGACAGCAGGGTGTCACCCTGCGAATTCGGACTCCCAGCGGAGCCTTGTTCAGTGGCATCGTCCGGCAGGTCGGATCTGAATGGCTAGTATTGGCGACCGGATCCGGCGCCGCGATGATTCCAGCCATCGCGCTGAGTACCGTCGAGGGTATGGGCAGACAGGCCGTCGCCGAGCCCTCCGTGGTGGCTACGAGGCTGGGATTAGGCTCTGTCTACCGGGCCTTCGCCAGGGACCGAACCCTGCTCACGCTGCAGCTTGCTATTGGTGGGGTTCGGTTAGACGGCACTATTGACCGGGTGGGGAAGGACTTCCTTGAGCTCGCAACGGTGCCGCTCGGGGAACAGCGGCGCAAGGGCAGCGTCGCGGGTGTGGTCCTGATTCCGTTCAGTAACGTTGAGGCGGTGCTGTCCCGCCCCTGATAGCACTAGTGAGTGCTATCTTCCCGGGCGTGGCCGAAAGAGCTCTCCCGCACCGCGGCGGCCGACTTTTGATAGGCGCGGGCGATGAATTCTTCGAGGATGTGAGACTCCACCCGCCACTGACCGCGGCCACCGATCTGGATGGCCGGTAGCTCCCCGGACCGGACCAGGGCGTACGTCTGAGACGACGAAATGTTCAGCACCTCACCAACATCAGCGAGGGTTAGGAACCTCTTCTCGGCCACGTCTTCCGCCTTTCGTCCCATGTTTCGCAGGACCTTTGCACCTTCGATACCGCTGACTTCCAATCTTGCCATCACCGCCCGCGATTTCACCGGATTATCCACAGTTTGGAAGCATTTGGCTCCAAAGGATTTATTTTGCGGCAGTCGTCCACGAGAATTGCTGGATCAGGTCAAAAATATCCGGGGGCTGGACGGTTGGGCGGCCGGAGTCTGTAGGAGGCCATCGTGAGCCTATTGGCAGTTACCCCGGAACGAGATGAGCCCCCGGTCCGGTTGAGGAAGCCGTCGTGGAAGGATCCGCGGCTCCTGGTAGGCGTCCTGCTTGTGCTGGCGTCCATCGCCGCTGTTACCGCCGTGGTGAGCAGCGCCGATCAAACCACCGGCGTCTACGCGGCCCGCTCGGATATACCAGTGGGTGCGGTGGTAACCTCCGCCGACCTGACAGTTGTTGCGGTGCGGTTGGATGATCTCCAGCTGGCCTATCTCGGGGTCGATGAGGGGGTCCCCGAAGATGCAGTTGCCACCCACTTGCTGCGGGCGGGTGAGTTGGTGCCGCGGGCCGCCCTGGGCGCCGCCGATGAGCTGGACCGCAAACCAGTGGGCCTGACCATTGACGATCCGCTGCCGGCCGGAACCGCCACCGGGTCACGGGTCGATGTCTGGGTGTCGCTTGAGGGGGAGGGGGGCACCTGGGAACCCCCTACCCAGTTACTGGAAGCTGCTGAAATCTCGGAGTTGACGGTGTCCGAGTCAGCGCTCGGCGGGGGAACCGGATCAACCCTGGTTCATGTTCTCGTAGGCGACGAGACGCTACCCGAGCTGCTGGCCGCACTGCTGAACGAGGCGCGAATTGCCATCGTCCTCAACCCTGGCGGCTCGCCGTGAATCTTCCCGTGGTTACTGGCGGGAGCGCTGCCCGGGAGTGTGTCACCGGGTTGGAGAACCTGCGGGGCCCGGTCACGGTGGTCCGTTGGTGCAATAACCTCGCGGAGGTCATCGCGGTATGCCAGACCGGGCTTGCGCGCGCAGTCATCCTGTCGGCGGACGCCGGGGAGCTGACCTCTTCACTGATCGATCGGTTCGATAACGCAGACGTCGTCGTCGTCGCCCTGGCTGACGACGACGACAGCCGGAGCCGCCTCGAAGCGCTGGGCATTCGCCACACAACAAGCGATGTCGCTGCCGTCACCCTCGCATCAATAATTGAAGCAGCCGTGGAGGCTGCCGGTGATCAGCAGCGTGGCTCCCGCAGCCTGCAGGCCGGTGGGATGTCCTACACCGATCCCACGCCTGCGCTCGATTCCGACGTCGATCCCGAGGGCTCCCCCACGGCGGAGGTGACGGCTACCGGCACCGGGCAGATTTTCGCGGTCTGGGGGCCGGCGGGGTCGCCCGGCCGCACCACGGTGGCAGTGAATCTTGCGGCCGAGCTCGCGGCTGACGGACGGTCGGTGTTGCTGATCGATGCGGATACCTATGGAGCCAGCGTTGCTGCATCCCTGGGCCTCCTCGACGAATCTGCAGGAATTGCGCAGGCCTGCCGGCTCGCGGATCAGGGGTCGCTTGACCGGGCAGGGCTACGCCGGGCCATCACGGTGGTAGCAGTGCGGGGCTCTCGGCTTGGCGTCCTGACGGGCGTTACCCGGGCCGACCGCTGGACCGAACTGCGGCCGGCGGCGCTGGCCCGGGTGCTTGAGCTCGCTCGCGAAGTTGCCGATGTGACGGTTATCGATTGCGGGTTCTGCCTTGAAACTGATGAGGAGTTGAGTTTCGACACCGTCGCACCCCGCCGGAATGCGGCCACGCTCTGTTGCCTGGAAACGGCAGACACGATCTTCGCCGTGGGCGCGGCAGACGCCGTCGGGCTGCCACGCCTGGTCCGCGCGCTCGCGGACCTGACAGCTTCCGTGCCGGGAACTGTCCCACGGGTGGTCCTGAACAAGGTTCGGGCGGCCGCCGTCGGCCGGGGACCGGAGCGTCAGCTCCGCGAAGCCTGGGACCGGTTTGGTCCAGCCCAGCAGGTGGAAGCCTTCCTGCCAGCGGACTTCACCACGGTCGACGCTGCGCTTCTGGGAGGTTCAGTATTGCTGGAATCTGCACCCCGATCACCCTTACGCCAAGGGATCGCAGCGCTTGCCGGTGTACCGATTGAACAACTGCGGCGCTGGCCATTTGGAGCAGGCCACAACGAAGTGAAGTTTTCCCGCAACGGCGTTAGGCTCATGGGTAACGGGCCGCAACGGAGCGGCCTTTAATATTCGTTTTATGGAGGCGTTTTCATGTCGTCTGGATCCAGCATGACGGACCAGCCAAGTTCCGACACTTCTACCGGAGAGTTCATCAGTCACTACTATGAACATCTCGCTGAAGAGGACGCCAAGGCACACACAGCTGAAGCGCTCAAAGAGCGCGCCCTGCGACACCGTGGCCTCGCCGAAAACCGCCAGGTTGGTGAAGCGGCGGTAGACATCTTCGACCAGTCCGACGCCAGCGTCATCATGATCGTGACCGATGACATGCCGTTCCTGGTTGACTCGGTGGCCGCCGAGCTGGTGCGCCATCAGGTGGCCATCCGGCTCGTCATGCACCCCACCTTCATCGCCACCCGGGACCGGGCAAGTGCTGCGCTGCACAAATTGCAGCGGGTACCGTCCTCGGCAGGTGTGTCCAGCGGTGATACAGCAGCTCTGCCCAACGTCTCACACTTGATCGCCGACGGCGACGTTGCAGCCCACATCGAGTCATGGATTGCCGTCGAAGTAGGCCGGATCCTCGACGACAACCGTCGCCAGAAAATCATTGCCGGGCTGACCAACGTTCTCGGCGATGTACGCGCAGCGGTAGAAGACTGGCCCGCCATGCGGAGCAAGGTCCGCGAGATCGCCGCGTCCCTCGACTCCGTTCCAGGTGGCGCCGACATCCCCGACCTTGACCAGGCCCGGGAGTTGCTTACCTGGCTGGATGCCGGAAACTTCACCTTCCTGGGGTTCAAGGAATATGACCTCCTGACCGACGACGACGGCCAGGACGTTCTGCGGATCGCAGACGGGAACGGACTGGGGCTGTTGAGGCACCCCGTCGGCGGACGTCAGGTCCAGCAACTTACCAGCGCCGGCAAAGCCAAGGCCAGGGAGAAGCGAGCCCTGGTCATCACCAAGGCGAACTCCCGCTCGACGGTCCACCGTGCCGCCTACCTCGACTACATTGGCGTCAAACGATTCGATGCGCAGGGGAACGTCAATGGCGAACGCCGGTTCATCGGACTCTTCGCGACCAGTGCGTACACCGGCTCGGTGCGCGGCGTGCCGATTGTGCGTGACAAAGTCAATGCTGTCCTGTTGCAGTGCGGCTTCCCACCCGACTCGCATTCGGGCAAGGATCTCCTGTCCATTCTCGAGACCTACCCGCGCGACGAGCTTTTCCAGATCGAGGTCCAGGACCTGATCACGACGGCGATGGGGATCCTGAAGCTCCAGGAACGTCGCCGTACACGGCTCTTTCTGCGACCAGATATTTACGGCCGATTCATGTCGGCACTGGTCTTCCTGCCACGTGACCGGTACACCACCGGGGTGCGCCTGCGGATTGAGCAAGAACTGCGACAGACTTTCAAAGCCGAATCCATCGACTACGAGGCGCGGATCAGCGAATCTGCCCTTGCGCGGCTGTTCTTCCGTATCAGGCTGCCGCGGGGCGTTGAGGTTGCACCGGTGGAACCGGCAGCGCTTGAGCAGCGGCTGGTGGGCGCCGCCCGGTCCTGGTCCGAAGGTATCGATGAGGTGGTCCGTGGACGGTTCGACCGGCGGACTGCCGAGGACGTCTCGGGTTTGTGGGCTGAAGCTTTTCCGGCCAGCTACCGGGTCGACTACGAGGTGGAGGACGCCCTTCAGGACATCGAACGTTTTGAACGGTGCGAGAAGAACTCCCCAGCCGCGCCGGTCATGCACGTGTATGTCCCCGAGGGAGCAGGCGAACGACTGGAGGAGGACGCCCGACTAAAGCTCTACCTGACGGAGCCCAAAAGCCTGAGTCAGATCCTTCCGTTCCTCCATAACCTCGGACTCGAGGTGCTGGATGAACGCCCATTCGAGGTTGAGCGCTCCGACGGCAAGGAATTCTTCCTGTATGACCTGGGCCTGAAGTACCCGGCGGGCATTGACCCTGTTCGCACCGGCCGGCTGCTCGAGGAATCGTTCGCCGCAGCTGTGGCCGGGTCTTCCGAGTCTGACCCGTTCGACCGGCTGGTCCTTCGCGAAAACCTCCACTGGCGCCAGGTGGTGATCCTGCGCAGCTATGCCAAGTACATGCGGCAGATGGGCAACACCAACTCCTACGGTTTTGTCGCGGACACCCTGCTCGCCAACGCAGCGGTCAGCCGCGCACTGGTGATGCTCTTCGAAGCCCGGTTCGACCCCGACCTCAGCGAAGCCGAACGGGAGTCACTCACCGACAGTGCGCGGGCCACCCTGGAGTCCGGGCTGGAACAGGTTCCCACGCTCGACGCCGACCGGGTCCTGCGCACCTTCGGAAACCTGATCGGCGCAACCCTGAGAACCAATTACTTCCAGGACAAGCGCCACGTCAGTTTCAAGTTCGACACCTCGGCCATCGACGGGGCACCCCACCCTCGGCCGAAGTTCGAAATCTGGGTGTACTCACCGCAGGTCGAAGGTGTCCATCTGCGGTTCGGCAAGGTCGCCCGCGGAGGGTTGCGCTGGTCTGACCGTCGCGAGGATTTCCGGACCGAGGTGCTCGGTCTGGTGAAGGCGCAGACGGTCAAGAACGCGGTGATCGTTCCGACTGGCGCCAAGGGTGGTTTCTTCGCGAAGCAGCTTCCCAATCCTGCGGTGGATCGTGCTGCCTGGCTGGCTGAAGGACAGGCAAGCTACCGCACTTTCATCCGGGCATTGCTCGATATCACCGATAACCTGGTGACAGGCGACGACGGCGAAACCGTCGTCCCTCCGCCCCGCGTGGTGAGGCATGACAGCGACGACAGCTACCTGGTGGTGGCAGCTGATAAGGGCACAGCCGCGTTCTCCGATATCGCCAACGAGCTATCGGCCGAATATGGTTTCTGGTTAGGGGACGCCTTCGCCTCAGGCGGGTCGGTCGGCTACGACCACAAGCAGATGGGCATCACGGCCCGCGGCGCGTGGGAATCGGTGAAACGGCACTTCAGCGAGTTCGGCGTCGACACCCAGGCCGAAGAGTTTACGGTGGTGGGCGTCGGCGACATGAGCGGTGACGTCTTCGGTAATGGCATGCTGCTGTCCGAGCACATTCGGCTCGTTGCGGCGTTTGACCACCGGCACATCTTCCTCGACCCGACCCCAGACGCGGCAGCATCATTCGCCGAGCGGAGTCGGCTGTTTGACCTCCCACGGTCAAGCTGGGAGGACTACGACGCGGCACTGATCAGCGAGGGCGGTGGGATCTACCCACGGCAATCCAAGACTGTGCCCATCTCGGCCCAGGTACGTGCGGCTCTTGGGCTGGATGAGTCAGTAACCACGCTGAGCCCGCCAGAGCTGCTCCGTGCCATCCTCTGTGCGCCGGTGGATCTCCTGTACAACGGCGGCATTGGCACATACGTCAAGGCATCCAGCGAAACCCATGCAGAAGTCGGGGACAAGGCCAACGACGCGATCCGCGTCAATGGCAACCAGTTGCGTGCCCGGGTTGTGGGTGAGGGCGGAAACCTTGGGATGACCCAGTTGGGGCGCATCGAGGCTGCACTGGCTGGTGTGGTGCTCAACACCGACGCGATCGATAACTCGGCAGGCGTCGATTGCTCGGACCATGAGGTCAACATCAAGATCTTCGTTGACCGGATGGTCCGGACTGGTGCGCTACCCGCGGCGGAACGCGCTGAATTCCTGCACTCGATGACTGACGAGGTAGGACGGCTGGTCCTGAAAGACAACATCGACCAGAACGTTCTGCTCCTGAACGATCGGCAGCGTGTTCTGGAATGGAGCCCCAGCTTTGAACGCCTCATGGATTGGCTGGAGACGAACGCGGACCTGAACCGGGAACTTGAAGCGCTGCCCACCACGCAGGAACTGCGGACCCGCGTGGAGAGCGGACAGGGGCTTACCTCACCCGAGCTGTCGGTGCTGGCAGCCTACGTCAAGATTGAACTGACCAAGGCCCTCACCAATAGCGATCTGGCCGACGACCCGTGGTTCGGCAGCACTCTGAGGGAGTACTTCCCCAAACAGCTGGCAGAGCGCTTCGACAGCCAGCTCGATACTCACCCGCTGCGGCGCGAGATTATCTCGACGGTGATCGCCAACGACATGATCAACCTGGGCGGTATCACGTTCGCTTTCCGGGTGATGGAGGAGACCTCGGTATCAGGGCCGGTGATTGCCCGGGCGTTCGTTGCGCTGCGCGAAATCTACGACCTCGATGCTTTGGTGGACGCGCTGGGCGAACTTCCGGCGAGTTTCCCGACCGAACGATGGGCAGCCGTGCATCTGGACATGCGTCGGCTACTCGACCGGGCCGTCAGATGGTTCGTCAACAATGTCGGGCAGGGCACGTCAGTGGCCGACGACATCGAGACATTCAAGCCGCTGATGGACCCGCTGCGTACCCATCTTGTTGACTACGTGCGTGGGAGGGACAAGGAGCGGGTCAACGAGTGGTTTGCCCGCGCAGAAGAGTGGGGTTTGCCGGACGATATTGCCCGGCACTGGGCCGAACAGTTCGAGTCTTTCGGTCTGCTCGATGTCGCCCTGATCACCCAGCAAATCGACGAACCAGTCGAACGCATTGCCCAGGTCTACTACGCCGTCTACGACAGGTTTGCTGTCGACAACCTGTTGGAGCGGATTACCACCCTTCCGCGCAGGGACAGGTGGCAGGCACTGGCCAGGGCAGCATTACGGGACGATCTGTACTCGGCGATTGCCGATATGACCGTCTCGGTGATGAAGGCTTCGTCGAGCATGGAGGGGGCAGAAGCAGGGGATCGGCTCGTCGCCTGGGAACAGCAGAACGCCGAAATGCTTGAGCGCGCCCGTCACATGTTCGCCGAGATCAACCGCCTCGAACGCGACGACATGGCGTCGCTGTCGGTTGCGCTCCGGTTGCTCCGGTCGATCGTCCGACGGTAGGGCCGGGAAGCTCGTGGCAATATTCACTGATCCGATCCGTGAGTACGCGCATTTCGGACCAGGCGATGCGGAATGGTTGCATCTTCTGGTCGGGGATTGGCAGATGGTTGCTGATCTAGCCTTCGCCGACCTTGCGCTCTGGTTTCCCCTGGACGACGGTGGGTACGTAGCGTTGGCCCATGTAAGGCCGTCCACCTCCCACACCGTCTTTCACACGGACTTCGTGGGGGAGCGGATCCGGGCCGATCTGCTTCCGCTGGTCGACAAAGCGTGGATGAGCCAAAAGATGGAACGGTCCGGGGATACGAACTGGACCACCGAAATGGCTATGCGGGTCGAAGCGGTGCCGATGGTGCGGAACGGTCGGACCCTCGCGGTGGTCACCACACATATGGACCTCTCCAGTTCCCGAATGCCGTCGCGGCTTGAACTGACTTACCGCCAATGCGCTCACGATCTCCTCCGGATGGGCACGCTCGGACTGTGGCCGGATTTCGCAACCCCCACCGGTTCCCGGCGCGGGGCCCCACGCGTTGGCGATGGTTTGATTCGGCTGGACGTCGAAGGAGTTATTCAGTATGCGAGCCCGAACGGCGTCTCGGCATTCAGGAGGCTCGGCGATGTTGAGACACTGGAAGGCAGGTCTTTAGCGGAGATAGTCACCTCGCTTCTCACCGACCGGCGCATGGTCGATGAAACCCTCCCGCTGGTGGTTACTGGCAGGATGCCCTGGCGGACGGAAATCGAATCACGTGGTGTGAGCCTGTCGCTGCGGGCCATTCCCCTGCGCGACGAGAAGGACCGGTTCGGCGCCTTGGTGCTGTGTCGGGATGTCTCTGAGCTGCGCCGCAGGGAGATGGAGCTGGTTTCCAAAGACGCCACCATCCGGGAAATCCACCACCGGGTGAAGAACAACCTGCAGACCGTTGCCGCATTGCTGCGGATGCAATCCCGGCGCATGGTGAGCGACGAAGCCAAGCAGGGGCTGGAGCAGGCGATGCGCCGGGTAGGGACTATCGCCCTGGTGCACGAGACCCTTTCGCAGGGACTATCCCAGAGCGTCGACTTCGACGAGCTGATCGCACGGCAATTCCGGCTGTCGGCTGAAGTAGCGTCCCCCGCCCACGTAGTGCGTACCGAACGCGCCGGGTCATTCGGCGAACTGCCCAGTGATTTCGCCACGCCGTTGGCCCTGGTGATCAATGAACTGGTCACCAATGCGGTGGAGCATGGGCTCGCGGAACGAACCGGTACGGTGTGGCTTCTCGCCAATCGACGGACGGGCAGCGACGGCGACGAAATTCTGAACGTCACGGTCGCCGACGACGGGATCGGCCTGCCCTACGAAAACCACAAGGAGGGCCTTGGCCTTCAAATCGTCAGGACCTTGGTCACCAGCGAGTTGGATGGCACCATCGAGTGGGCGCCACGGGAGGGCGGCGGGACAGCCGTGTCTATTGAGCTGGGATTGCATGACAACCGCTCATGACAGCAGTCGCTCATAGCAGCAGTCAGCCCATCACAGCGGTGATTCTCCACAGCATTGATTTTCCACAGCATTAGGTAATAGGAACGGATCGCCACCCCGGGGGTGGCGATCCGTTCCTATTACCTAATGCTGGTCAGCGTTCGTGGCCCCGACGGCAGTTAGGACGCGCGACGAGCCCGGGCGGCGCGACGTTTGAGAGCGCGGCGCTCATCTTCACTCAGTCCACCCCAAACACCGGCATCCTGTCCCGATTCGATAGCCCACTGAAGGCAGGTGTCAACCACCTGACAACGACGGCAAACGCTTTTGGCTTCTTCGATCTGAAGAAGGGCAGGCCCAGTATTTCCGACCGGGAAGAACAGCTCCGGGTCCTTGTCCAGACATGCAGCGCGGCTACGCCAATCCATGTACGATCACTTTCTCCTTCGGCGATCCGTGTTTGTGAAAACATTCACGAATGGCCACATAGTAAAGGGGCCAGTACGGCCCCCGGTTGCTTCTTCCTCAAGGCTGCCACGTTAAATCGAAGCAAACAAGAGGAAACAAGCGGTAAATTGTGCAATGTGGTGAGTTATACATCACAGCCATTAGCAGCTGGCACGGAAATCAATGCGTCGCTTTGATTCGACTATGTCGGGTGGCCGCCTCCGTGTCAAGACCTCGGATGCTCGGCAGGATCATCATGACTAGGCTTGAGAAACCACAAGCCTCGACGGCTGGACCAAAGAATTAGGGTGCAGAAATCGTCATGGCGATTGACTAGATGATATGGATACGTTTATGCAGAAATTGCAGCTAAAACGAACGACTTTCCCTCGGGTGACACGCTGATGGCGGGCGCAACTGGCGAGGCAACACCCGAACCTCTTCCCGCCGGTGCTCGTCCGGCCGGAGCTAAAGTTATTGCTGCGATTCTGTTGGTGGAGGCGCTCGGACTGCTCGCCGCCGCTGGATGGTACCTGTACGGGCTCCTCACCAGCACACCCACCTCGCTCGGCGGGGCAGTCTTCACCATGGTATTCCTCGTGGTGCTCGCGATCTGGCTACTTGCGGTCAGCTACAACCTCCTCCGCGGGTACCGCTGGACTAGATCCGCTGCGCTGGTGTTCCAACTCTTCATGATCGTGATCGCCATACCCACGCTGTCAGCCGGCGTCGTGATTGTGGGTGTGGCCCTGTTGCTACCGGCGGCGGCCGTCGTGCTGCTCCTGTTCACCAAACCAGTTGTCGCCCACACCACGCGTACGGCAGACAGCCCCAAGGTCCTTTAACCAGGGGGGGAGCGCAACCTGGACCTCAAGTGGGTCACCGTGGCCCAGCTGAAACCCACGCCCCGGGGTGGGGCAATCATCACAGTCCAGTCGTACGCCGAAAAAATCTCCATCAGATGGTTGACGGGGGGAAAGGACCATTCCCGCCCGTGTCGATCGTGCCTGGGCTGCCAACGGGATTCTGGTGACCGCAGGGCCGTTCAGGGCCGTAAGAATGAGCCGATAGCCCGCCGCGACCAGCACAGCGAGATGGCGGTGCGTCTCGGGTGCGAGCCGATCGGCGTCATCAATCAGGAGAAGAGCATCGGATGGCTCATCACCGGCACGGTGGGCCAGGGCCAGGTCCCTCCAGAAGGAGTCCGGCTCGGCCTGCGAGCCCGGGCCCAGACATACCGTGCCGGTGGGTACCGACGCCGCGATGCGCTGGAGGAGGGTGGTGCGCCCTGAACCTGCGCTGCCCAGGACAAGGAACACCGAACCCCTCGTCGGCTCAAGGTAAACCACTCCCAGCTCGTCGCCGCCGACGCCGATTGGTACGCGCAGCGGACCCCCAACCGGGGCCCTGAACAGGTCGCCGGACGCGCGGATTACCGAGGGAATGGGCAGCACCCGGAAGGGCTGCGTCGTCGGCTGTGGCCCGGTGGCAGGGTTGACGGCGGGTCCGGTTATTCGTCCGAGGGCCACCTGTCCCAGGGCGCCCGCTGTGGTCCCGATCGGCCCCTGAGCCAGGCAGCGCCCTGGTAGATCTTCCGTCGGCGAATGGGCTGGCCACGTCAGAATCGTTTCTCGGCCCGCGCCCAGAGGAAAATACAATCGATTGGGAATTTGAGTAAAAAACTGGGAAGTTGTCAGCTCACGTCCGCCGGCAGCCACCAGGGTGATGCCAGCAGCGAGACCGTCCCGGGCAATGTCCTGCAGAAGTCCTTCGGCCCAAGCCCACCGACTGTTTCGGAGCGCTCCCGCCCAGCGACCCCACCCGGAAATCACCACAACCAGCTCAGGGTTGGGGGGAGTGCCGTCGTCGGACCCGGGGGAACGCGAAAGCCGGGTGATGACCTGCTCGGATATCAGCTTCAGAACGCGTGCAGCTCGCTTGAGCTCCTGCGGGCCGACATGCGCGCCTACCTGGGGCGCCGGGGCCGCCCACCCGAGTCTCCCATCGCCGTCCAGAAGATACAGGTGATGATCCGGTACCCGGTGCACCAGCTGATCCACGAGGTGTACCAGGGCATCGGTGGTCCCGCCAGGCGGGTAGCCGACCAATGCGAGATGTGATTGCTCAACAGGGGACCACAGGAGTTGACGTTGGGACTGCTGCTCCGGTAGATCGAGCAACCCCAACGGGACGGTGCCCGGGGGGCTGGGCGGGTCGGGAAGTGGTGGCACTATTGCGGGTAGCTCTGGCAGGACCGGATAGTGCAGCGGAGCGCCCGGTTTCATGGCCGTGGCAGCAGCCAGCACAGTCACCAGCCGTGTGGCCAGCTCGGGAGCTATGGGTGTGGGAATCACCGTCCGCTGGCCCTGCACCGGGGTGGGGCTTGCGGCCTCTGGCTGCCGGAGGTAGCTGGCCAGGGCGACAACTCCAGCGCCGGTCGCACCCTCGTTTCCGGGCGCTCCTGTTGATGCAGTCTGAAATTCGATCGGGTTCCCGGACCCCACTTTTAGAAGGGCTCGTCCCGGTGCATCCACTGGGATGGCGGCTGCCGCCGTGGATCCGATGAGATCGTGAGACTCAAGCGCTGATCCGACCCGGAGCGCCATGGTGGCGGTCACGTTGGCCCTGATATCCGGCGATAGGGCACCTTGAGGGCGTTGGGTTGCCATGATCAGGTGAATGCCCAGCGACCGCCCGAGGGTGGCAACGCGCATCAAATCCCCCATCGCACCGGGAACATCTTCCACGAGCATTCGAAACTCATCGATGACCAGAACCAGGCGGGGGAGCACTGGTCTGTCGGGGTCCGGCCACTCGCGGATATCACCGACGAGATATCGTGCGAAGAGTTGCTCCCGTCGCCTGATCTCTGCCAGCAAGGACTTGAGGGCCCGCGCTACTGCAGCCGCCGACAGATCGGTCAGCAGGCCCACGGCATGCGGCAGGTCGGAGAGTATCCGCAGCGCGGCACCACCCTTGAAGTCAATGAAGAGAAAGTTCACGTCGCTGGGACTGTGGTGGAGCGCAATGGAAAGAACCAGGGATCTGAGGAGTTCTGATTTTCCCGACCCCGTAGTCCCCGCAATGAGCAAGTGTGGTCCGTCCGAGACCAGGTCAAAGATCAGTGCGCCCGCAGCGCTGGGGCCAATCGGCGCGGCGAGGCCCGGCTCGGGCCTGGCCCAGGTGCGGATCACCTGCTCAGGTGCGGTTGGTACGAGAAGGGCGAGGCTGGTCCGGCTAAACGGGATTGGGAACTCTTGGCCGATACCAGCCACTGCCGCAGGACAATCAGCGAACCCCCGGATCGCCCGCGCGCGGGCAAGCCTGCCGAACGACCGGTTACCCACCAGGTCCGGGCGGAAACTGCTCGGATATCCTTTGGCCAGCAGGTCGGCTTGACCGCCGCGAAGATCAATGCGCATCCCAGACCGGTCCGGCCCCGGGGGTAACTCCTCCCCAGGGCCGACCCCAAACCTGAAAATCGCAGCCAACCGTCCCCTCGGCGGATTCCAGAGGGCACTCGATCCGAACAACAACACCGGTACCGGGAATTCGGCCCGGGAAAGTTCGGCGAGCGCCGTGTCCGTATCAGCCAGCACAATCCCAGGAAGAAAGCGTGCGTCCACCGGCAGTTCAACGTCGGTTCCAACACAGATCGCGGCACCGGGCGAATGGCTTAGCTGAAGCAGCAGAGATCGAGCCAGTCCCAGCAGGTGGAGTCCGGACCCCGAAATGCTGATCTCCGGCACAGGAAATACTGTTCCATTCGAAGCTAGTTCAATAACCACCGGAACATCAGTCAAAAGCGGAGGAGCCCAAAATCCGCCTGCCGGCTTGACCACCAGGTTCGCGTGCTGGGTCCCCTCCCCAATCCTGACGAAAACCGGGATTCCGTCCATTCCGCGGCGTACTGCCTGATCGGGATAGGTTGATGCGACGGCCTGTAAGGCCAGCCAGCCGACGTCGCACACGGCCCGCCGTCGATCTCGGTCCTCCTCGGCTGCCCGGGCTAGGGCGGCAGCGAAACCACGGCGTGCACGGCGGCGCGCCACCAGCGGAGCCAAGCCGACCCCGGCCGACAACACGCTGAAGCCCAGAAAAAGCCACATCCCGGTGGTCAGGGCTAAACCGATTCCCAGAGCGAGCGGAACGAGGGCGGCAGCCACCATCGCCGGGTTTGCGGTGACAGAGCTCGGGCGCGCTACCTCGAGGGGCTCTGAAAGATGGGGAACCGGCTCGCCCGGCGGGGGCTGATCTACCAGTGAGAGACGGCAACGGCTACCCCCTAGTCTGATCCTGGATGTGACCGAGACAGTAGCTTCACTTACCAGCGAATCATCAACCCAGGTCCCATTGCCTGAGGAGACGTCCCGCAGCAGGACACGATTCCGTTCGACGGTCAGCAGCGCGTGGACCCGCGACACTTCAGGATCGTCAAGGACAATGTCAGTTCCCGAGCGTCCGACCGAGTACGTACCGCGGGTGAGTCCTACCAGCTGGCCAGCATCCGGCCCGGAACAAACGACAAAGACCAGGTGTGGCGGTAATGTTCCGCCCCGGGGCCGGTCCGGGCAGGGGACCGTGCCGCCTGCCACGACCACCGCCCCAGTCACCAGGGGTGCCACGCCGAGACTCAGATCCTCCAGCGACTGACCCGCGACGGTGCACGCACCAGTTTTGTACCCAGCGAACAGAGCATCTCGGAGCGCCAGGGTCGACCTAATCAGCGAGGTGTCAACGACCAGCTCAATCGTCCTGCCCTGTGGTGGCGCCGAAGGGCAGGGCGCCCAAACCAGTGTGAGGTGAAGCAGCATAGGCCCGGACCTTCGGCGGAATCCAACGATTTCTGTCACCGACGCTATCGGCCCAGGGCAGGCCGGGCGGCCTGACGAGGCGAAAAGTGGACAAACGCAGATCAGGCGTTTTTCCCTGTGTGCCTATAGGCTTGACTACTGGGTCCGGCTGGACATGTTCTTTACCTGCCACTAGAGAAGGTCATTGTTTCGTGAAGATTGCTGTTATTGCGCTTGGGAAAATCGGGCTTCCGCTCGCCGTGCAGTTCGCGTCCAAGGGCCACGAGGTGGTCGGCGTGGATGTGAACGCTCAGGTAGTTGGGTTGGTGAACCAGGCGGTTGAGCCGTTCCCGGGCGAAGCCCATTTGCAGGAGAAGCTTTCGGAGCTGGTTCCGGCGGGGAAGTTGCGGGCTACCACTGATTACGCGGATGCGGTGCCTGGTGCTGATGCTGTGGTGTTGGTGGTCCCGTTGTTCGTTGATGAGGATGCGAAGCCTGATTTCGGTTGGATGGATGCGGCGACGAATGAGCTGGCGAAGCATTTGACGCCTGGCACGTTGGTGTCGTTTGAGACGACTCTTCCGGTGGGTACGACCCGGACGCGGTGGAAGCCGATGCTTGAGGCTGGTTCAGGTTTGGTCGAGGGCGTGGATTTCCATTTGGTGTTCTCCCCAGAGCGGGTGCTGACTGGTCGGGTGTTCGAGGATTTGAGGAAGTACCCGAAGCTGGTGGGTGGGTTGTCCCCGGCCGGCGCGGCGACGGCTGTTGAGTTTTATGAGGCTGTCCTTGACTTTGATGACCGTCCCGATCTGCCTCGGGGGAATGGCGTCTGGGATTTGGGTTCCGCTGAAGCGTCGGAGCTGTCGAAGCTGGCTGAGACCACGTACCGGGATGTGAATATCGGGTTGGCCAATCAGTTTGCCCGGTTCGCGGCGACGACCGGGATTGATATTTATCAGGTGATCGATGCGTCGAACTCGCAGCCGTATAGCCACATCCATCAGCCAGGTATCGCGGTGGGCGGTCACTGCATTCCGGTGTATCCGCGGTTGTATCTGTGGAATGACCCTGACGCGACGGTGGTCCGTGCCGCGCGTGAGGCTAATGCTGGTATGCCGGATTACACGATTGGGCTTCTGGAGGGCGCGTATGGCGACCTTCAGGGTGCACGGGTGGTGGTGCTTGGCGCCGCGTACCGCGGTGAAGTGAAGGAGACAGCGTTTTCCGGGGTGTTCGCTGCCGTTGATGCGCTCAAGGCCCGTGGAGCTACCGCGTTGGTGCATGATCCGATGTACACGGATGAGGAACTTCAGCGTCTGGGTTTCGAGGCGTACCACCTGGGTGAGCCGATCGATGCCGCCGTGGTGCAGGCCAACCACAAGTCGTATGCGTCGTTGGGCCCGGCTGATCTTCCTGGGGTGAAGGCATTCATTGATGGGCGTCGGGTGAGTTCGGCTGAGCACTGGGACGGTGTGCTGTACCGGGTCATCGGCAAGGCCTGATCCTTTGCGACACGCGCTTCATAACGGAAGAAGGACTCGATGAGTTTCATAGCTGACGGCGCTGATGTGTCCGCCCAGGCCACCCTGGGTGAGGGCACCAAGGTGTGGCACCTGGCGCAGGTACGTGAGGACGCGGTCCTGGGGGAGAACTGCATCGTGGGCCGGGGCGCGTATATCGGAACCGGTGTCCAGGTTGGCGCGAATTCGAAAATCCAGAACTACGCGCTCGTCTACGAGCCGGCGTCGTTGGGTCATGGGGTGTTCATCGGCCCGGCGGTGGTGCTGACCAATGACACATATCCGCGGTCGGTGTCACCGGATGGTGAACTCAAGAGCGCCCACGACTGGACACCGGTCGGCGTCACCATCGGCGACGGCGCGTCGATTGGCGCCCGCGCCGTCTGTGTGGCACCGGTGACGATCGGTGAGTGGGCCACTGTGGCCGCAGGCGCCGTCGTGACCAAGGATGTTCCGGCATATGCCCTGATGGTGGGGGTCCCGGCGAAACGGGTTGGCTGGGTCGGTAAGGCCGGCCACCCGCTGCGCAACGAGGCGGGTACCTGGGTGTGCCCGGCCACCGGAGAAAAGTACGAAGAAACCACAGCAGCAGTGGGTTCAACAGCAGCGGGTTCAACAGCGAGTTCAATACTGAAACCAGTAGGGGTAGAGGCATGAGTAAAGGGTTCATTCCGGCAGCGAAGCCGATTGTAGGGGACGACGAGCGGGCAGCGGTGGATGCCGTACTGCTTTCAGGGATGCTCGCGCAGGGCGCCGAGGTGGCGTCCTTCGAGACCGAGTTCTCCGACGTCCTGTTAGACGGTCGGGCGGCTGTGGCAGTGAATTCCGGGACGTCCGGGCTGCACCTGGGATTGTTGGCTGCGGGGGTGGGCCCTGGGGATGAGGTGATTGTGCCGTCCTTCACATTCGCCGCGACCGCCAACTCGGTGGCCCTGACCGGTGCGACACCGGTCTTCGCCGATATTGAACTAGATCATTACTGCCTGGACATTGCCCACGTGGAGTCGTTGATCACCGACCGCACCAAGGGCATCATGCCGGTGCACCTGTACGGGCACCCCGCAAATATCGTTCAGTTCCGGGACCTGGCCGATAAGCATTCAATCGGTTTGTTCGAAGACGCGGCGCAGGCTCATGGTGCGGGCCTGGACGGCCGGAAAGTGGGCACGTTCGGGGACTTCGCGATGTTCTCGCTGTATCCGACGAAAAACATGACCTCGGGTGAGGGTGGCATGGTGTCCACCGGCGACGCGACCATCGAACGGAACCTGAGGTTGCTGCGTAACCAGGGGATGGAACGCCAGTATGAGAACGAGCTGGTGGGCTTCAACGCCCGGATGACCAACCTGCATGCTGCAATCGGGCGGGTCCAGTTGACCAAGGTGACGGGTTGGACGGCTCAGCGCAAAGCTAATGCCGCGTTCCTGGATGCGAATCTCACCGGGGTCGGCACCCCTGTTGTGGCTCCGGGAGCCGAGCACGTCTACCACCAGTACACGGTGCGGGTCGATGGCGGCGCTGCTGCCCGGGACAAGCTCGCCTCCGCGTTGAAGGAGGACTACCAGATCGGTTCGGGAGTGTATTACCCGATCCCGAACCACCGTCTGCCGTCCTTCATGCGTGAAGAGGACCTGCCCAACACGGAGATCGCGGCTCAGGAAGTGCTATCCCTGCCGGTGCACCCGTCGCTGGACCAGGAAGACCTGGAACGCATCGTTGAAGCGGTCAACGCGTTGACCACGGCAGGAGCCTGAGCATGGTTGATCTGAAAGTCGGTTTGATCGGGCTCGGCATGATGGGACGCCATCACGCCCGGGTGATCCGGGAAGTTGAAGGCCTCGAACTCGTCGCTGTCGCTGATGCGTTCGGCGACCCGCACGGTGTCGCCGGGTCCCTGCCGGTCTGCGGCTCGGTCGAAGAGCTCATCAACCAGGGCATCGACATGGCTGTGTGCGCGGTCCCGACTGGTCTCCATGAGGAAGTCGGGTTGGCGTTGGCGGCCGCGGGCATCCACACCATGGTCGAGAAGCCCATCGCGTCGACCATCGACGGCGGGCAACGCCTCGTGGACGCGTTTGAAGAGCGCAATCTGGTCGGAGCGGTCGGCCACATCGAGCGGTTCAACCCTGCGTTGCAGTCACTGCGGGCCAGGATTGAGAACGGCGACCTGGGGGAGGTCTACCAGATCGCCACCCGCCGTCAGGGCCCGTTCCCGTCCCGCATCGCCGATGTCGGCGTCGTGAAGGACCTCGGCACCCACGACATTGATCTGACCGCCTGGCTCGCGCAGTCACCCTTCGCATCAGTCTCCGCGCTGACCAGCACCCGGTCCGGTCGCCCGCACGAGGACATGGTCACCGCGTCGTGCCAGCTGGAAAACGGCGTGATCACCTCCCACCTGGTGAACTGGCTCTCCCCGATGAAGGAACGCCTCACCGTGGTCACGGGGGAAAAGGGAGCGTTCGTCGCTGATACCCTCACCGCCGACCTGACGTTCTTCGAAAACGGCACCATCAACACCGAATGGGAAGCCGTCTCCAACTTCAGGGGAGTCTCCGAAGGCAACATCACCCGCCTCGCCCTGACCAAACGCGAACCCCTCAGATCCGAACACGAGGCCTTCAGGGACGCCGTGCTGGGCACCTCCAACAACATCGTCACCATGCGCGAAGGACTCAACACCCTCCGTGTAGCAGAGGCCATCATCGAATCGGCCACCACCGGCGCAACGATAAAGCTCTAGGTATGCCGCTTAGAGTCCTTGTCGCAACGCGTATCTATGCCCCGGAGACGGGTGCTGCCGCTTTTCGGCTGGCGGCAATGGTCAAAGCACTGGAAGGCCGGGGACATCGAGTAACCGTGCTGACGACGTCAGCGCCCGGGTCGCGAAAATCCTCCCCGACCGTCCGGCGGTGGCCGGTCCTGCGTGATAAGTCTGGGGCGGTGCGCGGCTATGTCCAGTACGCCAGCTTCGACATTCCGCTGTTCTTCCGACTGCTTACTGCACCGGCCTTTGACCTCATTGTGGTGGAGCCCCCGCCCACCACCGGTGTGGTGGTCAGAATTGCCGCCGCACTACGCCGGCGCCCTTTCGTCTACTTCGCCGCCGATGTCAGTTCGGTAGCCGCGGAAGGTATTGGCGTGTCGCCGGCAGTGGTGCGGGTCCTCCGCGCCGTTGAGCGCTGGACCCTGTCAGGGGCCCGAAGGATCCTCACTGTGTCCGAGGGAGTCTCTACGGCAGTTGCCTCCCTGATTGGCCCATCGGACCGGATTATCAATGTGGGGACGGGCGTCGACACGGAGCAGTTCACCAGCGACGGACCAACCGGCACTGACAAGGGCAGGTACTTCGTCTACGCAGGAACCATGTCCGAGATCCAGGGCGCCGGTGTTTTCGTTGATGGGTTCATCGCGATCGCCAAGGAGTTCCCTGACGTTCGGCTCGTGATGCTGGGACAGGGAGTTGAAGGTGATGCTCTCCGAGAGCGTGCCCAGGCGGCTGCCGCGCCGATCGAATTCAGAGGGAACGTCGACGGCGGTCAGGTGTCGGCAGCGCTCAGGGGCAGCGTTGCCGGGCTCGCTTCGGTGAGACCGTCTCGAGGGTACGATTTCGCGTTCGCCACCAAGGCGCTAGTCAGCTTAAGCTGCGGTACCCCGGTCATCTACGCGGGAGTTGGACCGCTGAAGGACATCATCGCCGACGAGGGACTCGGCGTGAGCGTCGAATGGGATGCCGCTGAGGTGGCTGCTGCGATGAGGGCGGCTCTAACCTGGCCGCAGGACCCCGCCGAACGGCAGCGCATTTCACAATGGGTTGAGGAAAACTACTCGTTGACCGGCGTGGGCGCGAAGGCCGCGGCTGTCATCGAGGCCGCCGCCCGCGACTGACCGGGCTCGGCTGGACCCACTAGGCGGTCAGCGCGTCAACCACAGCTGTCGCGGCAGTTCCCGTACCGTAAGGAACTGCTGAGGTCGGCTCAGGCTGTGGGCGCTGGACGACGTCGGCGAGAGTTTCGAGATGCTCGGACACGAGGACATTCCAGCCCAGCTCGACCGTTTCGACCCATTCAGTTTCGGGGCGGATTGTTGTGCACGGCACCCGCAGCAGGAAGGCTTCCTTCTGCAGGCCGCCCGAGTCGGTAATCACGCCAGCACTGTTCATCACCGCATTGATCAGTCCGGGGTAAGCTAGCGGCTGGCCCACGCGGATGGATCCGGTTTCCAGCTCGATGCCATGGCGCGCCGCGAGATCCACCAGGCGTGGGTGAGCCAACAGCAGTACCGGCTTGTCGAGCTGAGACAGGGACGTGACAATCTGCTGGAGTCGGCCAAGATCGTCTGTATTGTCCGGGCGATGAATGGTGCTCACGTAGTAACCGCCACTGATCATCCCGGTCGGTAGCTGCTCGTTCTGCGAAACCAGTGAATCACGGGTCTTGAACAGGACATCGGTCATCACATCGCCAACGAGCACGCTCTTCGATGCCAATCCCTCAGTGGCAAGATGGGCCATAGCTGTTTCGGTGGGAGCCAGCAGGAGGTCGGAGGCGTGGTCAGTCAGCACCCGGTTGTGTTCCTCCGGCATCCGGCGGTTAAACGAGCGGAGACCCGCCTCAAGATGTGCCACCGGAATGTGCAGCTTCACAGCCGCGAGGGCTGCTGCGAGAGTTGAGTTGGTGTCTCCATAGACAAGCACCATGTCAGGGCGTTCCTGCTCGAAAATCTCCTCAAGCCCGGCGAGCATCGCTCCGGTTTGTTTGCCATGCTTGCCCGAACCCACACCCAGGTTGTAGTCGGGTGCGGGAATGGCCAGGTCCTGAAAAAACACATCCGACATCAGGGAGTCGTAGTGCTGGCCAGTATGAACGATGATGTGCTCAACCCGGCCTTTCATTGCTGCGGCAATGGGGGCGAGCTTGACGAACTGTGGGCGTGCGCCAACGACGCTAAGGATACGCATGGGTTCCACTTTAGCCGTTGCCCAGTGGCCCAAATACAAGGCGCAACCTGATTCTCCGGTAATCTTGTGCAGGCAGAGCGCTGAGTAGCCGGCGCTGCCCCCAACAATTCAGGAGTGTTTGTGAACGTTGACCTCGTTGTCGTAGGGTCGGGCTTTTTCGGCCTGACCATTGCTGAACGGGCGGCCACCGAGCTCGGCCTGAAGGTAGCGGTCATTGACCGTCGCCACCATATTGGCGGTAACGCCTACAGCGAGAAGGAAGCGCAAACGGGTATTGAGGTCCACCGTTACGGTGCACACCTTTTTCACACCTCCAACGAGCGGGTCTGGGACTACGTGAGCCGGTTCACCGAGTTCACCAACTATGTCCACAAGGTGTACTCGAGCCATCAGGGCGAGGTCTACCCAATGCCCATTAACCTGGGCACGATCAACCAATTCTTCAGGTCTTCATACGGGCCAGCCGAAGCGAGGGCATTGATTCAGGAGCAGGCTGGGGAACTGGCGGGGACCGACCCGCAGAACCTTAACGACAAGGGCATCCAGCTCATTGGTCGTCCGCTTTACGAGGCGTTCATCAAGCACTACACAGGCAAACAATGGCAGACCGATCCCCGGGACCTGCCCGCCGAGATCATCTCCCGGCTCCCGGTCCGCTACACCTACGACAACCGGTACTTCAACGACAAGTACGAGGGCCTGCCCGTAGACGGGTACACGGCCTGGATCGAACGGATGGCAGACCATCCCAACATTCAGGTGCAGCTCAACACCGACTTCTTCGATGACAATCACGAGTTCTCCCGGGCAGCCACCCTGGGCCAGGTTCCAGTGATCTATACCGGGCCGGTCGACCGCTATTTCGACTACGCCGAAGGCGACCTGTCGTGGCGAACCATCGACTTGGAAGAAGAAGTTCTCCCGATCGAAGACTTCCAGGGCTGCTCAGTGATGAACTACCCGGATGAAGACATCGCCTACACCCGGATCCATGAGTTCCGCCATTTCCACCCCGAGCGGGACTACACCAAGGACGCGACTGTCATCATGCGCGAGTTCTCCCGGTTTGCGCAGAAAGACGACGAGCCGTACTACCCAGTGAACACCAGCGATGACCGCGCCAAGCTGAGCGCATACCGCGACCTCGCCAAGGGTGAGAAATCGGTGCTGTTCGGTGGCCGGCTGGGCACCTACAAGTACCTTGACATGCACATGGCAATCGGCTCAGCGCTGTCCATGTACGACAACAAACTCAAGCCGCACTTCACGGGCGGTACCAAGCTCGAAAGCGGAGGGGTAGACGCATGAGCGATGCCGTCATCACAACCACCGACGAAGCCGGGGAACCCCGCTGGCAAACCCTGCAGCGCGTCGTCCTGCCCAACCAGAGTGACCTGGATACCGCTTCGCTCTACATGGATACGGGAAGTGCGCTCAGCGTGCAGCTCAACACCATGGACGGCAGCGTGTCGCCCCAGGGCGGCGGATCGGCGCGCAGCGGCGATGCGAAGGAAATTCACGCCGAGGACTTCAAGTCCCGCCGCTCAACACTGGTGAGGTCCGGGGAGCGTGTCTCTTTCGGCACTTACTTCAACGCCTTCCCCGCCAGCTACTGGCGGCGCTGGACCACAGTCCAGTCGGTACGACTCAGCGTCGCCACTACCGGCGATGGCGGAATCAGCGTCTACAAATCCAACGCGCGTGGTTCCCTCCAGCACGTGGAAACCAAGCGGGTCACCGACACATCAGTGACGACATTCGAGCTGTCCCTTGCCCCCTTCGGAGACGGAGGATGGTACTGGTTTGACCTCGTGGCCGGGTCCGGCAGTTTGGTCCTGGACGAAGCCGAGTGGCAGGCACCGCATTCAGTCGGAACCCAGGGCTCGATCACACTTGAGATCACCACGCTGAACAAACCTGACTTCTGTCTCAATAACCTCTCGATCCTGGCAGACCACCCCGAGTCGTTGGCACCCCTCAAGGAAATCCTGGTAGTCGACCAGGGGACCCAGAAGGTTGCAGATCAGCCTGGTTTCGCCGAGGTGGAGGCAGCCCTCCGGGGGAAACTGCGGATCATTAACCAGGCCAACCTGGGCGGCTCAGGCGGTTTTGCCCGTGGCATGTACGAGGCGGTGGAGAACGGTAGCGATTACGCCCTGCTGCTTGACGACGACGTTGTCATTGAGCCTGAAAGCATTGCTCGGTTGCTGACGTTTGCCGATCATTGCAAAACCCCGACCATCGTCGGCGGGCACATGTTCGACCTCTACAACCGAACCGTTCTCCACACTTTTGGTGAGACGGTGAACCCGTGGCGGTTCCAGCCGGACCAGCCAGTGGAAGGGCAGGTTCTGGGTCATGACTTTGTTCGCTCCAACCTCCGTCATACGCCCTGGCTCCATCGTCGGGTCGATGTGGACTACAACGGCTGGTGGATGTGCCTGATCCCGACAACAGTCATCCGCGACATTGGCCTCTCGCTGCCAGTGTTCATCAAGTGGGACGACGCCGAGTACGGCCTGCGTGCCAAGGCCGCCGGTTACCCGACGGTGTCCATGCCTGGTTCAGCGGTGTGGCATGTGTCATGGATCGACAAGGATGACCTGGTGGGCTGGCAGGCCTACTTCCACACCCGCAACCGGATGATCGCCGCGCTAATCCACAGCCCGTATGAGCATGGCGGACGCGTGGTACGCGAATCCGGGTACATGGACATCAAGCACCTGATCTCCATGCAGTACTACACGGCGCGAGGCAGGATCATGGCTCTCCAGGACATCCTGAAGGGACCGGAGCAGCTCCACGAGGTGCTGCCGACGAAGCTCACTGACATCCGGGGGATGTCCAAAGACTTCCCCGATTCCCAGTTCAAAACTGACCCCGATGCCTTCCCGGGCGCGCGGATGGACAAGCCACCGAGGCAGGGACAAGGCTTCCGTGCACCGTCCTACGCCACGCTGGTGCCCTGGGCCGCGAAGACGATCGTCCGCCAACTAAGTAAGCCGGTGCAGGACTCAAGCCGGGAGCGGCCACAGGCTTTCGTGGCGCACCAGGACAACAAGTGGTGGCGGATGTCGCAGTACGACAGCGCCGTTGTCTCAAACGCCGAAGGCAGTGGAGCGTCCTGGTACCAGAGGGATCCCAAAAAGCTACGGGCCATGCTCACTGAAGCGGGTCGGCTGAACGCGGAGATCCTTCGGAGCTGGCCCCAGTTAAGCGCCAGGTACAAGGCAGCTGCCGAGGAGATCACATCCTTCGAGGCCTGGAAAAAGACCTTCGAAGAAAACTCCGAGAAGAGCGGATAGCGGTTGAGCACCAGCGAACTCACCACGCCCGGTCTGGGTGCTGGTCTCCGCGACGTCCTGCGGTCCCGCTTCCTTCTGAAGCTTCTGGTCGCCAAGGAACTGAAGGTCAGATACCGCGGCTCCGTATTGGGGATCCTCTGGTCGTACGTCAAGCCAGGAGTGCAGTTCCTGGTGTTCTGGTTTGCGCTAGGGGTTTTCCTTGGGATGAACCGCAACACCGAGAATTATGCCATTTACCTGTTTTCGGGCATCGTGCTGATCAACTTCTTCAATGAGGCGCTCGGTAACGCCTCCCGGTCAGTGGTGGGCAACGGCGGATTGATCAAGAAGATCTACCTTCCCCGCGAACTGTTCCCGGTTGCGTCGGTGTGGGTGTCGGCGGTGCATTTCCTTCCGCAACTGCTGGTGCTGCTGGTGGCCTGCCTGTTCGCTGGTTGGACCCCGGGCTTCTTCCAGATTTTTGCCGCGGTGGTAGGGTTCGCAATTGTCGCGTTGCTGGCCACGGGTCTGGGGTTGTTTTTCGGTGCCGCCAATGTGTACTTCAGGGACAGCGAGAACTTCGTCGATATGCTCCTGATGATCGCCACCTGGGCTTCACCAGTGCTCTACACCTGGACCATGGTCCGGGATGGCCTGGCAACGGCATTCTCGGCAGGAACAGCGTCGGTGCTGCTGGTGATCTATCAGGCTAATCCGTTGACGATCGCAGTTGAACTGTTTCACTTTGCCTTCTGGCTTCCCACTACATCAGAGATCACCGATCCGTTGATTGCTGCACCGCCGAACCTGCTCGACATGTGGCTCCCGATCGGACTGGGGACTGCCCTTCTGGTGACCATTTTCGGCCAATGGACCTTCCGGCGGCTTGAGGGCCGCTTCGCCCAGGAGTTGTGACAATGACGACTGCAATTGAAGTACGTGGCATTTCCAAACAGTTCGTGTTGCGGCACACCCGCTCCATCAAGGAGGCGTTCGTCTGGCTGGTCAAGGGACGGAAGGGCGACCTGTCCCAGAAGTTTCACGCCCTCGACGACGTTTCGCTCGAGGTGCGCCAGGGCGAGTCTGTCGCCCTGTTGGGGCTTAACGGCTCAGGCAAATCGACGCTGCTGAAGCACATCTCTGGGGTCATGCTCCCGGACAGCGGCACGGTGCGGACCAGAGGCCGGGTAGCAGGGCTGATCGAGGTCGGCGCCGGATTCCACCCCGATCTCAGCGGCCGTGACAACGTTTACCTCAACGGCGCTATCCTCGGAATGACCGAGGAGCAGATCGACGACCTCTTCGACTTGATAGTCGACTTTTCGGAAATTGGTCAGTTCATCGACACCGAGGTGAAGTTTTACTCCTCGGGCATGTACCTTCGCCTTGCCTTCTCTGTCGCAGTGCACACCAATCCTGAAGTCTTCCTTGTCGACGAAATTCTGGCGGTCGGGGATGAGCCATTCCAGAAGAAGTGTATTGCGAAGATTATGGAGCTCGCTGAGGCAGGCAAAACACTGGTTGTCGTCAGCCATGACTTGGATCTGGTGGCGCAGGTCTGCGAGCGGGGAGTGCTGCTTGAACATGGACGAATCGTGATGGATGCGCCCGTTGCTGATGTGGTGTCGAGGATGCGCAACTGAGCCGGATGTCCTAGCGGCAGGCGGTGATTTCGTAGAGCCTTGCTGGTCCCTCGCGGTCGATTAGTTCTACCCCCGGGGCATTGGCGAGGTTGTCCAAGCCTGGGTAGGGGTGCGATCCATCGTGCAGCTCGTCATCGCCGAAGTCCAAGGCATAGAACGCCCCCAGCTCTTGAACGGCCGGACACACCTCCGGAGAAGTGGCTGCCTCATCCAACCGGTTCATAAGCAGTTCCGCATCTCCTGTAGCTCGGCTCGACGCGTGGGTAAGAAGCACGTTCCGGTCACCCAGGGCGTACGCCAGAGAAGCCCCGGTCCAGGGGTTTCCAACCACGAGGGCGTCCTCGGGAACTGACTGGTGCAGCCGTTCGATGAGTGCGAGTTCATCGCTGGTGATCAGTTCCGAGGTGCGGTCCAGGACGTACTCCCCGCGGGCCTTGGCCTGGGCATTCTCAACTGCCTGTCCCTGGCCGAGGAACCCGATCGCGGTGCACCCGATGATGATGATCGCCCAACTGGCCAGCTGTTGGATCCGCCAGTTGGTCGTCCGGCGAACGAACGCTGAAAGAATGGCAGCCCCGCCCAACACTGCGAGGGGGATAGCAGCTACCGGCAGAAGGGCAGCCAGTCGGTTGCTGTCGTTGTACCAGAGACCGGTGAAGAAATGACGGAGTTCGCCTTGTTCGACGCTGGACACGTTGACATACAGCAGGGCGCTGGTGACATAGATCCCGAGCACCCACCAGTACTTCCGGGCGTTAATGGTGGCCGCTAGCCCCACCAGGGTCAGTACGAGCATGATCCAGTTGATTTCACCGCGCATCGGCGCAATGGCGAGAGCTTCGCCGACGGCGTGAGTGGTGCTCAGGAACGGCGCCCAGAGGGAATTCTGCAGTGACGGGCGGAAGGATATCCAGAAATAGTAGGTGAACCCCAGATAGGCGATAAACAGTGCGGGGGGTGCGATGTGCCGATACCACGGTGCACCCTGGCGGACCAGCTGCCGGGTAGTGCGCCACAGCACCAGGGCGGCGAGAGGTACGACGAATAGGAAGAGAGCGATCATGGTGCTCGGGTGAGCGAGAGCAATAGCCGGCAAGACTGCGAGGAGGCCCATTCCGGCAAGTAATCGGCCGTTCAACGGGTCCTGGACTGCCCCCAGCATCATGCCGGCGAGCCCTATTCCCACCGGAAGAAGGGCGATAGACAGCAAATAGGGGTAGAGAACGCCGAAATCCACCATCAGGTAAGGGAACGTAGGGTAAGCCGCTGCCAGGGCGCCGGTGAGCAAGATCGGGAGGGGCTTCATGCCGGCGATCCGGGTCACCATGAACAGGGCTGACAGAGGCCAGACAACGGCGCCGATGGCGATATTTGCTGCATTTACTGCCACAGCAATCGACGCGCCCGTAGTCAGGGCCACCAGGGAGATCAGGTTATGCCATGCCGCGGGGTAAAAACTAAGCCCAGTGCCCCCATTGGTGAGGTTGCCGAGTGTTAGGGAGGATCCCGACCCCGTATCAAGAATGTACCGAAGTGCGTTCAGATGGAAAATGTTGTCATAGGACTGCGAGATGTTTTCCGGGGCAATGAACATCTGGGTGAAGCGCACCCCAATGATGACTGCGGGAACGAGGACGGCCACAGAGCACAGGGCGCCGGTGATCACTCCGGGGCGGGTTGGCCGATAAATGACCATTAACGACTCACCGCGGGAACGCTGCCAGAGGAACCGGGTCAGGAGACCGCCACCGGCGGTCAGAACTGTCATACCGATCAGCACGGCCGGTGACCAAGTGATGGAAAGGAAGGGAGCGAGGATTGCGCCGACCGATGCCAGGGACACGGAGATGGGGGCCGCGAGAGCCACCGAGGTGAACCCGCGGGCACCGCAGGCCCTCGCCACCAGGAACCCTGGCACCATCAGGATGACGAGAGTCATCAGGATGATCGGGGCTGCCTGCCACCAACTCATCGGTACTTCACCTTTTCCTGGGTCATCGCGCCTGGGGCCGCGAGGCTGTAAGCCGCTGCACCATGGCCCGAATCACTGCTTCGTCTGTTGCGCTGCTCAACTCCGGAGCCGCAGAGTGGGCGTTCCGCTTGTACTGGTTGACTTCCCGCTCTGTGAGCGCGGACAAGGTCCGGGTCAAGTCTTCGGCCGTGAAGCCCTGCGTTACTGCCCCGAGCTGATGGTCCTCGATTAGTTTAGACGTCTCCGGTGATGGGCTGAAAACGATGGCGAGGCGCGCCTGGACAAAGTCGAAGAATTTGTTGGGGAGCATGAAAGCGTGGTTGGTGGTTCGGGGTGGCAGGCTGAACACCCCGACGTCGTACCCGTTGAGGGTGGCAGGTAGGGCGTCCGGAGCAACAGCATCGTGAAAAATGATCCGGTCCTGAGTTCCGGCGGCCGCGCGAAGCGTCTCCCAATATTTTCCGCCGTCGCGAGCCTTCACCAGGTAAAGGTCAAGGCTGAACCGGTCATCAAGGGCTTTGACTGCCTCGATCATCGCCTCGAGGTTCCGGCCGGGCACCGCTGCTCCGCTGTGGACCAGGCGGATTTTGCCGGGCACCATTTCCGACGGTTCCAGGTGACGCAGAGGACCGGAGTTGCGCACCACCTCGACGTCGCATCCGAACCGTTCACGGTAGAGGCGGGCGATCGAGTCGTTGACGGTAATCACCCCGGCTGAGCGCGGCAGATACGTCCGGCACACCCACGTCATGTAGGGCTTCACCAGAAGCTTCCAGGAAAGCACGTGGGATCTCTCCTCTGGTGCCCACTCATGCATGTCCCCGAGGACCGGCGCGCCGCCTGCAACAAGGTGGGCCAGCGGCAAGGCGCGCGCCTCGTTTGCGACCACCAGATCGAACTGCAGATTGCCGATTAGATCGCGGGCTTGCTGAACTGCTGGCGCCTGTAAGCCGGCCGCGGTGAAACGTCGCAGGGCGAGTCCAAGTACTCCCGGGATGGTCTGTGGCAGGGACGGAAGTGCCGAGTCGACCTCTAGATGAGTCGTCGACCCGGGGGGCGCCGAGCCGTAGCTGACCGTTGTTACGGAACCGGACGCCGCAAGCGTCTGAACCTGCCGCAGAACCCTGGAATCAGCGTTGATGTCCGAGAAAGAGATGCAGAGGATACGGAGGGTCATGACCGCAAGCCTAACGGTTCGACCTTGGTTAGCTGCCCCGGAAGGCGGCGTACCCTCGCCGGTGAGGCTGAGGATCTGGCTAAGGAAGGTATGGAATACTTACCTCTGTGAGTCGCTCCTGGGTCGTCATACCAATGTATAACGAAGCCACCGTTGTAGGTGGCGTTATCAAAGGACTCCTCCCATATTTTCCCCACGTTGTCTGCATCGATGATGGCAGCACTGATGGGTCACCTGAAGCCGCAGCGGCGGCGGGCGCCGTCGTCGTCCGCCACCCCTTCAACCTGGGTCAGGGCGCCGCCCTCCAGACCGGCCTTGAGTACGCGTTGCAGGATCCCGCACTCGACGCGGTCATCACGTTCGACGCCGATAACCAGCACCGGGTGCAGGACGCGCAGGAAATGCTCGCCAGGGTCCACTCGGGGGAGCTCGAAGTAGTACTTGGATCACGGTTCCTGGACGGCCGCACCAAGATCTCGCCGCTCAAACGGCTGGTGTTGCGCACAGTGGCGTTCCAGTCGAGGATGTCAACGGGCCTTGAGCTCACCGACGCCCATAACGGTCTCCGTGTGATCAATGCCGAAGTGGCCCGCAGGATCCACCTGAAACAAAACCGGATGGCCCACGCCTCCGAACTCATCCACCAGCTGGCTGAAATCAAGCCACGGCTGGCAGAACATCCAGTTGAGATCATTTATACGGACTATTCCAAAGCCAAAGGCCAGTCCTTACTCAACGGTGTCAACATACTTGCCGATCTCTTCTTCAGGTGAACCCAATGCTCTTTATTGTTCAGATTGTCTTAGTCCTTGCTGTGATCCTCGGCTCACTGGTGCTGATGCGCGGCGGCGCCAACGCCAGCCACCTCGCTATCCGCCGGATCCTCCTGCTAACCTTCGCGCTGATCGCTGTTCTGTCCATTTTCCTGCCGGAATTGCTGACCGGGCTGGCGAACGCGTTCGGCATCGGGCGGGGCACCGACCTAGTCCTCTACGGGTTCATTGTCAGCTTCATGGTCTTCATGGCCTCTTCCGCCCAGCGGCATCGCCACATGGAAGAGTCCCTGACGAGGCTGGCTCGACGGGTCGCGCTCGACGAAACGCCCCGCGTGTGGGAGGCGGATACCGGCACGCCGGGACTGCCCGGAGCCCCTTCAGACGATCCTCCGCGGACCCAACTAAGCTAATCTTGCGGGAGCCATGAAATCACTTATTAGCATTAACCGCCAGCTTCTGGCGGTCCTTCCTCCGAGCGCCCGCCGTTTCCTCCTGCGCTACGCCATCCTTTCCTCGCTGCTTTCCCTTATTGACGTGGTGGCTCTTGGCCTGCTGGCCATTGTCATGTCGAGCATCATCACCGGCAGCACGGTGAACCTTGGACCGTTCGGTCGGATTGACGAGGTCAGCCACTACATCACCGTGCTCGCGGTTTTCTGCACACTCGTGATCATCAAAAGCGGGCTGAACATCCTGCTCCTGCGCTACGCTACCTCCCGGTTCGCCTCCCACGAGGTAGCCATCGGCGACCGGTTGCTGAGCGCCTACATGCGTGCACCCTGGGTGGACCGCCTCAAACGCAACTCGGCGGAACTGGTCCGCTCGGTCGACTCCGGTGTGTCCTTGACGGTTTCAGGTGTGCTCATGCCCTCGATGGGCCTCGCCGGCGAGATCGTGTCGGTGATTGCCGTCGTGAGCGTCCTGTTCGTCAGCAACTGGATCACAGCTGTCACCGCAATCATCTACCTTGGCTTGATCGCGCTCCTGCTCTCCCGCGGCATCTCCAAGCGGGCCGTCGCCAATGGGAGGCGCAACCGCCAGTTCTCATTCAGGACCGTGCGCCTGCTGACTGAAGCGGTTGGCGCGTTGAAGGAAGTCACCCTGCGCGGAGCCTCCCCAGATGTTGAGAAGGCAGTCCACAATAACCGCATCCATTCATCCAAGGCGAGGGCACTGGCGATTTTCCTGGGCCAAGTGCCACGGTTCGTGTTGGAAGCCGGCCTGATTGGCGGCTTCATGTTGGTCGGTGGGGTAGGGCTGCTCACCAGCCCGTCCGGCGTCGACCCGGTGACCAACGCACTCGCCGCCGTCGCTCTCTTCGGTGTTGCCGGGTTCAGGATCATCCCGTCCCTGACCCGGTTCCAGGCCATCCTGTCAATGGTGCATTCAAACTCGCCGTTTGCTGAGCAGGTTCTCGCCGATATCAAGGAGTCCGAGGCCAGCGCTAAGGACCAAGAGGAGCCTGACCAGTCGGAGCTTCCCCAGGGCGTCCCCGATGTGGTGCTCAAGGACGTGTCCTTCACCTACCCCGGTGCTGAGGCGCCGGCCCTGAGTGGCGTCACCATGACCATCCCTTCGGGGTCCCGGGTCGCAGTGGTCGGATCGTCGGGCGCGGGCAAATCAACGCTGATCGATCTGCTGTTGGGCCTCTTGTTGCCCAGCTCGGGCCAGGTGCTGGTGGGGGGAGTGCCAATGCGCGCTGTGCTCCACTCCTGGCGATCCCGCGTGGGCTACGTGCCCCAGGAAGTATCCCTCTTCGATGCCTCGATTGCCCAGAACGTCGCCCTGACCTGGGATCCCGAGCAGGTGGATGAAGATCGGGTTCGCCGTGCATTGGATCGGGCCCAGATGCTTGAGACAGTTCAAAAGCGCCCTGACGGCATCCTCGGCGCCGTGGGTGAACGGGGAATGGCGCTGTCCGGTGGGCAGCGGCAGCGGCTCGGTATCGCCCGCGGACTCTACGCGGATCCGGCGGTGCTGGTCATGGACGAGGCCACCAGTGCACTCGACACCGCCACAGAGGCGGCGGTCACCCAGGCCGTCCGCAACCTGACTGGGAGTGTCACCACAATCACCGTCGCGCACCGGTTGTCAACCATCAGGGACAGCGATGTGGTCTTTTTCTTCGCCGACGGCAAGCTGGCCGCTCAGGGAACCTTCGCCGAGGTCATCGCCCAGATGCCTGACTTCGCCGAGCAGGCTGCCCTGGCCGGGCTCACCTAGCCTGTCCTTCCCATTTTCCTTCAATCAACCAACTCTGGAGTAAAACCATGACCGAGGGAAACCTTCCCGGAGCTCGTCCGCGCATTCTTGTGCTCTCTTTCTCGCCCATCCACCGGGACCCCCGGGTTCTGCGGCAGATCCAGTTCTTTAGCGAGTTCGCTGACGTCCTTTCGTGCGGGTACGGAGCCGCTCCGGAAGGGGTGGTCGAGCACATCGAGATTCCGGTCGAGTTCAAGCCGTGGCGGCCGGACTTCAAGAAGGTGGCTATACTCCTGGGGGCGCGGTTCCACGAACGGCTGTACTTCGACTCCAACCGTGTCAAGCACGTCCTGAAAAACATTCCGGCTGGCAGCGTTGACGTGATCGTCGCCAACGACGCACTGGCCGTCCCCGCCGCTGTTGCCCTGCGGCCGCGCAAGGGTATCCACGCAGACCTGCACGAGTATGCGCCACGCCAGGGCGAGGACAAGCTGCAGTGGAAACTCCTGGTCGGCCCACTGATGGACTGGGCATGCCGCAAGTACGTGACCGAGGCTGACTCCGTTTCGACTGTCGCGAAGGGCATCGCTGAGGAATATGCGTCGGTCTACCGCATTCCTGAGCCCGCCGTCGTGCCGAATGCCTCCTACTATGACGATCGGTACAGCCCGTCACCGGTCCACTCGCCCCTGCGGTTGATTCACGCCGGGGCTGCTGGCCGTGGTAGAAAAATCGAGATCATGATGGACGCCGTCGCCCGCGCCAACGAGTTGAAGCCCGGCAGCGTCACCTTCGACGTCGTCCTGGTTCCCGGCGAACAGGATTACATCGACGAACTGGCTGTGAAAGCGGCAGCAGTGCCAGGCGGGGTTATCAGGATGCTGCCACCGGTGAAGTTCGAGGAAATCGTCGGTCTCCTGCACGGCTACGACATCGGGTTCTACCTCTGCCCGCCAGCAAACTTCAACATGCTGCATGCGCTCCCGAACAAGCTGTTCGAGTTCGTCCAGGCGCGGCTCGCCGTCCTCATTGGCCCATCACCGGAGATGAAGCGTGTGGTTGAGGAGCACGGGTTCGGTGTGGTGTCGAAGGATTTCGACGCCGAGTCAGCAGCGCAGGTGCTCATTGGCCTGACCCCCGAGCAGGTCGCCGAGATGAAGCAGGCGTCACACCAGGCCGCGCGAACCCTCAGCGCCGAGAACGTTGCCGCACCATGGATCGCTGCTGTCAAGAAACTGGCAGGCGTCGCCTAGCACTCCCGCTGTCTGACCGCTACGCGGCCCCCAACAGATCAGGCTCCGTTCCCTTCCAGCTGAAGGGGACGGAGCCTGATCTGTTGGTGCAGGGTCTACCGGCTACTGCAGCCGGGTGCCAGCGAGGGTGAGAGAGGACCAGCCGTGGCCGAACTGGGCCCAGGAGCCCCAGACCCCACCGGAGTTGATCGGGTAATAGTGCAGGGTGCCGTCATGGCGTTTCGCGATGATGCCTCTGCTCCCCGCACCGGCGAAGCCTGAGACACTGTCCATGGTGTGGGTGGTGTGCCAGCCGGTGCCAACCAGGCGCCTTTTCTCATACTGGAATCCGCCGGTCCCTGCACCGCGGTACAACGCCAGCTTGGACGCGGTGTTGCGGGCGAGAAGATCCTGACGACCGTCGCCGTCGAAGTCGGTCATGACAACCGACATGCTGCCGAATCCGTGGCCGATCTGGCGGGGGGACATCAGGGTGCCGTTGCTGTTCTGGGGCCAGTAGTGCAGGCTTCCGTCCGAGCGAGTGCCGATGATGGTGGGCCGCGAGCCCCGCAGCCATGGGCCGACTGTCACCTTCATTCCGCCCCACCCGGACGTCGCGAGGACCTGCGGCGAGTAGAAGCCGCCGGTGGTTCGGCCAGGGTAGACGGTCAGACGGCCGTTGGTCCACTGGGCGAGGATGTCGATGACGCCGTCGCCGTTCCAATCCACGGTGTGAATGGACCGGGTGTTCGACCAACCGTGCCCGATCTGAATCTTCGATGAGACATCGCCTCGTCCGGTGCCCGGGTAGTTGAACAGTTTGCCGTATCGGTCGATGGCGATGATATCGGCCGAGGAACGGATCGAAGGGCCTGCGGGGCGCTGGGGTGCGGCCGGTGCCGACGGTGTCGAGTTGCGGGCGAAGCTCGCAAGGGCCGAGGCGCTGCCGTTCCAGACGTTCCAGTCGCCGACCACTGGACCTTCGCTGGTGTACTGCCAGAGGCTGTACTTGTTCCAGCCAGAGGGGAGGGTGCCCGCGCCCACATTGTTGTAGGAGGCGATGTGCAGTGGATGGTCCGTGAAGGCGGTGGAATTCCCGGTGCAGCGGTTCCACCAGTCGGTGGTGGTGTAGATCATGGGTACGCGACCGGTGCGGTCCAGCATGGTGTTCGAGAAGTCCCGGATCCAGTTGACCATCGCGGTGGTGCTCATGTTGTAGCAGGAGTTGCCGAGCGAGGAATAGGGGTTGTACTCGACGTCGAGCAGCGGGGGAAGGGTCTTGCCGTCGGCCGACCAACCGCCACCGTTGTTAATGAAGTAGTTGGCCTGCGCGGCTCCCGAGGAGATGCTTGGAATGGCGAAGTGGTAGGCGCCGCGGACCATGCCAGCGCTTGCCGAACCCGTGTACTGCTGGCTGTAGTAGGGGTTCTTGTAACTCGTCGCCTCGGTGGCCTTGGTGTAGGCGAACCTGGAACCCTGATTCCACGCCGCCGACCAGTTGACGTTGCCCTGGTAGCTGCTGACGTCAACGCCCAATGTGCCTTGGGGGCGCCACAGGTTCACCGCCGCAGGATCGGTAGCTGCTGCAGGCGCGTCGCTCAAAGTTGACTGGTTCTGAAGTTCCCGGGCGGTTGGGATCTGCGGATCACCGGACTCGGCGATCCGCTCGGCGCCTTGCCCCAGGCTCGCACCATGGGGACCGATCAGTTTCGCAAGTGCTTCAGGATCCGCGGCTAATTCGGCAGCGGTAAGTTCTTCAGGTGCCACCTCTGCGGGCGCCACCTTAGCGGGCACCGGAGTCTCAGCCGCCGGATCAACGATCTCAGGGTCGACGATCTCCGGCTCGACAGGAGCCAGCGTCGTGGGGCCATCAGGAGGACCAGCAGGTGTCAATTCGGGTGGCGTTGCGTCAGCCGGCGCCGAAATGGTCGGTTCTGGTGGGACGGGTTGCGGGGTGGCGATGGCTGGCACCGACCCAGCAGCTAGCGCTGCGGTAAGGAATGCGGCGGCAAGGACAGTAGAGGCGCGAGAGTGGTTCACAGAAAAGTCTCCGAGTAATGCGAGCCCGAGGCGAGAGAGGGCGTCGTCCCCTCGAGGATAGCCCACTGTGACTGATGTGACTACAGATGCAGCTGTTACGGCAAGGCTGATCGTTATCCACAGCGCCCGACCAGGGGGTGGGCGAAGACCCCTGTTTCCCCTATCCTGTAGTGCATTCACCGGTTACACCCACGGTCTCGGGCGTTCCGGCCCCAGAGGCCGGGCTGCCCTGTTTCAAGGGACTCCTATGGACGCCGTACGCATTATCGAGGATGAGGTTCGTGAGCTCATCCGCCGTCGTGGGCTAGATCCGGCCCGGCAGAGTGATGAGGTGTTGCGCCTGGTGCAGGCCGCCGTTGACGATTACGACGAGCGCACCATGCTCGGTACACTCCCACAACTCGGGCAGCGCGACGTGGCGCAGAAGTTTGTGTTCGACGCCGTCGCCGGTTTTGGCGCCTTGCAGCCGTTCTTCGATGGCCCGACAGTCGAAGAGGTCTGGATCAACTCACCTACCGAGATTTTCGTGGCGCGATCCGGTGAATCAGAGTTGACCTCGCTGGTTTTGAGCGAGCAGCAAATCCACGACCTGGTCGAACGCATGCTCAAGTCATCGGGCAGACGGCTCGACCTATCCTCTCCGTTTGTGGATGCTGCACTGCCTGATGGATCACGCCTCCATGTGGTCATCCCGGATGTGACGCGCCGTCATTGGTCAGTCAATATTCGAAAGTTCATTGCCAAAGCGACCCGGCTGGAACACCTCGTCGGGTTGGGGACCCTGTCGCCGCAAGCTGCCCGATTCCTGGACGCAGCCGTAGTGAGCGGGCTGAACATCCTGGTGTCGGGTGCCACCCAGGCCGGTAAAACAACCCTGCTGAACTGTCTCGGTTCGAGTATCGGTTCCCGGGAACGGGTGGTGACGGTCGAGGAGATCTTCGAACTCAAGCTTCCGCTGCGAGACGTGGTGGGGATGCAATGCCGACCACCCAATTTGGAAGGACAGGGGGAGATTCCGCTCCGGAGACTGGTCAAAGAAGCGCTTCGGATGCGTCCCGACCGGCTGATCGTGGGTGAGGTTCGTGAGGCGGAAAGCCTTGACATGCTGGTCGCCCTTAATTCCGGGCTGCCGGGGATGTGTAGCGTGCATGCCAACAGCGCCCATGACGCAGTGACTAAGATCTGCACTCTTCCCTTGCTGGCCGGCGACAACATCTCTAGTGCTTTTGTGGTGCCCACGGTGGCGTCATGCATCGATCTCGTGGTTCACTGCGAACGCTTTCGAGACGGACGCAGGAGGGTCACTGAAATTCTGTCCCTCGGCAGGCGGGTGGAAAACGGCATCATCGAATCATCGACCGTGTTTCAAAGAGTCGACGGTGACCTCGTTGTCACGGCGCTCGCCATGCCCTCCGAAGAAAAATTCGCCAGTGCAGGTTTCCAGATTGCCCGCCTCCTGGAACCAGCGACATGACTACGGTCATCGGGGCAGGACTCGGAACGGGTCTGTTCATGATCTGGTGGTCCTTCTGGGCTGAACCCCGCAAAAGTCGGCAGACTACTCGCCGAAACCGCCGAGTTGACGACCTGCTGCTGCGCGCGGGTATCGAAGCTGTCTCAGCGGGAGGCCTGATTGCCACGTCACTGGGCATCGGAGGGGTGGTCTTCCTTGCGGTGCTCGTCCTCACAGGGTCTCCTCCGATCGCGGCCTGCTTCGGTCTGTTCGGTTCGCTGCTACCCGTGGGCGTCGTCAGGTGGCGCGCGCGTCGTCGGGCGGCTTCACTCAGAGAACTCTGGCCCGACGTCGTCGATCACTTGCGATCAGCCATCCGCGCAGGGCTGTCCCTGCCCGAAGCCATCAGCCAACTGGGCGAGAAGGGTCCTACAGAGCTGCGTCATGCCTTCACCGCGTTCAGCGACGACTACCGCGCGGGCGCCCGGTTCGATGATGCCCTGGAGCGGTTGAAAGCCAGACTCGCTGATCCGGTCGCAGATCGCATCATCGAGGCGCTGAGAATGACTCGGGATGTAGGTGGCTCCGACCTTGGACGGCTGTTGGGCACGCTCGCGGAATTTCTGCGGGATAGCGCCCGGACACGAAGCGAACTGGAAGCCCGCCAGTCTTGGACCATCAATGCTGCGCGGCTGGCCGTTGCTGCCCCCTGGCTCGTGCTGATGCTGCTCGCTACCCGCCCGGAAGCGGTAAGAGCCTATAACACCGCCACGGGTGCCGGAGTGCTAATTGGCGGTCTGGTGGTTTCGGTGGTCTGCTACCGGATTATGCTCCGGATCGGCGCCTTGCCCCAGGACGAACGAGTACTGCGATGATGGACCACCAGGCAGTGGCCATCCTGATGGGCGGCTTCCTCGGGGCTGGTCTTTGGCTTATTCTGGTGCGGGTCCCCTTCTTTCGACCAGCACGATTCGTTGACCGTGTAGCACCGCAGCTGAAATCAGTGGACGTTCGTTCCCGGCTACTGGATGGACCGCCGTCATCAGTGAGCCCATTTGGGCCAATCGAGCGCATCGCACGGCCGGTACTGGACGACGTCGTCCGCTGGCTGGGCCGGTTCAACCCGGCGTCCGCAGCCCTCGCGAGACGCCTATCGCAGGCGGGTCAGGAGCAACAGGTGGCCGACTTTCGGGCCGAGCAAATACTGTGGGCAGCTTTCGGCCTTGGCACATCCACTTTCCTGATGGTATCCCTGGCAATGTCGGGCAGCATCGGCCTGCTTCCCGCTGTAGCCATCGTGATCGGGTGCACGGTGGGAGGCTACGTGTTGCGGGACTACTTCCTGTCGGTCCAGATTCGGAGAAGGGAAGCTAGGATGCTGGCCGAGTTCCCGAGCCTGGCCGAGCTCATGGCCCTCGCGGTCAGCGCAGGCGAAAGCGCGACGGGTGCCCTCGAGCGGATCTGTCGAACATCTAACGGGGAGCTTTCCCGGGAGTTCGAGCGGGTGCTCGCGGAAACCCGAGCAGGGTCGCCGCTAATGACTGCTCTGCAGGATTTTTCGAACCGGACCAGGCTGACACCACTGGTGCGTTTTGTGGATGGCATCACTGTCGCTGTGCAGCGTGGAACTCCGCTCGCCGATGTTCTCCGGGCGCAGGCGCAGGACGTCCGTGATGTATCAAAACGCGAGTTGATGGAAGCAGCCGGGAAGAAGGAGATCGCCATGATGATCCCCCTGGTTTTTGGGGTGCTTCCCCTGACGGTCCTTTTTGCCGTGTACCCAGGCATCGCACTCATCAGCCTTGGCCTGTAATCCACCCACCAGTGTCGACGGAAGAGGAAAAAGTGAAACTGAACCGAATCATTTACCGGATCCTGCAAGCTCTTCACCTGTACCTGGCGCTCGCGCTCACCCGGCTGGTGAGAACGGTGAACAACGCAGCGGATGACCCGTCCGAGCGAGGAGATGTGCCCGGCTGGGTGATGATCACCCTAATGTCCGCGGTACTGGTAGCAGCGCTGCTCGCTCTGGCCGGTCCGGCATTGGAGAACCTTTTCAATGACGCGATCAGTCGCGTCAGCCCCTGATCGGCCACCGGTGAGGAGAGAACCGGACGGTTATACCAGCCACGAGCGTGGGGCAGCGGTGGTGGACTTCGCACTGATCGGGGGACTCCTGACCGTCATTTTCGTTGCGGTCATCCAGCTCACCCTGGTGCTTCACGTCCGGAACACCCTGATTGATGCGGCGTCGTCAGGGGCACGCTACGGAACGCTGGCTGATCGGACCGCAGCCGACGCGCAACAGCGAACTGGAGTCATCATCTCCACTGCACTCAGCGATGGATACGCCGAGCAAATCTCCGTCGACGAAATCAACCAGAACGGATTGTCGCTGCTGGCGGTGACCGTCCGGGCGCCACTGCCAGTGATCGGCCTGATCGGTCCCGCGGGAGTGTTGGAGGTGACTGGTCATGCGGTGCTTCCACGCGAGCCCACCGACAGCTGAACAGGAGAGGGGGAGCGCCGTCGTCGAATTTGTCTTCCTCGGACTCGTTTTGCTGGTGCCGGTGATCTACTTTGTCCTGACCATTGGTCGGTTGCAGGCGGGTTCCTTCGCCGTGGTCGGGGCCGCTGATCAGGCAGCCAAAATTTACGTCACCGAGGAATCGCTGCCTGAGGCGACCTCTCAGGCGCATCAGGCAGCGATCCTCGTCCTGAACGATTTCGGTTTCGACGCGTCGGAAGCGGAGATCGAGGTGAACTGCAACGGCGAATGCCTCACCCCCGGTTCAGGAGTGACGGTCGGTGTCCGGCTCGGCATCAACTTGCCGTTCATGCCGCCCGGACACAGCGTCGACGATTCGGTCGTGGTCGTCGACTCGTCGGCGACACAACTGGTGGAACGGTTCAGATGACCCGCCCTAAGTTCCCTTCGGTCCGGGAAGTTCATACTTCCGGACCCGAGGAGGGGCAGGTCATAGTCATGGTGATCGGATACCTGCTTTTATCCCTGTTAGTTCTGACCGTGGTGCTCGCCGCATCGGCTGTTTACCTCGACCGGCAAAAGCTATTGTCAGTTGCCGACGGCGCGGCCCTGACCGCCGCCGACACCTTCAGACTGGCCGAGCCGCTTCCGGGTGCGGAGGCACCCCTGCCAGCACTGGATGCCACGCTGGTCCGGACAACGGTGCAGGAGTACCTTCACCTGACCGGTGCCAGCGCACGCTTCGACGGGCTGACGATGGACCCGGGGACCGGAGCACCTGACAACAGGACGGCCCAGGTGGTGTTGACTGCGGTTGTCCATCCACCCGTCGTGAACTTTCTCGTACCGGAGGGGATCCCCATCGCCGTGACCGCCGAGGCCCGCTCCGAGTTGACCCGCTGAGACTTCGGAACGATCAAATTGGCGGGAATTTGACCCATCCCAAACCCCTGATCGGCGGTAAAATGATCTAGTTGGATGAGGTGGTTCACATGATGGCTCGCTCGCTCAGACGGATGGCATTGGCGATTGGAACGTCGCTGGCGCTTCTCTTCGGCTTCGTGACAGTTGCACCCCCTGCGCAGGCCGCCCCCCTTTACGGTCACGATATCTCCTGGCCCCAATGCCCGCCCGCGGACGGCGGTTTCGGCCTGCCCATGCCGCCGACGTCAACCCAGTTCGTCGTTATCGGACTCACCAAGGGTCTGCCCTTCACCGAAAACCCATGCCTGGCAAGTCAGGTCATCTGGACCAAAACCAATAACAAGTCGACCCATGGCTACGCAATGGCAGGGTTTCCCACTGCTGCCCAGTTGAATACCTATGGTGCGCGGGGGCCGTGGGCGAGCAGTACCCGTGCGGGTCGGCTATCGAACGTGGGGTACTCGGAAGCACGGTTCGCCGTCGCCAGCATGAACCGGATCGGCTTCCGGCCACCGGTGGTGTGGATCGACGTCGAACCCCGGCCAGCCCAGCCGTGGCCCACCAGCACCACGGCGCAGCAACGCGACAACCGGCTCATCATCGATGGACTGATGCGCGGGCTCCGCGATGCGGGCTTCTCCTACGGCCTCTACTCCTATGCCTCGGGGTGGGCGGAGATCACCGGATCCTGGCGACTTCCCGGGGTGCCGGTGTGGGCGACGGCCGGGAGGCTCGACTATCCCACCGAGGCCCTGGACCGCTGCCGGCAGCCGAGTTTCTCCGGCGGGCGCGTCTATCTCTCCCAGTGGTACGACGACACCCGGGACTACAACCTGACCTGCGAGCCCTACGCCTTCACACCCCTGGCCATCCCCGCATCGACGCTGTCCCGTTCCACCGCCGACTTCAACGGTGACTGGAACAACGACATCCTGGCTCGCGTCACAGCGACCGGTGATCTCCGGATGTACCGCGGAAAGGGAGATGGCACTGCGTGGAGTGGTGTCCGGATCGGCGTGGGCTGGGCTCCAATAAACGCCCTTGAAACCCCGGGAGACTTCAACGGTGACGGTCCCGCTGATGTGCTTGCCCGGGAGGCGGCTACCGGGTATCTGTGGCTGTACCGGGGGAATGGTGTCGGAGGTTGGCTGCCACGCATCCGGGTGGGCCATGGCTGGAATGTGTTCAATTCGATTGTGGGGCCAGGGGATTTCAACGGAGACCAGTTTGTGGATGTTCTCGCCCGGGAACGGACCACCGGCTATCTCTGGCTGTATCGGGGGAATGGGTCCGGGGGGTGGCTGCCGAGAGTCCGGGTCGGCAGCGACTGGAACGCCTTCAACGCCATTGTAGGTCCCGGTGATTTCAATGGCGACGGCAGGGTAGATCTGCTGGCCCGCGACAAAGCGAACGGCTATTTGTGGCTGTATCCGGGGAACGGCACAGGGGGATGGCTGCCTCGCTCGAGGGTGGGGCACGGCTGGAACTCGATGACAGCGGTGATGAGCCCCGGCGACTTTAACGGGGATCGCACCGCCGATGTCCTTGCTCGTGACAGCCGGGGGATTCTGTGGCTGTATCCGGGCAACGGCTCAGGGGGCTGGCTGCCCCGAATGCAGGTGGGCACTGGGTGGAACGGACTGAACCTGATCTTCTGATGCCACGCCAGCCCTCAGGCTCCCCACCTCCCTCAGTCGCTTCACAGCGGCGACTGCGGCCGCCCTGCCCGCGCGGGTAGCGCCAAGTGTTGAGGCCGAGGCACCGTACCCCACCAACAGCACGCGTGGGTCCTTGAGCACATGCACCCCTTTCATCCGGATTCCGCCCCCGGCCTCCCGTAATTTCAGCGGAGCGAGGTGGTCCAGTGCCGGACGGAACCCGGTGGCCCACAGGATGACATCCGCGCGGACTTCTGTCCCGTCTGCCAACAGGACGCCCTCTGGGGTGACAGCCCGCATCGGACCCACCGAGACGAGGATCCCTGCAGCTATCCCGTCTTGATATTGGCGGGTCAGTGGTAGACCAGTGGTCGACACCACGCTCGCAGGAGGGAGTCCGGCCGCCGTTCGTTCGTTGACCCGGGCTTCGACTTCCCTGCCCCATTCGGCATTGAACTCCCGCCCGGTGAAGGACGGCGGACGGCGAGTGACCCAGGACGTTGTGGCGCCGGCGTCGGCAAGTTGGAGCAGGAACTGGACCGCTGACGTCCCCGCCCCCACCACCACCACGTGCAGGCCACGGAAGTGCCGCGCAGATTGGAAATCGTGGGTATGAAGCTGGCTCCCCAGGAACAGCTCCCGGCCGGGGTAAAACGGCCAATAGGGCCGGTCCCAGGTCCCGGTGCCATTGATGATTAGCTCGGCATCCCAGCTGCCTGACTGGGTTACTACTCGCAATGGACCGGCTGGGGAGGGGGACACCACCTCGGTGACCGCCTCGGGGCGGTGTACCGGGAGGTCGAATTGCCTTTCATAGTCGCCGTAGTAGCGACTGACCACCGACGACGCGGGCTCGGTCGGGTCGGGGATGCCAACCTCAAGGCCCGGCAGGTCGTGAATATTGTGGGCAGTGCCGAAGGTGAGTGACGGCCAGCGGTGACGCCAGGCGCCACCGGGGCCGTCATTGGCGTCCAGGACCACGAAGTCCTCATCGGGTTCAAGCCCTTGCCGCCGCAGATAGTATGCCGCGGACAGGCCAGCTTGCCCGGCTCCGATCACGACCGTCCTCAGCATTCTGCCCTCTCACTCGTGCGCGTAGTCTTCCACCGCTAAAACTGACCTCAGGCCTCGCTTATTCCACCCCCATCCACACCAAATGGCTCAAGGGGCGTCAGGTGCCGTTGCCGCGATTGACCCTTGACACCATTTTCAGATTTGAGGAACCTTCTGACTAAGCTCTCATCTTCGAATCCGATGATGATTGGCAGAGCTGACGCCCAGAAGGGGGCAGGCAGTGCAGCCAGCAGACATCAACTCCACCGGTCCCGCGGTAAGAACCTTCGGTGTGGAAGAGGAACTGCTGCTCCTGGATGAACACACCGGCCGGCCGGCGCCGCTCGCGCCGCAGGTGTTGTCCGGCGTCGTACCCGCCGCCGACGACGTCAGCGAACTGACGCTGGAACTGCAGCAACAACAACTGGAGGTCATCAGCAAGCCTTATTCCGCTCTGGGGGACCTGGCAGCAGCAATTCAGGGGGGCCGACGCCAGGCCGACCGCGCGGCCCAACAGGTCGGCGCGCGGGTCGCGGCGCTGGCCACCAGCATCCACCCGACGGCCCTCCGGCTGGCACCAGACAACCGGTACGCCAGGATGAGGGACCTCTATGGGCTTGCGCTCGCCGAACACCTGACCTGCGGATTTCATATCCACGTCTCGATTGAATCCCCCGACGAGGGGGTTGCCGTTCTGGACCGGATCCGGCTGTGGCTGCCCGTCCTGCTGGCACTCAGCACCAACTCTCCGTATTGGAACGGAGCGGACAGCGGCTACGCCAGCTACCGGTACCCCCTGAATTTGCGCTGGCCCACCTCGGGGACCTATGAAGCGTTTGGATCCGTGTCCTCGTACGAGAAGATGATCCGCGCCCGGCTGAATGACGGGGTCATCCTCGACGAAGGAATGGTCTACCTGGATGCGAGGCTCGCCCAGCGGCACCCAACGGTCGAGATCAGGGTCTGCGATGTCTGCCTTTTCAGTGCCGACGCCGTTCTGATTGCCGCCCTGGCGAGGGCCCTCGTGGAGGAAAGTGCCAGAGCCTGGCGGGCCGGTGAACCAGCACCCGGCGCCACGTCCGCCGATCTCCGGGCGGCGAGTTGGACGGCGAGCAGGTACGGGTTTGGTGGACCTCTGGTGAACCCAGTCCTGGGCGGGCTGTGCGAGGCGGCCGACGCCGTGCACCTCCTCATTGAGCGGGTGCTTCCGGTACTGCGCGACTACGACGACGAAGCGACCGTGCTTCGGCTTCTGCACCAGATCGAGCGCCGGGGCACCGGCGCCGACTATCAGCGTGCCATGATGCGCGAAGGTGCCGATGCCCTCATCACCGATGCAGTGGAGCGGACCCAGCAGGGCCCGCTTGACTAGCAGCGGCGCCATCAGCCAGCGGCCGCCGTCAGCGCCATGACGTAGGCTGGTTCAATCATGGCAAACATCGATTTTCCCGCAGAAATCCGCGCGCTCCGCACCAAATACGCCAACATCGAGCAGGTTGCTGATGTTGAAGCGATCCGCACCGACATCGCGGAGCTGAGCGAACAGGCCGGTGAACCCAACCTGTGGGATGATCCTGCCGCCGCACAGAAGATCACGTCGAAACTTTCCCACCGCCAGTCGGCGCTTGAACGCCTCGAGACCCTCTACTCGCGGATCGAAGACCTCGAAGTGCTGGTGGAACTGGCCCAGGACGAGGATGATGAGGCGTCCAGAGAAGAATCAGTGAAGGAACTTTCGTCCCTGAGCGCCTCCCTGGACCGGCTCGAAGTAGTGACCCTGCTGGCAGGCGAGTACGACGAGCGGGAGGCGGTAGTGAGCATCCGTTCCGGCGCGGGCGGAGTGGACGCCGCCGACTTCGCGGAAATGCTGCTCCGCATGTACCTGCGGTGGGCCGAACGCCACGGGTACCCCACCCAGGTCCTTGACACTTCCTATGCCGAAGAGGCCGGACTGAAGTCCGCCACGTTCGAGGTAAAGGCGCCGTACGCCTTCGGCACCCTGTCGGTGGAAGCCGGCACGCACCGCCTGGTCCGGATCAGCCCCTTTGACAACCAGGGTCGCCGCCAGACCTCTTTCGCGGCCGTCGAGGTGATTCCGCTGATTGAGCAAACCGACTCGGTGGAGATCCCCGACAACGAGATCAAAGTCGATGTTTTCCGGTCATCCGGGCCCGGCGGCCAATCGGTGAACACCACCGACTCGGCGGTGCGGCTGACCCATATCCCCACCGGGATTGTCGTGTCCATGCAGAACGAAAAATCCCAGCTCCAGAACCGGGCGGCTGCGCTCAGGGTCCTCCAATCCCGACTCCTGCTTCAGATGCAGGAACAGGAGAACGCCGAGAAGAAGGCAATGGCCGGCGATGTGAAGGCATCCTGGGGCGACCAGATGCGCTCCTATGTGCTCAACCCGTACCAGATGGTCAAGGATCTACGCACCGACCACGAGGTCGGTAACACCTCGGCAGTGTTCGACGGCGAGATCGACGACTTTATCGACGCTGGCATCAGGTGGCGGGCCAACAACAGGGCTGCACCGGCCGAATAGGCGGATTTGGGCGGCCTGCCGGCCCACCAAACGCTCTGCGACACACCGCGACGGTGAGCCAGCAAGGCGCAGCGGCGTGGCTATAGTCTAGTGGCCGGTACTTTCTTCCCCCCAGCAAATGCCCGTGCACTGGCAGTTTCATATGGGCGCAAAGTAGTCATGATTAGATTCGACACTGTCACCAAGGTCTACGACAACAACTCTCGACCCGCCCTCGACGCCGTAAGCCTCGAAGTCGATCGTGGAGAATTTGTCTTCCTGGTCGGGGCCTCGGGCTCCGGTAAATCAACGTTCATCCGGCTGGTCCTCAAAGAGGACCGGGTGTCCCGGGGTGCCGTCTACGTCGCAGGGCAAAACGTTGCCAACATCCCAAGCTGGCGGGTGCCCAAGCTGCGCCGCGGCATCGGTGTGGTGTTCCAGGACTTCCGGCTGCTACCCAACAAGACCGTCTTCGCAAATGTCGCCTTTGCCATGCAGGTGATTGGCAAGAGCCGTGCAGTGATCCGGGAGACAGTGCCCGACGTACTGCAGACAGTGGGCCTGGAGGGTAAAAACAACAGGATGCCCCATGAACTCTCAGGGGGCGAGCAGCAGCGCGTGGCCATTGCCCGCGCCATCGTGAACCGGCCCGGAATCCTGCTGGCCGACGAGCCCACCGGCAACCTGGACCCCACCACGTCGATGGGAATTATGAAAGTACTGGACCGCATCAACTCGAACGGCACCACAGTGGTGATGGCAACCCACGATGACGACATCGTGAACACCATGCGCAAAAGAGTGGTCGAGCTTCGCAACGGTTCAGTGGTGCGGGACGACGCGCAGGGCATCTACATTGGCGAGACCGAGGTGTCGGCGCAATGAGGTTCGCGTTTGTCCTCGGTGAGTTAGGGTCTGGTCTCCGCCGGAACCTTGCCATGGTGATCTCCATCGTTCTGGTCACCTTCATTTCCCTCACCTTCGTCGGGGCTGCGGGACTCCTTCAGCTACAGATCAACCAGATGAAGGGGTATTGGTACGACCGCGTTCAGGTGGCCGTATTCCTCTGCGTGGATAACTCCACCTCACCGAGCTGCGCGGCGGGACCCGTGTCCGACGAGCAACGGGATGATATCCAGGCCATCCTCGAATCCGATTCCTTCAGTGAATATGTTTCGACGGTCGAATACGAGTCCCAGGAAGAAGCCCTGGGCCATTTCCAGGACCAGTTCGCGAATTCTCCAATTGTCGATTCGGTGACAGCCGACCAGCTCCCCGAATCATTCAGAGTCAATCTGGTTGACCCGGAAAAGTACGAGGTCATCAACGAAGCCTTCTCTTCGACCCCAGGTGTTGACGTCGTGAGCGACCAGCGGGAGTTACTGGAACGCCTCTTCACCTATATGAATGTCGCGTCGGCGATCGCCCTGACCATAGCGGGGGTGATGTTGCTCTGTGCCGTGTTGCTGGTGGCAACCACGATCAGGCTTTCTGCGTTTAGCCGCCGGCGGGAAACCGGAATCATGCGGTTGGTCGGCGCCAGCAAAGCGGTCATCCAACTCCCGTTCGTCCTGGAGGGAGTCATCGCGGCGGTGGTCGGCGGCCTGTTGGCAACCGGCACGCTGTGGGCGGTAGCCCACTTCGCCCTCAACGGCGTACTCGCCGAGATGTACCCGGAAACGGCCTTCATCTCCTCGACTGAGGTACTGCTCCTTGCGCCCCTGCTCATCTTGCTGGGTGGAGTGCTGGCTGGGGTGTCATCACTCCTGACCCTCCGACGTTACTTGAGGGTTTAGAGTAATGACCAGGAACGAAAGAGAGCATATGCCTGCTGTAAATCCTTGGTCGACCAAGTCGGCCAAACAATCAGTCGTGACCAAGACCGTCGCTGGCACGTCGATTGCGGTGATTGTCGCGCTCGCCCTCGGGTTCAGCGCGCCGGTATTCGCCGATGAATTGGATAACCGCCAGAACGCCCTCGAGCAGGAAATCGAGGACGTCCAGCAATCAATTGAATACCTCGACGCCGATATTTCCGAAACGATTGCGCAGCTCCGTGTCTTCCAGGGCCAGCTGCCCGGCGCCCAGCAGGCCCTCGCCGACGCACAGGGCCGGGTCGAAACCGCCACCGGCCAGGTCACTGCACTCACTCAACGGGTCGATTTGGCCCAGGAGACCAGAAACAAGATCAGCGAACAGATGGATCTCGACCAGGAAGCGATGGGAGAGACCCGGGAGATGATCGGGCAGATCGCCACCCAGGCCTACAAAAATGGGGGAGTACCCTCAAACCTGTCCCTGCTCTTCGGCTCTGAGGGCACTGAAAGTCTCACCAATTCCATCGACATGGTGGACCAGGCACTACGGAGCCAGAACGCTGCCATGGACCAGTTGTCGCAGCAGAACGCGACCAATGTGAACTCGGAGGCACGTCTTGAGGCGGTCGAGGCGGAAATCCTCGACCTGAAAGCCCAGGCGGAACAGGCTCTCGCGGCCGAGCAGATAGCCCGTGATGATGCAGCGGCCGAGAAGAGCAAGGTGGACACCCTGGTCGCCGACACCTCGGCGTTGTCCGATGAGCTTAAAGAACAGAAGCCGGTCATTGAGGCTCAGCTCGCCGAGGTGGAATCCGCCCACGAGCAGGTCACCGCCGATATCGCCGCACGCCAGGCACGTCTGATTGAAGAGGCGCGGAAGCGGGAGGAAGCGCGGCTCAAGGCTGAGGCTGAAGAGCGGGCCCGCATCGAGAATGAACGCCGCGCAGCGGAGGCAGCAGCTGCTGCCGAAGCAGCCAACGCCGCTGCGGCTGCAGCGGCCGCAGCCGCGCAACGACCGGCGCCCAAGCCAGTCGCGCCTGAACCAATCGTCCCGGCCACGGTCAGGCCAATCGCGCCGATTCAATCCGGCAGTCCTTCAGCGTTCGGTCTCCGGGCACCTGTCAGCGGTCCCATTTCCTCAGGATTCGGCTGGCGTGCAACTCCGGTCGGCACCATCGACTTCAACGGGTCGGGCGGGTACACCCATACGGGCCTCGACTACGGTGTGGGCTGCGGTACCCCGCTCTACGCTCCCGCAGCAGGCGAAGTCTGGTTCGCTGATTCCAACGCGCTCTCCGGCGCCGGAAACCGTATCGTCCTGAACCATGGTGTAGTCCAGGGCAACGCGCTGGCGACCAACTACTACCACCTCTCCAGCTTCGACGTCTCGCCGGGGCAAAAGGTCAGCGCCGGTCAGCTGATCGGCCGCACCGGAACCACCGGCAACTCTTCCGGCTGTCACCTGCATTTTGAAACGGTGCTCAACGGCAGCCTGGTCGACCCGCTGGGCCTGCTGTAGTCACCGACGCCGTAGACTGAGGGGACAGCAAATCGGCCCCTAGGCGTGAGCCAGGAGCAAGACCCCCAGAGATGAAGGAGTTGTACCGTGCCCAAGGAAAGTGGCCGACAGGTAGTGGCCACCAATCGGAAGGCCCGGCACGATTACGAGGTGCTGGATACCTACGAGGCCGGCATCGCCCTGATGGGCACCGAGGTGAAGTCGCTCCGGGCCGGGCGGGCGTCCCTGGTGGACGGGTTCGCCATTTTTTACAATGACGAACTATGGCTCGAGGGCATCCACATTCCCGAGTACACGCAGGGCAGTTGGACCAATCACGCAGCCCGCCGCCGTCGCAAGCTATTGCTGCACCGGGACGAGCTGACCCGGATCTCCCAGCGCATCAGGGAAAGCGGATTCACCCTGGTGCCGCTTCAGTTGTACTTCCTGAATGGACGCGCGAAGGTCGAAATTGCTGTCGCACGCGGTAAACGGGATTACGACAAACGTCAGACCCTGCGGGAAAAACAAGACAACCGTGAAGCTCTGCGGGACATGCGCGACAAGAACCGGGGCAGCTAAGGTATGAGCGACGTTTTCTGGGATGCGCAGGAACCCAGGGAGGATCCCGACGTATCAGAACTGCGCTACCGTCGACCCTGGTGGGTCACGCTGGTTGCCCTGATCGATCTGCTGCTTTTGCTGGCAATCGTTCCGGTGGGCATTTTCGCATTGATCCCGTTCTTCTTCCTGATCTACCTGTATCTGGCCCAACTGATCATCTGGGTGGCGCCGTTGCTGGTACTCATGAACATCCTGGTGTTCTGGTGGAGTTTCAAGCGCAAGCAGGCAGCGACAACCGCCCTCGCCGCGCTGGGCCTCGCCTTCGTGGCCGTGTCGTTTGTGGTAGTCACCCTGTGGCAGTCGCCCATTGTCATGTTCGGGATTACCCTCTAGTCCAGACGGTGGGGCCGACCCGGGAATACATCGCTGGGAAGGGTGCGTTATACTGGTAGATCCGAAGCAATTCGGGGAGAAGCACATTGATAACTACACACGGGGATGACAGGTTTCGACGATGTTAGTCGCGACAGGGGAAGCGGGCCGAGGATTTACAAGGCTATCTCGTTAACGCTCCTTGTTAAAATATAAGTGCCGAACAAAAACGCACTGACTTCGCTCTCGCTGCCTAAGCAGTAAGACCAAGTCCGTCAGCCCGGGAATGCTCTCGTCCCGGATCCTGGCGTCATTTAGAGGGCCACTGCTCCTGAAACTTGTTACAGGTTTCCGGGGGACTCTTATGTAACTGAGCTTGGCAGCAGTCTGTTTGCAGAACTGCTGAAGCTGAGAAAAACCGACGCAAACTGCGCCCGGAGAAGCCCTGACTACACTGCATCGGACGCGGGTTCAATTCCCGCCATCTCCACGAAACAGCCCGACGGCTAAACGTCCCTACCCTTTGGGGGAGGGACGTTTTGTCGTTAACACCGGCAGTCGCGCTGGGGCACCGCCAGCCGGACGTAGACTGACGGTATGAACTGGACGGACGATCCACCACCCTGGCTTCCCCCCCTGCCGCCGCCCAATCGAGGTCGCTTCCTGGTCAACACCGGGCTGATTCTGGTGATCGGATCATTCATTTTCATTTTCTACATGAGCTTTGTCGGCGGAACCCACACCCTGTACACCCTGATTCCATTGGCAGTGGGATTGATCTGCCTCATTGTTGGAATGGTCCGCCGGAACGAAGGGCGCTAACCCCGTGAGCGAAGCGAAGACAGAGCCGACACCGAGTGAGCCGGCCTGGTGGACCGGCGCGGTGGTGTACCAGATCTATCCACGCAGCTTTGCCGACTCCGACGGCGACGGCGTCGGCGACCTGCCCGGCATCATCGGTAAACTCGACTATCTGGCTGAGCTGGGCGTGGATGTTCTCTGGCTCTCTCCGGTGTACCAGTCCCCGCACCACGACAACGGCTACGACATCAGCGATTACCGGCTCATCGATCCGGTATTCGGGGATCTTGAACAATTCGGGGAGCTCCTCGATGGAGTGCACCGCCGCGGTATGAAGCTCGTGATGGACCTGGTGGTCAATCACACCTCTCACGAACACGAGTGGTTCAGGGAGTCGTCCTCCTCACTCGATAACCCCAAACGGGACTGGTACTGGTGGCGGGACCCCCGCGACGGCTTCGCCGCTGGGGAGCAAGGGGCCGAACCGTCGAACTGGGGATCGGCGTTCAGCGGGCCCGCCTGGACCCTCCATCCAGAAACCGGGCAGTATTACCTGCACCTGTTCGCACCCCAGCAACCAGACCTGAACTGGGAGAACCCCGAAGTCCGGGCCGCCGTCTACGAAATGATGAACTGGTGGCTCGACCTCGGTGTCGATGGCTTCCGGATGGACGTCATCAACTACATTTCGAAGGATCAGACCCTCCCGGATGGGAGAGTGCCGGCTGGCGGCCTGTGGGGCGACGGTGCTCCGCACTTCATCTCCGGCCCGCGGATCCACGACTACCTCCAGGAAATGCACCGTGAGGTTTTCGCCGGAAGGACCGCTGAGCTGATCACCGTGGGAGAGATGCCCGGCGCAACAATTGAGGAGGCCCGGCTATTCACTGATCCTGCCCGCCGCGAGCTGGACATGATTTTCCAGTTCGAGCATGTGGGCCTGGATTACGGGCCGGGCGGCAAATGGGATTACCGGGGGCTGAACCTGGGTGACCTGAAGGCCTCCTGGAACCGCTGGCAGACGGGATTGGCGGAGGCCGGGTGGAACAGCCTGTACCTGAACAACCATGACCAGCCGCGGCTGGTGTCACGGTTCGGGGATGACACCAGGTTCAGGTACGAGTCCGCGACCCTGTGGGCGACACTGCTCCACCTGCACAGGGGAACCCCTTACATCTATCAGGGTGAGGAACTTGGCATGACCAATGTGCCGTTCTCCTCAATCGATGATTTCCGCGACCTGGAATCGATCAACTACTTCAACGAGGCGACGGCTGTGCTCGGATTGGACCCGGAACAAGTGCTGTCCTCGATCCGTGTCATGAGCCGCGACAACGCCAGGACACCCGTGCAATGGTCGGACGCCACGCATGCAGGCTTCACCACGGGCGAGCCCTGGCTCAGCGTCAACCCGAACTACCCCACCATCAACGCCGAAGCGGACCGGGCTTCGGATCGCTCCATTTTTCGGTATTATCAGCGGCTGATCCGGCTGCGCCATGACAGCGTTGTGGTGAGGCTCGGGCGGTTTACCCTCCTCGAAGACAACCACCCCACCCTTTACGCGTTCACCCGGACCCACGAGGGTGAAACTCTCACCGTGGTCGCGAACGTATCGGGGGAGAACCTGATCCTGCCGCAGGGCGCTGGCCAGGGAAAACGGCTACTGAGCAACTACCCGGACGGAGGCGCCGGTGACACTGGACGGTTGCGGCCGTGGGAGGCTCGGGTACTCCAAACCGCTCGGCCCTAGACGAGTTCGCTAAGCTTCTGGAATGGCCCACTTTCGAGATCCTGGCCCCATCGAGTTCGATGCCGTCATCCAGCGCTCAACCGTGGCTGGTTCGGCATCGTTTGTTCAGTTCCCCCATAGCGTGCCCGAAACGTTCGGTGCGAGCGGGAGGATCCCGGTCAGGGCCGCGTTCGACGGCATCGGTTACCGCGGTTCGCTGGTCACCTACAGTGACGGCCATCTGCTCCTGGTCCGATCGGATGTGCAAACGGAAATCGGCAAAACCACGGGCGATACGGTGAGGGTGTCGCTGACACTCGACACCAGCGAACGGGTCGTTGAACTTGCCGATGATGTGTCGGCAGCCCTCACGGCTGGCGGCGCAGAGGATGCATTTCGAGCCCTCTCCTATTCACGTCAGCGCGAGTATGCGCTGTGGATCGCGTCAGCGAAACGTCAGGCCACCCGTGAGGCGCGGATCAACAGGACACTGCAACGGTTGGCCGAGGGCAGGGCAAACCAGAAGCCGGGTTAGCGTTCGGCGGTCAACGCCGAGCTGTAGAGTTCCAACAGGGACGCCATGCCGCCGGTTTCCATCGCCTGGCGTTGGCGCTCGGCCCCCGTACCGCGTGCCCAGACCGTGTCCAGTCCCGCGGCAACCCACTCGGTATCGCCCTCCGTCTCGATAGCATCCGCCGTGTAGGCCAGCAGCCGGCCCATCTGTTCGCGTGCAGGAATCAAGGTTCCGGTTCCCAGATCGACCAGGTCTGCGGCGAGCCCGTGCCTGGCCGCCTGCCACATGGCGGCGTCGAGCAGCTCCGGGTCGGGATCCAGGAAAGGTAGTCCGGCTTCGGCGTCGCGGACCGCCGTCGACACGAGACCCCTGACCAGGGCAGCCAGCAGCACCGAGTCCTGGGCCTCCAGCTGGGCGTCGCCGGTCCGGACCTCCAGGGTGGGATACGCATCCGACAGGCGGGCCATCCAGGTCAGCACCCCGCGGTCGATGATCACCCCGGTCGCCACCAGTCGTTCGATGCGACGTTCATAGTCGGCCGCGTCGGCGAAGACTGGTGGGCATCCCTGAATCGGCCACCTACGGTAATGGATCACCCGCCAACTGGCGAAGCCGCTGTCCCGGTCCAGCCAATACGGCGAATTGGTGCTGAGGGCTGTGATGACCGGCAGCCATGGCCGGATCCGGTTGAGCGCCTGCACACCGCTCTCCTTGTCAGGGATTCCCACGTGCACGTGAAGCCCGTTGACAAACTGATCCGCCACAATGCCTCGGGCGCTTTCACGCAGCTGGTGGTAGCGCTGGTTATCGGTCAGGGTGGGGTACGCCGATTCAATGCGTGGAGCGGTGGCCGAGCCGGTGGCCCGCACGCCAGCCTTCCGGGCGGCGGCCGAGATCCGGCGGCGGAAGTGCAGCAAGGACTCTTCGGCCTCGGTCAGGGTATGACAGACAGGGGTGGCCGTCTCGATCTGGCAACTGAGGAGTTCACGCTGAACGTCCTCCGCCTCTATCGTGGGCGACTGTTCCAAAAGGGCTTGCACCTCGTTGGCCCGGTACACCGGCAACCCCGAGGCCGGGTCCAGCAGGAGGTACTCTTCTTCGATCCCCAGCGTTGTCATGTGGAACCTTTGGCTAGATGGGTGTGGGCAGATGGGGTGGAACAACTTGTGCTGATAGTGATCATTGCATCCTCGAATTGCTGACGGCTAATGCTGGACCGCCTACCGGGTCCAACTGGCAATCCGATATAGTCGAGGCTACGGCGATGGATCCCGCCGGGGCGTTGCCCGAACCGCCACCGTGGCTGATGGTTCCTGCCTTTGACACTCGATAGAGGCAGGTGCGCTGTGTCCAAACCAGATCAGGGTGAGCCGTCCGCGGTCGTCATGGACCGGCCGCCCCACCGGCGCCTGACATTCATTGCCCTGGTGTTCGCCGGGGGTGTGGCCGGCACACTGTGCCGAGTCTGGCTGAATGGGCTGGTTCCATCCCCGCAGGACCTGCCGCTACCCACCCTGGCAATCAATCTGGGCGGGTCATTCCTGCTGGGCCTGTTACTGGAGGGCCTGCTACGTGCCGGTCCGGACCGTGGCGGGTACCTGATGGTGCGGCTTCTGTTGGGAACAGGGTTCCTTGGGGGATTCACCACCTACAGTGCGTTTGCCCTGGAAGCCATCGTCTTGGCCGCAGACGGCGCCAGCGGGTTCGCCGCCGCGTACGTCGCAGTCAGTCTCCTGGGGGGAGTCCTGCTGAGTTTCGCCGGGATTGGCGTGGGTGCAGCGGTTGCCAGGCGTAGACAGGGCCGGCCTGACACCAGGTCGGAGATGGACCTCCCGTGAGTGTACTTTTGATCCTGCTGGTTGGTGTTGCAGGCGGCACCGGTGCCGTCGCGCGGTTCATGCTCGACGGCACCATCCGGGCCCGGTTCGCGACGGCGATCCCCTGGAGCACCGTTGCCATCAACATCCTGGGCTCGGGGTTGCTGGGGCTGCTGGGCGGGCTGGCCCTCGGCGAGCAGGTCCCCCTGGCAGCAGAGCTCATCGTGGGCGTCGGATTTCTCGGCGGTTTCACCACGTTCAGCACCGCGAGTGTCGAAACGGCCAGGCTGATCCAGAGCGGCCAGTTGAGGAGTGCCGTCGTCAACGGGCTGGGGACAGCCACGTTGGCGCTCCTTGCCGCTGCGGCTGGCGTCGCCATCGGTGCGCTCCTGGTCGGGGGCTAGCGGACCGACGCTTCGGGCAGGCGGCATCCGGAATGAACCTGATCAGTCTCAATCCACAGCGAAGTCGTCAGCTCTTCGCCGAAATCGAAAGTCCTTGCGGTGCCCGTATCGCCGACGCTGACCACCAAGGGGCCTCCGAACGGTTTCCGCTGGAGGACCTGCACGGGGGAGTCAAGGGCAATGGATTCAGCGGCGAGGAACCGGAGCAGCTCCGGATTTGCGTCGCTGATCCGGGTGATACGGCCGCGGTGCCCGTCGTCGAGCTCCTCCAGCGCATGGGCGTTCGGCAGGGTGATCTTCCCGTCGGCGGTGGGGATCGGATCCCCGTGCGGGTCTCTCCCGGGATGCCCAAGCTTCCGGTCGAGGCGTTCGATGAACGTGTCGGAGACAGTGTGCTCCAACAGTTCCGCCTCGTCATGAACCTCGTCCCACCGATAGCCCAGTTCGTTCACCAGGAAGGTCTCCAGAAGACGGTGACGGCGTACCATCGTCAACGCCAGATGCAGCCCATCTGCGGTCAGCTCGACTGAGCTGTAGGGCTCATGGCTCACCAGGCCCAGATCCATCAGCTTGCGGACCATTTCCGATGCCGAGGAATTGGCTACTGACAGTCGGGCCGCAAGCTGCGAGGCGGTTATTGGCCGATCCTGCCATTCAGTGAAGGTATAGATGACCTTCACATAGTCCTGAACGCTCGTTGACCCGGCGCTAAGCGCCGAAGCTGTCCGTTGTGCCATCTCAGGTCTCACTTCCCGTGGGGACGCCAGTGGTGTTGATTCTCCGAGTCCGGGTGTGGTTTTCCTGTGAGGAGTGGCGGCGCAACCGACGTCGGCTTGCCGCCTGCCAGAGGACCCCGGTTCGCCGGGCAAAGAGATACACCAGGACGAAGACCAGCGACTGGGACAGCACCACGGCAGCACCGGTCGAGATGTCCAGGTAATAGCTGGCGTAGATGCCGGCGACCGACGCGGCCGCGGTGAGGCTCGAGGCGATAATCAGCATCCGGTCGAAGCTGCGGGTCAGCAGGAAGGCTGTGGCGCCGGGGGTGATGAGCATGGCCACCACCAGGATGATTCCCACCGCCTGCAGGCCGACGACGACGCTCAGCGCCAGGAGACCTAGCAGCAGGGTGGAGAGCGCCCGGGTATTCAGCCCGATCACGTGCGCATGCGTGCGGTCAAAGGCAAAGAGTGTGAGGTCGCGGCGTTTGTACAGGACGATGGCGAGGGTCAGCACGCCAAGGATGACCACCTGCCACAATTCCCCGTTGGTTACACCCAGCACGTTCCCAAAGAGAATATGCATCAGGTCAACCTGGGAGGGAGTACGGGACACAATTGCGAGCCCCAGGGCGAAAAGTCCGGTGAAAACCACCCCAATGACGGTGTCCGACTTGAGCTTGGTGGTCGACTTCACCAGACCGATCAGCGCAACCGCCCCGGCCCCGAACACGAAGGCGCCGATGGAGAAGGGGATGCCGATGATGTAGGCCAGGGCGACGCCTGGCAGCACCGCGTGGGAAACGGCGTCGCCCATCAGCGACCAGCCCATCAGGATGAGCCAGCAGGACAGCACCGACGCGACGACCGCCGCGCAGACAGTGACGATCAGGGCGCGGGTCAGGAAGCCGTATTGCAGCGGCTCGGTGAGGAAATTGAGGACTTCCATGGCGTGGTCTAACTTTCTTCGGGTGCGGGTCGGGGACGAGAGGCGCCACCTGCCGTGGGTAGCGGCCCGAACGCGAGCGCCAACAACTCATGGGTCAGCACTTCGGAGGGCGGTCCATGCGCGAGGACCCGGTTGTGCAGCAGTACCGCTTCGTCGCAGAGCTCGGGGATCCCGGCGAGGTCGTGGGTGGAGATGAGAGCGGTCCGTCCCTCGTCCCTGAGTTCCTGGAGCAGACTGACCAGCGTGGCTTCGCTGGTCCTGTCCACCCCCGCGAACGGTTCATCCAGGAGCAGTAGCTGCGCGTCCTGGGCGATGCTGCGGGCAACAAAGGCGCGCTTCTTCTGCCCGCCGGACAATTCGCCGATCTGCCGGTTGCGTTGCTGGGTCAGGCCGACCCGCTCCAGTGCGGCGTCGACCGCGTCGCGGTCCGCACGGCTGGCGCGGCGGGACGGCGGCATTCGGCCGTAGCGGCCCATCAGGACGACGTCGCCCACCGAGAGGGGGAAGGTCCAGTCGACGTCCTCGGATTGGGGGACATAGGCCACGAGGTTGCTACGACGGGCGGTGCGCTGGTCTTTGCCGAAAATCGCAACGGCGCCGGACTGCGGCTGGACCAGCCCCATCAGGCATTTGAACAGGGTCGACTTGCCTGACCCGTTGACGCCGATCAGCCCGCAGATGCGCGCTTTCGCCAGGTTGAGGTCGACGTCGCTCAGTGCCCGCACCTCGTTGTAGCTGACGGTGAGGCCGGAGACAGAGATGGCCGCAACCGCCTCGGTTCCCAGCGTGACGGCCTGCGGTGGAACGGACGAGGTCATGGGGCCAGCCCTTCAGTAATTACTTTGATGTCGTACCTGAGGAGGTCGAGGAAGGTGGGAACCGGGCCTTGCGGACCGGACAGCGAATCGACGTACAGCGGCCCGGCCAGTTCCGCACCCGTGGCCAACGCAACCTGCTCCTGCGCCGACGGATTGACAGTCGATTCGCAGAAGACGGTCGGGACTTCGTTGGTTTGGACAAAACCGATCACCTCTCTGATCTGCCGCGGTGTGCCCTCAGCATCAGAGTTGACCGGCCAGATGAATGACTCGTCGAGTCCCGCGTCCCGCGCCAGGTAGGAGAAGGCCCCCTCGCAGGTGACCAGGGCAGGGGTTGAGGTGTCGGCGAAGGCAGCGCGTAGCTCGTCAAGCATGGACTGCAGCTCGGCCTTGATACGGGATCCGTTGGCTTCAAAATCGTTGGCATGCGGTGGGCTCAGATCCGTCAGGGCCACCACGATGTTGTCAACGTAGATCTGCGCAGCGGCGGGGGACATCCAGGCATGGGGGTTAGGCAGTCCGTTGTAGGCGCCAGAGCGAATGTCGACCGGCTCGACGCCGTCGGAGAGGACCGCGCGCGGGGCATCCACCGAAAGCAGGAAGCGTTCAAACCAGCGCTCAAGGCCCAGACCGTTGTCGAGAATCAGATCGGCGTCCTGAGCGTTGACCAGGTCCGACGGCGTCGGGTCGTAGCCGTGGATTTCAGCGCCGATTTTGGTGATGGATTCAACCCTGACGTGCCCGCCGCCCACCTGATCTGCCAGATCCGCGAGCACAGTGAAGGTGGTCAGCACCAGCGGGCGGTCGTCGTCGTCGGCTGGCCTCGCCTGCACAGCCGGGCTGGCACCGCAGCCGGTGAGTGCCAGTACGAGAAGAAGCACCAGCGGAATGAAAAGTTTCGGCATACCTAAATCTAACTCATTGGCATGCCTTAGCAACAGTGTTCCGGTCTTCTTACAAGCGGTCTGCCCGCCAGGAATGGGTGAAGTACGGCAACTCCACCTGAGCATCGGCGGCGAATCCCAGATGTTCGTGGAGGTACCAGTCGAGGTTGGCCTCGACCCTGGCCCGAATCTCTGGACCCGCCCGACGGTAGTAACTTCTGGATTTGGCGAGGTCGACGATATCTGAGGTGCTCAGCGGCTGCGCCCACCGCGCCGATCGCTGTTCAAGCGCCCCGAACTCCCGTCCAATCGCCGGCCGATGATCCGGTTTGTAGACATCTCCGGCATGCATGATCCGGCTAAGCCGGTGCACCCACGGCAGAGAAACATCCAACTGATTCCAGATCAGTCCCAGGCGGCCGCCCGGTGTGAGGATCCGTGCAGCCTCCGTGGTGGCTGCCACCGGATCAACCCAGTGCCAGGCTTGCGCCATGGTTACCAGATTGACCGAGGAAGCTGGCAGGCCGGTGGCCTCGGCGGTCCCGACGACAGCGACCACAGCGGGGAGCTTGGTGCTAAGGACCCCCAGCATGTCCGCCGAGGGGTCGACGGCGGTCACCTTCAGCCCACACCTCACGAGTTCTGCGGTGAAGATTCCGGTGCCCGCGCCGACGTCGGCTGCGGCGGACGCGCCGGTGGGAATCAGCCAGTCAACAATGTCGGTGGGATACCCGGGCCGGACCCGGTCGTACTGCGCACCGCCGTCCAGGTAGCCGCCGGCGAGGTGGACTCGCCGGGTGTCGTGCAGACGTGGGCCGCCGCGGGGCATCTGTGCGCTCCTGTTGTCGATGGGTGGGATCCAAGCCTATCCCGCACCGGTCAATCGCCTCCTGGCCCACCAGCTGCTGAGGCTAGTCCCTCGAGCACGGCGCAGCGCCCGCCGTCCCCGGCGTGTGGGGAGCCCACACCGGAAAGGTTCGTGTCTCGGCGGCCGGTACCCAGCGTTCCTCGTCCACTACATAATCTGCGGTGAGACCATCGGCCAGGAGGGACCGGAGGCCGCTCAGCAGCCGCTCGACGTCCGCGGGCTGGGATCCCAGACCCACGCTGGCCCGCAACGAACCCGACGGCAGCCCGAGCCGTTTGAGTAGGGGATGAGCGCAGAACTTGCCATCGCGGAGGCCCACCCCGTGTTCGGCAGACAAATACGCGGCGACAAGTCCGGCGTCGTAACCGGACACCGAAAAGTTCACCACCCCGATGGGGTCGGCACTGTCCGGGAAAAGCTGGTGCACTGTGACCCCCGGTAGCGTTTCGAGTCCGGAAGTCAACGCAGACCGGAGGGCCTGTTCATGGGTCAGCCAGGCATCCTCGTCCAGCGACGCGAGCACCTCGGCAGCATGCGCGAGGGCGGCGGCGCCCACCACGTTGGGCGAGCCACCCTCATGGCGGGCCGGTCCGGTGGCCCAGGAGACTGAATCGACTTTGACCCTCCGCACGGCTCCACCGCCGGGCAGGTACGGGGTGCCGGCGTCCAGCCAGTCCGGGCGGCCCACGAGCACGCCAGCACCGAACGGCGCGTATAACTTGTGACCCGAGAATGCCACATAGTCGATACCATCGCGGCTGATGTCGATCCGACGATGGGGTGCGAGCTGGGCGGCATCCACCACGATTCGCGCCCCGTGGGCGTGCGCCAATTCAGCCAACTCGCTGATCGGTAGAAGCTCGCCGGTGACATTGGATGCCCCGGTGACCGCCAGCAGACTGACCCCACCCGTGGATAGCTCGGCGCGGACCCGCTCAAGGGTGTCGGCGAGCGTCACGCCGGCCGTGAGGCTGCGGTGGGGGAGCTGCTGCCAGGGCAACAGGTTGGCATGATGTTCGACATCCAGGTACAACACCTCCCCCGTGGAGGGCACACAGCCGGCCAGCAGGTTCAGCGAGTCGGTGGTGTTGCGGGTAAAGATCACTAAGTCGTCGCTGCGTCCACCCACAAAACGCCGGACTGTTGTCCTGGCATTCTCGTACAGTGAGGTGGAAACCTGGGAGGTGTAGCCGGCGCCGCGGTGGACGCTGGCGTAGAAGGGGACAACCGTATTGACGAAGTCGAGGACCTCGACCAGCGCCGGAGCGGACGCGGCGTAGTCGAGATTGACGTAGCGTACCTCGCCGCCCCCAAGCAGCGGCACCAACAGGTCATCTCCCACCACCTTCGCCAACTGATTCACGGTTGAGGTGGAATGGTGGAACGGCTCGATGGTTGCAATAGTCATGCTGGATCTCCAACGGTGGTGGACCCCGCAGCAGGGTGTCCGCGCTTGCCAGCCCAGTCAGGGACGGCCTGGTCGTCACCCGGGGCACCCCGCCGCGAAGAGGAGGGTTGCCGGCCAGCAAACCGGGGTTTAGCGCTGACACTCGTGACCAATAGAAAAAGCCTAGGGCACGGCAGGCGCCCCAGGCTTTTTATTACGGCTTCTTAAAGCAAGTCATCAACATCAGGGTTGAGGATCTGCAGCACGTCATTGTGGAGGGTGCTGTTGGTGGCCAAAGCATTCCCGCCAAACGGTCCGTCGGTGCCTTCCAGCGAGGTGAAGCGCCCGCCGGCCTCGGTGATGATCGGCACCAGGGCCGCCATGTCATACAGGTTCAACTCAGGTTCGCAGGCGATGTCGACTGCGCCCTCCGCAACCAGACAGTAGGACCAGAAGTCGCCGTAGGCCCTGCTGCGCCACACCGAGTCGGTCAGGGTCAGGAATTCCGGCAGGTTCCCGCGTTCCTTCCAGCCCGAGAGGCTGGAATAAGACATCGAGGCATCCTCGAGCCGGGACACGTTGGATACCTTGAGCCGGCTTGCCGCCGCGAGGGACTTGCCCATGTAGGCGCCGGTCCCGGTGGCCGCCCACCAGCGTTTGCCCAGAGCCGGAGCGCTGACCAACCCGACCACCGGTTGCCCCTCGTCAATCAGCGCAATCAGGGTGGCCCAGACCGGGACGCCCCGCACAAAACTTTTGGTGCCGTCGATGGGATCGATGATCCAGCGACGCGAGCCGGCACCACTGCTTCCGAACTCTTCGCCGAGCACCGCGTCGCGGGGGCGGGCGCGGGAGAGTTGGCCACGAATCGACTCCTCGGCAGCCTTATCGGCATCGGTTACCGGGGTCAGGTCTGGCTTGGTCTCCACCACCAGGTCCTGGGCCTTGAATCGCGACATGGTCTGGTCGTCTACAGAATCGGCCATGACGTGGGCAAGGCGCAGATCATCGTTATAGCTTTGGCGGTGGTTCATACCTTCAACCTATCGCCTAACCCCGCGATAGTGCGGGATGTGCCCGGCCCCGTGGCACCAGCCCCGCACCAACGGGCCACCAGGTCCAGGTTTTCCGGAGTTTGCTCGCTTGTCCACTCGCTTGCCCACTGTATGGCCCGGTTCGGTGGAGAGTCCCGTAGCTGCCCATCGATTGCCCGGACACGGTGGGCAGGAGGCACCTTAAACGCCACAGGACACCGGCGGCGGTGAGCCGCTTCGGTGTCCTGTGGGGAGCCGTCCAGTGGGACGGGCTACGTATCTGGGTTATTAGATAACGGTGATGTTCTCGGCCTGCGGTCCCTTGGGGCCCTGCGTGGTCTCGAAGTTGACCTTCTGGTTCTCTTCGAGGGCGCGGAATCCGCTGGAGTTGATTGCTGAGAAGTGGGCGAATACATCCGCGCCGCCGTCATCAGGAGCAATGAATCCAAAGCCCTTTTCAGCGTTGAACCATTTGACTGTACCTGTTGCCATTTTTTTCATATTCCTTGTGTGTGAGAATCCCCCCGTGCTTCGGGGTTCTCGTTGAGGCGAAAATTAGTGCTTAACACCACAACTGCTTTAAGCCTATCAGGTCTACTGTTCGCCGAGCTCTTTAGCTTCTTGCGTATTTCCCTTGGGCTCGGGGACGCTGGAGCCGAGCAGCCGCCGTAGGGAGGCCAGCCGGACTGGGCCCGAAACGCCTGCCCGCCCCTCGCTCACCCACGGGTCCAGGCCGCACTTCACCGCTAGCCGGTCATGGCGGCATCCTCTGGCGCATTCAGCTGTACCTGGTTCAAGGTCGGGGAAGGCCTGAAGAATTCGATCCGGGTCAACATGGGCCAGACCGAACGAGCGGATACCCGGGGTGTCGATAATCCAGGTCCCCGGCAGGGAATCTCCGGCTTTCAAGGCAACCGCCGACGACGACGTGTGCCTTCCCCTGCCTGTCACCGCGTTCACTCCGCCGGTTGCCCGGTTGGATCCGGTGAGCGCGTTGACCATAGTGGATTTACCCACGCCCGAGTGTCCCAGCAGCACGCTGACTTTCCCATCGAGATGGGACCGCAACTGGTTGACGGCGTCACCGAGGAGCCGGGCGGACAGGCCGTCGTCCGAGGTGCTCTCCACTCCTTCATCGTCGGTGGCTGTTCGGCTGATGATGACCGGAAGATCGAGGTGCCGGTAGTTGTCGAGCAACTCGGTGGGGTCTTTCAGGTCTGCCTTGGTGACGCAGAGGATGGGCTGGATGCCGGCGTCGTAGGCTGCCACCAGAGCGCGGTCGATGAAACCGGTGCGAGGTTCAGGGTTCGCCGCGGCCACCACGATCACCAGCTGGTCCGCATTGGCGACGACGGCGCGCTCCACCGGATCGGTGTCGTCGGCGCTCCGGCGCAGCAAAGTCCGGCGCTCCTGAACACGGACCAGCCGTGCCAGTGCGTCCGGGCCGCCGGAAAGGTCGCCCACCAGGGCGACCAGGTCACCGGCAACCACCGGAGTTCGACGGAGTTCGCGGGCCCGGGCCGCGATGACTACCCGCTCGCCGTCGCCGTCCTCATCGACGACGGCGGTGTACCGTCCGCGGTCCACTGTGACGATCCGCCCGGTGACGGCATCGTCATAGGCTGGCCGGTCCTTGGTGCGGGGCCGGGTGCCCTTCTTATTGGGCCGCACCCTGATATCGGATTCGTCCCAGGACCGAGCCCCGCCGCGGTTTCCTCCGGTTGCCACGTCAGAGACCGGACCCGGCGTCAGCTGGGTTTCCGGTAGCAGCGAGGTCAGCCCAGAGCTGGGGGAACTGGGGCATGGTTTTGGCGGTGGTGCCGATATTCTCGACCTCCACCCCCGGGACGGCCAGGCCGATGATGGCCCCGGCTGTCGCCATCCGATGATCCTCGTAGGTCCTGAACACGCCGCCGTGCAGGGGGGCTGGCTTGATGGACAGCCCATCAGCGGTTTCCGTGACGTCACCGCCAAGCCGGTTGATTTCGGTGGCGAGGGCTTTCAGCCGGTCCGTCTCGTGGCCGCGCAGGTGGGCGATTCCGGTGAGGACTGAGGGGGTATCAGCCAGGGCGCACAGCGCCGCCACGGTCGGCGCAAGTTCGCTGGTGTCTGCGAGGTTGGCGCCGCGGATGGTCGGGCCGCCGGTGACGGTCAATGTTCCCTGGGCGAGGGTGACGTCGGCTCCGAGCTGCGTGAGGATCTGACGCCACTGGTCGCCAACCTGTGAAGTGCCGGCGGGCCAGTTCGGGATGTGTACGGTGCCGGCTGTGACCAGGGCTGCCGCGAGGAATGGTCCTGCGTTGGAGAGGTCCTGTTCAATCCGTAAGTCAAAGGCCCTGATCCGCCCGGAGGATACTCGCCACTGGTTGGGTACTGAATCGTCGACATCGACGCCGACCCCCCGTAGGACTTCGACGGTCATGGCGATGTGGTCGAGGCTGGGCACGGGTGGGCCGACGTGTTCCAGCTGGAGCCCATCGGTGAAGCGTGCGCCGACCAGGAGGAGCGCCGAGACGAACTGGGAGGAGGCACTGGCGTCGACGACTAGTCTGCCGCCGGGGACGGAGCCCGTACCAGTGAGGGTGAATGGCAACAGCCCGTCGTCGTCGTCATCCACGTCCACCCCGAGCCCGCGGAGTGCGGAGATGACGGCACCCATGGGCCGTTGGCGGGCGTGAGGATCACCGTCGAAGGAAGTAGTTCCCTGCCGCAGGGCTGCGAGCGGAGGCACAAACCTCATCACGGTGCCGGCAAGGCCGCAGTCGATGGCGGCGTCACCGCCTACTGAGAGGTCTATGGGCGTCACCAGCAGGTCGGGACCGAATGCGCCGTCGCCGGCAATTTCGGTCACCTCGGCGCCAAGGGCCCGAAGAGCTTCCACCATCAGGATGGAATCACGGGAGATCAGTGGGGCCCGTAACCTCGACTGCCCGTCAGCGAGGGCCGCGAGGATCAGGAAACGGTTGGTGAGCGACTTGGAGCCGGGCACCTGAACTGTCGCATTGACGGACGAGGTTGCGTAGGGTGCTGGCCAATGCGACAGTTCCACGGGGGTCATTGACCTGCTAACCCACCAGTTCGGACGCGGTCTTGCGGACCGACTTGTTGGCCTTCTTCAGCTGCTTCTCAGTGTCTTTGGCAATGGTTTTGGCGTTCTTGCGGGTGTCGTTCCCAAGGGCCTTGGCGTTGCGCTTCGCGTCGGACGCGAAGTGCTCGGCACGCCACGCGAGGCCCGGGCGGCCATTGGTGTCCACCGATGCCAGCAGAACTGCACCGATCAGCGAGACGTTCTTCAGGAGCTGGTTGCGCCGGTTCTTGCGTGCCTCGGCCGTCGAGGAATCCGCGGACTTGAAATCGACTAGGGTGTTGAGCCCCGCCGTGCCAACCAGCACCAGTGCGGCGACCCGCGAGAAACGTCCGATGCCGAGCAGAGCTGCGGCGCCTACCTGAGCGGCGCCGAGGGCCTGGGCAACGACTTTCTCGTTGGCGGTGACCGATGCCGCCGAGGGTACCGCTTTGTTGAGCCGGTCGAGGGTGGGGCGAAGCTGTGCGCCGGCGGCTTCGGCGTTGCGCAGCCGGTCGATCCCGGCCACCACGAACGAACTTGCAAGCATTGGGCGGGCTACTACGCGAACAAGGGTCATGATTGCCTCCTGGCTATTGACTGATCGGGCACTTGAGTCCTAGTTTTGCACTTTTAAATTGGTAAGGCGACACGGGTATCTCTGGCGACCCCATCTCGGGGTGTTCGGTTGGGGCCGGTTGACGTGCAGCAGTGGAATAACCAACCAGCGCCGTCGGTTATGAGCAGTAGACAACCAACCGAACTAATGAGAGGCGGATGATGACGGCGATCGCCGCAACAGTCAGTGAGACGCCCGATTTCCAGCTGACGGTAGCGCCAGTGCGTCCCTCAGGGCGTGGGCGCGTAGACTTTTCCTCAATGAATACAACAGCCGCGGCGGGTAGTGCCCCAGCCGAAGACGATCAACTGGATGTGTCAACGGAATCGGATGCAGATCGGAAGATCCGCTTCGAACGGGACGCAATGCAGTATGTGGATCAGCTCTATTCGGCTGCCATGAGGATGGCACGGAACCCGGCCGATGCTGAAGACCTGGTGCAGGAGGCCTACACCAAAGCTTTCTCGGCGTTCCATCAGTACAAACCGGGCACCAATCTGAAGGCCTGGCTATACCGCATTCTCACGAACACCTATATCAACCTGTACCGCAAGCGGCAGCGCGAGCCGTTGCAGTCCCATTCGGACACGATCGAGGATTGGCAGCTCGCCAAAGCGGCGGAACACACCCCCGCCGGCCTACGGTCGGCCGAGGTAGAGGCGCTGGATCATCTTCCTGATTCAGACGTGAAGCAGGCGCTGCAGGCCATTCCGGAGGAATTCCGGCTGGCCGTCTACTTCTCCGATGTGGAGGGGTACGCCTACAAAGAAATTTCCGAGATCATGAACACCCCTATCGGCACCGTAATGTCGCGGCTGCACCGGGGGCGCAAGCTGTTGCGTGAACTGCTCGCCGAATATGCTCACGATCGGGGCCTTGGCGCCGCGAAGGCTGTAGCGGGTAGCGGCACGGCGAAGACACAGGAGGGTGGCAAATGAGCGACTGTCAGAGCCTTGGCGACTGCGCCGATTCCCGAATCGAGCGCCTGTACGACTATCTGGACGGGGCGTTGTCCCACGACGACCTGGTGGAGATCAAGAACCATCTCGAGGATTGCCCCGAGTGTGCCGAGGAGCACGACCTCGAGTGCGTCATTCGCTCGGTGGTCAAGCGATCCTGCACCGAGGTAGCTCCCACTACCCTGAAGACAAGCATCCTGGACCGGATCAGCCAGATCAAGACAGCCGAGCACTAGGCCCGGCAAACTGAGCCCAGCAAAAAGGAGCCCCCGCTGCCGATAATCGGCGCGGGGGCTCCTTTTTGCTATTAGCCCGACTGCTCAGGCGTTGGGGCGCTTACCGTGGTTAGCGCCGCCCTTCTTGCGGTCGCGCTTCTTGCGTGCTCGCTTGCTCATGGCTGCCTCCTTGCTTCTAAAGTATTTGGACTACCATCCAGTCTCCCACACTTCGTCGTCTCAGCCGTCAACCGGGGATCGTCGTTGGCAGGGTCCAGCGGTCCTAGGATGGTAGGACAGTCGAACCGAAGGAGCACCACGTGACCCGCGCCGTATACGTTGACTCATTTTCCACCGAGGACCCATTGGATGGTCTGGTGATTGGCGAGCTGACAGCCAGCGATCCGCCCGAAGGGTACCGCCGGGTCACGGTCAGGGCCTCTGCGTTGAACCACCACGACCTGTGGTCGCTCCGCGGTGTGGGCCTGGGCGCCGACAAACTTCCGATGGTCCTCGGGTGTGATGCGGCGGGAGTTGACGACGACGGCAACGAGGTGCTGGTTCACGGGGTGATTTCCTCACCCGGCTGGGAAGGGGATGAGACCCTTGACCCGCGGCGTTCGCTTCTCTCCGAGAAGCTGCCCGGCGCGATGGCCGACGTCGTTTGGGTCCCGGAGCGCAACCTGATTCCCAAGCCTCCCGAGCTGAGCTTTGAGGAGGCCGCCTGCCTGCCCACCTCATGGCTGACCGCCTATCGGATGCTGTTCACCGTCTCACCCGCCGCGCCCGGGTCCACCATCCTGGTGCAGGGGGCGGGGGGAGGGGTTTCCACCTCTCTCATCTCGTTGGCCAGCGCGGCAGGCTTCCGGGTCTGGGTGACCAGCCGGAGTAAGGCCAAGCAGCAGCGCGCGCTGGAACTGGGCGCTGCCGCAGTGTTCGACGACGGCGCGCGCCTGCCTGAGCGGGTTGACGTTGTCTTCGATTCAGTCGGCGAGGCCACCTGGTCCCACTCACTGAAATCGTTGAAGCCTGGCGGTGCGGTGGTAACGTGTGGTGCCACGAGCGGCGCCGCGCCAGGGGCCGACCTCAACCGGGTGTTCTTTCTCCAGCTGAAGGTCCTGGGGTCCACCATGGGGACCCGTGAAGAACTGATCAGGCTCACCCGCTTCCTGGTTGCCACGGGGGTGCGCCCTGAAATCGACGAGGTGTTTCCCCTTGAGCAGGCCGAGAAGGGCTTCAGGAAAATGCTTGAGGGCGAGGTATTCGGGAAGATCGTCTTCACTCACTAGGTGCTTTCGTACCTTCCAGCGTCGGTGACGGTAGCTGCGACATACCGTGTCCGACGCAGAGGGATACCTCTATGGTGACAAATTTCGGCAGCGGTGAGTTTGCGAAAAGGACGGCAAGACGTGGCAGCCAGTGATTTGCAGCGTTTCGTCTCGGCGCAGAACGGCGGCGGTACCTACGAGCGTGCCATGGCCGAGCTGGCCGCCGGAAAAAAGGAGACCCACTGGATGTGGTTCGTCTTCCCCCAACTCGCCGGTCTTGGGAAGAGCGCCACAGCACAACGGTTCGCGGTCTCGTCGCTCGCCGAGGCACAGGAGTTTCTCGCGCACCCCGTTTTAGGCCCACGCCTGATGGCCGCCGCAGAACTTCTTTTGTCCCTGACCGGTTCCGATGCGGACCTGATCTTTGGTCCGCTGGATGCGCAGAAACTGCGGTCGTCGCTGACGCTGTTTCTTAGGGCAGACCCGGATCGCCAGGTATTCGCACAGGTACTGGAGCGATATTTCAACGGCGATCCCGACCCGGTGAGTGATCGGATGATTGCCAATGAATAGCCCGCACCTCATTGACAGTAAGCCTGCTTAGGGTTACGTTTCTCTTGTTGCTTCAGACCCGGGCGGCGAGTTTCGGAACCATCGTGAGGTGGCCTTGGCTCCCCGGCGTCCAGTGGAGCGAACGGCCCTCCGCATTGGCGGGCGGCAACCTTAGTCTCCTTCACCTAAGGGTCCTGAAACGCCTTTAAACAAGGCATGGTGAGTTCATTTCACCCAGGGTTATAACTGACAAGGAGTAAGAAAGTGCTTACAACTGATCATATTGACCGCATTCTGAACAGCGGCGGAAATGTCATTGACAACGACGGGGCCAAGGTGGGATCTGTGGGGCAGATCTACCTGGATGACCAGAGCGGCAATCCCAGCTGGGTGACGGTGAAGACGGGCATGTTTGGTACCTCCGAGTCCTTCGCGCCTCTTGAGGGCGCCGAGGTCGACGGTGATGATGTTCGGGTTGGGTATTCCAAAGACCAGATCAAGGATGCGCCACGGGTGGATCCGGATGCTGACCTGTCAGCCGAGGAGGAGAGCCGGCTCTACCAGCATTACGGGCTGAGCGGTTCCGCCAGTACCGGAAACGTCGAACAGACGGGTACCGTACCGAGCAATCGCAACAGTGATTTCCTTGACGGACCCGAGTCTGAGACCCGCGCTGGCACCGGTCGCGTGAATGAGACCGGCAACGTGGGCCATGACACCTCGGGGCCCACCACGGATGACGCGATGACCCGCTCGGAGGAGCGTCTCAACATCGGGACCGAAAGCCGGGAAGTAGGGCGTGCGCGCCTGCGCAAGCACGTGGTGACCGAAATGGTGACCAAAACAGTTCCGGTCACCCGCGAGGAAGTCACTATCGAGCGCGAGCCCATCACGGATGCCAACCGCGGGGATGCCACCTCCGGACCGGACATCAGCGAAGAGGAACACGAAGTGATCCTTCATGCTGAGACGCCTGTTGTGGAGAAGGACACCGTTGCAGTCGAACGTGTTCGTCTCGGCAAGGAAACGGTCACCGACGAGAAAACCGTTACCGAAGAAGTCCGCAAGGAACAGATCGATACGGATGCCGACCCTGCCCGCGACTAGGCATCTAACCGCATTAAGGAGAGACCAGAAGGCCCCAGCGTTTTTACTCTGGGGCCTTCGGGCATTACCAGGAACAGGCCGGTACTACTCCGGTGCGGGCACGTCGAGCCACTGAAACCAGCCACGATGGAGAACCAGCCAGGCCATCAGACCGTAGCCAGCCTGACCCGGCCCGCCGCCATTCGCCGCGAGATCGCTCCGCCACTGCTCATGGGCTTGCAGGGGAGTGAACGTGTCCACGTAGACATGTTTCCGACGCGTGGTGACATCGGCGAAGGCCGCCGAAAGGTCAGCCAGTCTCCGGTTACGCTCGGCATCCAGACCGGGGGGAGGCCCCACCACCAGTACCTTGACGCTCATCTGCGCGGCACCGTCGAGGATGTTGGCGAGGTTGAGCCGGCTGCGCGCCGTTGACAGATCCAGATCGAGGTCCCGATCGGAGAGGCCAATGACGAGCCTGTTCTCGAATCCATCATCGAAACGGCGTCCGGTTTCCTGCAGCCACCGGTTCGCGAGTGCCTCGGTGCCCTCCTGCGGGGCGGCGAGGGTGAACGCCTGCAGGGAGACGCCGTCGGGGGCTGTCCGGGCGAGGACGCGGCCAAACCAGCCAAGGGCTCGAGGATCGCCCAGGCCTGCGAGCAGTTCGTCACCTACGGCTGCGAGCCGGATTCTGCGTTGTTCCACTGGTTGGTTACCTTTGTCCGCTCATCGTTTTATCACTTGGTTGCGCCACTGCGATTCGGGTTTCGAACCGAGCTCAAAAAAACTGTTGGGTGGGGTGCACGGCACCCCACCCAACATCATACGTAACTACCTATGAGTCGGTTGTTACTGCCGTTCGAATGCCTTCTTCACCAGGATCTCCTGCTCCACTGCGTGGCGCTTGGCCGAGCCGGTGGCAGTCGAAGCCGAGGCTGGACGCGACGCCAGGTGCAATGGCCGGTCAAGGTGTTCCGGCAGGTTCAGACCGATGAACGGCCACGGTCCCTGATTCGCCGGTTCGTCCTGAGCCCATACCAGGTCGGCATTGGGGTACTTGCCGACGGCCGCCTTGATGTCCTCGACCGGGAGGGGCGCGAGCTGTTCCACCCTGATAATCGCGGTCTTCTGGTCTTCGGTCTTCTGGCGCGATGCCAGCAGATCGTAGTATAGGCGACCGGAGACCAGGATGACGTGGTCGACGTCCTTGGCATTGGGTTCCTGCTTGTCCGGGATGACCGGGAGGAAGGTGCCGTTGGTGAAATCCTCGACAGAGCTGGCCGCCGCCTTCAACCGGAGCAATTGCTTTGGCGTGAAGATGATCAGCGGTTTCCGCGGCCGGGTGTAGGCCTGGCGCCGCAGCAGGTGGAAGTGGGATGCCGCGGACGTGGGGTTGGCCACGACCATGTTGTCTTCGGCGCACATCTGCAGGAAGCGCTCAATGCGGGCCGACGAGTGGTCGGGGCCCTGCCCTTCATAACCGTGCGGCAGCATTAGCACCAGTGAGGAGCGTTGACCCCACTTCTGTTCTGCCGAACTGATGAACTCGTCGATGATGGTCTGGGCGCCGTTGACGAAGTCGCCGAACTGGGCCTCCCAGAGCACCAGGGCATCAGGGCGTTCCACCGAGTAGCCGTACTCGAACCCCATGGCAGCATATTCCGACAATAGCGAGTCGTAGATCCAGAACTTCGCCTGGGCGTCGCTGAGGTCATCGAGCGGCAACCATTCCTCGCCGGTCGCCCGGTCGTGGAAGACCGCGTGGCGCTGCACGAAGGTTCCACGGCGTGAGTCCTGGCCTGCCAGCCGGACTGGTACACCTTCCATGAGGAGCGAGCCGAACGCTGCCAGTTCGCCGAAGCCCCAGTCGATGCCGCCCTCGCGGGACATCTGCTCGCGCTTGTCGAGCAGCGCCTTCAGCTTCGGGTGAACGGTGAAGTTCTCGGGGACTGCGGTGTGGACCTTGCCGATGTGGGCGAGGGTTTCCGGGGTGATCGCTGTGCTGGCAGGTACGCCGACCCCCGTGTCGGACTGCTGCGACAGGGGGCGTTCGATGTCCGATACTGCTGCGGCGTCCTTGGTGACGATCGGGATAGGGGAGGTCTGGGCAGCATGCGTTTCAGCGAAGACCCGCTCCAGGCGCTCCTGGTAATCCCGCAGTGCCTGCTCCGCCTCGTCCTGGCTGATATCGCCGCGACCGATCAGCGCCTCGGTGTACAGCTTGCGCACCGAACGCTTCGCTTCGATAAGGTTGTACATCATGGGCTGGGTCATCGACGGATCGTCGCCCTCATTGTGACCACGACGGCGGTAGCACACCATGTCGATCACAACGTCCTTGTTGAACTTCTGCCGGAACTGGTAAGCAAGCTGGCCTACCCGAACCACTGCCTCGGGGTCGTCTCCGTTGACGTGGAAGATCGGGGCCTGGACCATCTTCGCGACGTCGGTGGAGTACACCGAGGACCGTGACGAAGTGGGGGAGGTGGTGAAACCAACCTGGTTGTTCACGATGATGTGGATGGTGCCGCCGGTGCGGTAGCCACGAAGCTGTGACAGGTTCAGGGTCTCGGCAACAACACCTTGGCCCGCGAAAGCCGCGTCGCCGTGGATCTGGATCGGGAGGACCGGGAACGCATCGCCCAGGTCGAGGCGGTCCTGCTTTGCCCGGACAATCCCCTCCAGCACGGAATCGACTGCCTCAAGGTGGGACGGGTTCGCGGCCAGATAGATCTTGGTCTCATTGCCGCTGTCCGAGGTGAAGGTGCCCTCTGTGCCGAGGTGGTACTTCACATCGCCCGATCCCTGCACCGAGCGGGGATCCTGGGTGCCTTCGAATTCGCGGAAGACCTGACCGTAGGTTTTTCCGGCAATGTTCGTCAGCACGTTCAACCGGCCGCGGTGGGCCATGCCGATCGCTACCTCGTCGAGGCCGTCGTCGGCTGCGTTGGAGATGATCGAATCGAGCAGCGGAATCAGCGACTCGCCGCCCTCAAGGGAGAAACGCTTCTGGCCGACGAACTTGGTCTGGAGGAAGGTTTCGAACGCTTCAGCAGCGTTGAGCTGGTGCAGCACCCGCATCTGTTCTTCGCGGCTCGGCTTGGAGTATGAGTGCTCCAGCTCATCCTGGAACCATTGACGCTCCTCGGGATCCTGGATGTGCATGTACTCGATGCCGGTCGTGCGGCAGTAGGCGTCACGCAGCACACCGAGGATGGTGCGGAACTTGAGCATCGGCTTGCCACCGAACCCGCCGGTGGGCCATTCACGGTCCAGATCCCACAGGGTCAACCCGTGGGTCCGTACATCGAGGTCGGCGTGCTTGCGCTGCACGTACTCCAGCGGGTTGGTGTCGGCCATCAGATGGCCGCGCACCCGGTACGCGTGGATCAGCTGCTGGATGCGGGCAACCTTGTTGATCTCATCCATCGGATCAACCTGGATGTCGGCGCTCCACCGCACCGGCTCGTAGGGAATCCGCAGGGCTTCGAAGATTTCGTCGTAGAAGTTCTGCTCGCCGAGCAGCAACTGGTGAATGATCCGCAGGAACTCGCCGCTGCCGGCACCCTGGATAACACGGTGGTCGTAGGTTGAGGTCAGGGTGATGGTTTTGCTGATCGCGTGCTGAGCGAGTGTCTTTTCGCTGGAGCCCTGGAACTCGGCGGGGTATTCGAGGGCGCCGGCACCGATGATGCAGGCTTGGCCCTTGGAGAGGCGCGGCACCGAGTGAACGGTACCGATCCCGCCCGGGTTGGTCAGCGAAACCGTTGTCCCTGCGTAGTCGTCGGCGCCGAGCTTTCCACCGCGGGCCTTCTTGACCAGCTCCTCGTAGGCGTGCCAGAAGTCCGAGAAGTTCATTGTCTCGGCCTTTTTGATGTTGGGCACCACCAGCAGGCGGGTCCCGTCAGGCTTCGGCATGTCGATGGCCAGGCCGAAGTTTACGTGCGCTGGCTGCACCGCTGCGGGCTTGCCGTCGACGACGTCGTAGTACACGTTCTGGGACGGGAACTGGGCCAGCGCCCGGATGATGGCGTACCCGATGATGTGGGTGAACGACACCTTGCCGCCGCGGGCCCGGGCCAGGTGGTTGTTGATGACCACCCGGTTGTCGATCAGGAGCTTGGCCGGAATGGCACGAACACTCGTGGCGGTGGGAACGGTCAGGCTGGCGTCCATATTTGTGGCAATGGCCTTGGCCGGGCCGCGCAGCACCTTGACGGTGTCCTCGTCCATGTCGGTGGTCCGGTCCGACTTGGGCAGCTGGGCAGGAATTGGCGTCGTCGAGGGCTTCTCGGCCTTGGCGTTGTCTGACTGCCTGGACACGGGCTTTTCGGCTCTTTCCTGGGCTGCCTTTTCGATCGCCCGATCAGCGTTGTCTTCGGCTCTGACCTCGGCCTTGGAATGGGTCTCTTTGGGAACCGGCGGCTTTGCCGATTCCTCGAAGCTGGCCGGAGACTCGCCCGACGCCTTGGGGGAGTTGGATTCGGCGTTTACCACGGGCAACTCGCGGGTGGCGGGGTTGTGGCCCAGATCGCCAGTGCTGTTATCGATACTGCTGTTATCGACACTGCTGGTGCTGGCTGTCGCGGCGCGGGGGGCGGTGTGGCGGCCGTTCTCGGACTTTGAGTCGTCGGCCGCGAATGAATCGAACAGGGTCCACCATTTCTTGTCCACCGAGTTCCGGTCCTGCTGGAACTTTTCGTATAACTCGTCGACAAGCCACTCGTTTCCGCCGAATTCTTCAGGTAAACGGTGGTTGGGTTGTTCTGGCACTAGTAATACGCCTCTTCCGTAAGTTGCCCTGAGCCCGGTTCAGTCGCCTGCAGCGTGTTTTAAAGCGAGATAAAACTGTATACAGACCCGCAGTCAGTCTAATGACAGTCCGAGGTAACAAGCCAATCCCTCGAATGCTCGAAGTGTCTGGTGCAGCACATAGACTTTTTGCTGATGCCGATCCAGGAGTAACCCTCATGCGTTTTATCAATCAGCCAGCCACCGACCTCACCTATTCGGACGTTTTTCTGGTCCCCTCCGCTTCCGAAGTGATCTCCCGGTTTGATGTTGATCTGGCGAGCGACGATTCGACCGGAACCACCATTCCCCTGGTGGTGGCCAACATGACGGCTGTCACCGGGCGGCGGATGGTGGAAACGGTGGCGCGTCGAGGAGGGCTCGCGGTATTGCCGCAGGACATTCCTTCGGCGGTCATCGCCGAGGTTACTCAGTGGGTGAAGAGCCGGGACGCCGTTTATGAGACTCCGTTGCGCCTGAAGCCGGAGCACACGGTGATCGATGCGCTGCACCTGATGAACAAGCGCTCCCACGGGGCAGTGATGGTCGTGGACGAGCAAAATCGTTGCGTAGGAATAGTCCGGGCATCCGACTGTGAAGGGGTCGACCGTTTTGCTTCACTGGAGTCGGTGATGCGCACCAGCTTCATCAAGTTCGAGTCCTCCCGGTTCGAGGGCGACACCGCGGCGGGACTGCAACTCGCCTTCGAGGAACTCGACGCGGCGAGCACCAATCTTGCACCCGTCTCCCGTGACGGTGAATTGCTCGGCGTCCTGACCCGCACCGGTGCGCTCAGGTCGACAATCTATCGGCCGGCGCTCGACGCGAACGGCTCCCTCCGCGTCGCAGCAGCGGTGGGCATCAACGGCGACGTCGAGGCGAAGGCTGCTGAACTTCTCGACGCCGGCGTGGACGTGTTGGTGGTGGACACCGCCCACGGCCACCAGCGAAAGATGATTGACGCTTTGCGAGCTGTCAGAGGTGTCGTCAACGGCCTCGCGCGGCCAGTGCCCATCGTCGCGGGAAACGTGGTGAGCGCCGATGGGGTGCGTGACCTGGTGGAGGCCGGCGCCAACATCGTCAAGGTGGGAGTCGGCCCAGGTGCCATGTGCACCACCCGAATGATGACCGCGGTGGGACGCCCCCAGTTCTCTGCGGTCCATGAATGCTCCGAGGCGGCGCGCGAGCTCGGCGCGCAGGTCTGGGCCGACGGCGGTGTGAGGTATCCACGCGACGTTGCCCTGGCGCTCGCTGCGGGCGCCAGCCAGGTGATGATTGGCTCCTGGTTTGCTGGCACCTTTGAGAGCCCTGGTGACCTGCAGACTGACAGCAGCGGCAGGCAATACAAGGAAAGCTTCGGTATGGCCTCCGCTCGTGCGGTCCAGAACCGGACCCAGCGCGACGACGTTTTCGCGCGAGCCAGGAAGGGCCTCTTCGAGGAGGGTATCTCCACTTCGAAAATGTACCTGGACCCGTCCCGGCCCGGGGTTGAGGATCTTCTGGACCTGATCACGGCGGGGCTACGCAGCTCGATGACGTACGCGGGGGCACGTAGCCTGGCTGAATTCAGGGAGAACGCGGTGGTCGGGGTGCAGTCGGCTGCAGGTTACGAAGAGGGCCGGCCCCTGCCGCAGAGCTGGTAGAAACAGAACTAGCGCGGGCCGGTCCCTGATGTAAACTGAAGCTCTTATGGACAGTTCCTCTAGGGGCCGGCCCTCGATGCGTTCGCGGCATTTTTCCGCAAAACGGTCGACTTGCGCCGGCAGACCCCGCATTAATGCCCATCGCCAACTCCAGGCAGTATTGAGCCCCATCGAACCAGATCCCAACGGACCAAGCGTTTCCGGTGCCAGCTCAGCGGAGTCTTTATCGGAGCCTTCTAGACCGGTTGAGCCCGGGTCTTTTCGAAGCCACCAGGATGATTTACCCCATCAGTTCCGGCTGGCGGTGAGTGCACCGTGGAAATCTATTTCCTGATAGTGGGCCTGCTGCTGATCCTCGGTACTGGTTTTTTCGTCGCGGTCGAGTTCTCGCTCGTGGCGCTGGATCAGACCTACGTTCAACGGGCCGTTGACAATGGCGACAAGGGGGCTGTGCCCCTCCTCAAATGTCTGAAGTCGCTCTCCACCCAGCTCTCCAGCTGCCAGTTGGGAATTACCCTCACCACGCTGCTGACCGGTTACGTCATGGAACCGTCCGTCGGCCGCCTGATCCAGGGCCCGCTGAGCGCCATCGGTATCCCCGCCGCGATCCTCGGCACGGTCTCGCTGGTGATCGCGATGACACTCGCCACCCTGCTTTCAATGCTGATCGGCGAGCTGGTTCCGAAAAACCTGGCGATCGCCCTTCCGTTCAAGATCGGCAAGCTGCTGGCGCGGCCCCAGCTGATCTTCACCGGGGTGTTCAAACCGGCGATTGTGGTGCTGAACGGTTTTTCCAACCGTGTCCTGAACCTCTTTGGACTGGAAGCGAAAGAGGAAATCTCCGGCGCCCGCACCCCCTCGGAACTCTCCTCCCTGGTCCGCCGGTCGGCTGAGATGGGCACCCTCGACGCTGGCACCGCCAACTTCCTGGCCCGGACGTTCAGCTTCTCCGAACGGACCGCCGCCGACGTCATGACCCCGCGGATCCGGATGGAAACGATCGATTCGGATCAAACCGTGGCCGACGTCGTCGACCTGGCCCGTCGGACCGGCTTTTCCCGGTTCCCGCTGATCGCTGACTCACCCGACGACATTCGCGGCGTGGTCCACGTCAAGAAGGCAGTGGCGGTTCCCCGCAGCAAGCGTGCGGGGCTGCCAGCCGGGACCATTATGACCGAGGTACTACGAGTGCCCGAGACGGTACACCTGGATTCCCTCCTGGCAGAGCTGCGTGAAGCGAATCTTCAGCTGGCGGTGGTGCTCGACGAGTACGGCGGCACTGCCGGCGTCGTCACCCTCGAGGATTTGGTCGAGGAGATTGTCGGCGAGGTCTCGGACGAACACGACAAGCTGAAACCTGGCGTGCTGCAGAGCGCTTCGGGTAACTGGTTTTTTCCGGGCCTGATGCGTCCGGACGAGGTCACCGAGCAGATTCCGCACCTCTCGGTACCCGACGAGGCTGGTTATGAAACCGTCGCCGGGTACATCATGGCCCAGCTGGGCCGGATTGCTGCCCCAGGGGACCGGGTCGATGTCCCCGAGGGGATCCTTGAGGTGGAACGTATGGATGGTCGTCGAATCGACCGGGTCAGCTTCATCCCGCTGCCCCCTGAAGATGAAACTGGCGGAGTATCAAACGCCGCAATGGAAGGTCAGCGATGAGCGACTGGGCCGGAATCGTATGGCTGATTGTCCTGTTGATCGGAAACGCCTTCTTCGTTGGCGCCGAATTCGCTGTCATGTCGGCGCGCCGCAGCCAGATTGAACCTCTGGCCGACCAGGGATCCAAGCGTGCCAAAACTACGCTCTGGGCGATGGAGCACGTCTCGTTGATGCTCGCCTGCGCGCAGCTGGGCATCACCGTGTGCTCGCTGCTGATCCTGCAGGTCGCCGAACCCGCGATCCATCACCTCCTGGTGGTTCCGTTTGAATCAGTGGGGATCCCTGAAGGACCCGCTGACATCATCGCTTTCGCCATCGCCTTGCTGATCGTGACCTTCCTGCACGTCACGTTCGGCGAAATGGTCCCGAAGAACATTTCGGTATCCGTCGCCGATAAGGCTGCGCTTCTGCTGGCACCACCGCTCGTGATGATTGCGCGGGTGGTGAATCCCATTATTGGGTCGCTGAACTGGCTGGCGAACCATATTCTTCGGGCTATGCGCGTTGAGCCGAAGGATGAGGTGACCTCTTCGTTCACCCTTGAGGAAGTGCAGTCGATCGTTCAGGAATCCACTCGCCACGGGCTCGTTGACGACGGCTCCGGTCTGATTTCCGGCGCCCTCGAGTTCTCGGGCCAGACTGCCGGGACGGTCATGGTGCCGCTGGATGAGCTGGTGAGCGTCAGGACGGACTCCACCCCAGCAGAGTTCGAGAAGACTGTGGGGCGAACCGGATTCTCGCGGTTCGTGTTGATGGATGAGAACGACGTCCTCACCGGATACATGCACCTCAAGGACATCATGTCGATTTCCGAGGAGATGTACTCCAAACCGATTACTGAAAACAAGGTCCGCACCCTTGCGAACCTGAGAATGGATGATGAGATCGAGACGGCGTTGACCACCATGCAACGCACCGGGTCCCACCTGGCTCGGGTACTGGGTCCCGACGGCGCCACCCACGGAGTCCTTTTCCTCGAGGATGTTATTGAGCAGCTGATCGGAGAGATCCGGGATGCCACGCAAAATCAGGGACACCGGCGGACTGGCTCCAGTGTGGACGAGCTCGGCCTCGACCGCAGCATTAGCTAGGCACCCGGCCCCGACAGCGTATCCCTCGATATGCGAATGATTCGCGTTTGCGTTAGACTCAGGGTCAGGAGTTAATGATCCAAGTTTTAATCACGTAGATCGAGGGATACATGCAACGTCTTTTCACCTCAACCGGCCTCCTCGGAGTAGCAGCGATGGCGCTGGCCCTGACCGGCTGCGGTCAGGCGGACAGCGGCAATACTGCAGCAGACACCTCCGAGGATGGGATTCAGGTGGTTGCCTCCACCAATGTCTACGGAGACATCGCGCAGTCCATCGGTGGAGAGAACGTCTCGGTGAACTCGATTGTTGACAGCCTGGCGCAGGATCCGCACTCCTATGAGGCGACCGTTCAGGACAAGCTGGCGGTTTCCGAGGCCGACCTGCTGATCGAGAATGGTGGCGGGTACGACCCGTTCCTGCACCTGCTGGCCGACGAGGTGGAGATGGACCATGACTACCTGATTTCTGCAGTCAGCGAGTCAGGCTTCGAGGGCTTCGAGGAGGAGCACGAGGATGAGGGCGAGCACGCTGGTGAGGACGAGCATGCCGGTGAGTCGGCCGAGGAACATGCCGGTGAGTCGGCCGAGGAACATGCCCACGGCTCGGCGAATGAGCACGTCTGGTATGACCTGAACACCATGCGGGCCGTGGCGGCTGCGATTGGCGAGAAGCTGACCGCGCTGGATCCCGACAACGCCGGGGTGTACAGCGCCAATGTTGAGGAGTTTGACGCGGGCATCACCGCCCTGATCGAGCGGCTCTCGGAACTGGGGGATGTCTCCGCAGGCCAAACTGTCGCAATCACCGAACCGGTCCCCGTCTACCTGCTCGAAGCGGCAGGGTTGGAGAACGTCACGCCGAATGGCTACAGCGAGGCGATTGAAGAGGGATCGGATGTCTCAATTGCCGTTCTGAACGAAATGATGAACCTCATGGAGGACGATTCGCTGGCGTTCCTTGCCTATAATGAGCAAACAGAAAGTCCCCAGACCCTGACCGTTCGTGACGCCGCGGACGAGGCCGGGGTGGAAATCGTCAACTTCACGGAGACAGTGCCTGAGGGGGAAGACTTCCTGAGTTGGATGACTTCCAATGTGGACGGTATCGAGAGCGTCCTCGCCCCCTGATCAACTGATGGTGGAAACGCCACGCCACCTACCTTTTCGCTGGAGATGAACCTACTGGCTTTGACCCAAGACCACCGCACGGCCGAGCGGCCGGAAACAGAACCTATGGTTCGGCTCCGATCGGCGTCGCTCTCCTTCGGCGACCGTGTCCTCTGGCAGAATCTTGACCTCGATATCGGCAAGGGCGAGTTTTTCGCTGTCCTCGGTCCCAACGGTTCAGGGAAAACCAGTCTCCTGAAGGTCCTCCTGGGCCTTCAGCAACTTGACTCTGGCTCGGCGACCGTCAACGGCTCGGCGGTGCGTCGCGGCAGCCGCGACATTGGGTACATCCCCCAACAGAAGTCCTTTCCGCCGGAAACCCCGCTGCGGGCCCGTGACCTGGTGGGCCTCGGCGTCGACGGTCACCGGTGGGGGCTCAGATGGAGGGGCCGGGACTACAACGCCACGGTCGATGCCCTGCTGGAAAAGGTGGGTGCCTCCTCCTATGCCGACGCGCCTGTCGGGCGGCTTTCCGGGGGAGAGCAACAGCGGCTGCGCGCAGCCCAGGCCCTCGCGACCAATCCGCAGGTGCTTCTCTGCGATGAACCGCTGCTCTCCCTTGATCTCCACCACCAGCAGGCAGTGAGCGGATTGATCAACTCGCAGTGCCGGGTCAACGAGTCGGCAGTGGTTTTCGTGACGCATGAGATCAACCCGATCATCGACTACGTCGACCGGGTGCTTTATCTTGCCGAAGGCCAGTTCAGGGTCGGCGCACCGCACGAGGTAATGACCAGTGAAGTGTTGTCTGAGCTCTACAAAAGCAATGTCGAGGTCCTGCACAGCAAGGGCCGGATCATCGTCGTCGGGCTGCCCGATGACACCACCCACCATCACGCGGAAGGACACTGACAGTGGACCTGCAGGAGATCCTGACCGCAATCTTCAACTTCGACAATTACTCGGATCTGCTTCCTCTGGTGCAGAACTCGCTCTGGGCGGGCGCAGTGCTGGGGCTTCTCGGCGGGTTGATCGGCACGTTCGTGATGATGCGCGATCTCGCCTTCGCCGTCCATGGCATCGCCGAGCTGTCGTTTGCGGGCGCAGCGTTTGCCCTCCTCATCGGGGCGAATGTGATCTACGGATCCCTGGTGGGCTCAGTGCTCGCAGCGGTGGTCCTCGGCGTCATGGGGATCAGAGCGAGGGACCGGAACTCGATCATCGGTGTGATTATGCCCTTCGGTCTCGGCCTGGGCATCCTGTTCCTGGCGCTGTACGAAGGCCGCGCTGCCAACAAGTTTGGCCTGCTGACTGGGCAGATTGTCTCGGTCGATGATGTCCAGCTGTCCCTGCTGGCGGGTTGCGCAGTGGCGGTGATGGTGGCGCTGCTCGCCATTTGGCGGCCGCTCACCTTTGCCAGCGCCGACGCCGACCTCGCCGAGGCTCGCGGCGTGCCGGTGCGGGGGCTCTCCATCATGTTCATGTTCCTGCTGGGCGTGTCGGTTGCGCTGTCCATTCAGGTGGTGGGAGCGCTGCTCGTCCTGGCCCTGCTCATCACCCCGGCAGCAGCGGCGCTGAAGGTGACGTCGTCGCCACGAATCGTGGTGTTGCTCAGCGTGATTTTTGCCTGTGTGTCAGTGGTCGGCGGGATCCTTCTGGCCCTGGGTGGCCGGATCCCCATCAGTCCCTACGTGACCACAATTTCCTTCGTGATCTACCTCGTCTGCCGGGGAATTAGCTGGCAGCGCGGAAGACGCACCGCGTCGACCACTTCAACACCAGCAGTAGTGCGCCCGGCCTAACCCGCAGCCCCGGCAGTGCAGGCCGGGCAGAGGCCGTAAATTTCAACGGTGTGGGCCACCTCGGTGTAGCCATACTCTTCAGCAATTCGTGCAGCCCATTTCTCAACGGCTGGCGCTTCGATCTCGACAGCGCGCCCGCAACTCCGGCAGAGCAGATGGTGATGGTGATGTGGGGCGTCGCACCGGCGATAGACGGCTTCGCCTTCGCCGTTGCGCAGCACGTCAACCAACCCGTCTTCGGACATCGACTGGAGAATCCGGTAGGTGGTGGCCAGTGACACCGCGTTGCCTGCCTCGTGCAGGCGCCGGTGAAGCTCCTGGGTGCTGACGAAATCGTCGAGCTTATCCAGCGCCGCGCTTACCGCCAGCCGCTGCTTGGTGACCCGTTGTTCCGGTCCCTTGCGTGCTGTCGGTTCTGCTGTTGGTGGCACTGACGGATCGCCTCCTGACGGCTCGGGTGTTACTGACTGTCGCGAATAAGGTTACCAGCGCTCAGCTGCGGGTCCTGTTGCTGCCGGGGTGGTCGGCGGTAGGCTGACGCGATGAAGCTCACCAAATTCACTCATGCCTGTGTCCGGTTGGAGAAGGACGGTGCCGTGCTCGTGATCGACCCGGGAACATTCTCGGAGGCCGAGGCGGCACTGGCGGGGGCCCACGCGGTGCTGATCACCCATCAGCATGCCGACCACTTCGACGAGGAGAAGGTGGTGGCGGCGTTGCAACTGGACCAGTCACTGCTGATCTATGCACCAGCGAAGGTGGCCGGTATGTTGGCCGAGCGGCTCGACGCCGGTGGCCTGGACCGGGTGCATACGGCCGAGCCCGAGCAGCGGTACAGTGTTGCAGGTTTTGAGGTGCAGACCTTCGGTGGTCAGCATGCGCTGATCCACCCGCATATTCCGATGGTGGCCAATATTGGGTACCTCATCGACGGTTCTCTCTACCACCCGGGCGATTCATTCATTGTCCCGCATGGCGTTGACGTGTCGACGGTTCTGGTGCCGGTGCACGCGCCGTGGTCCAAGACAGCCGAAGTGATCGATTTCGTCACTTCAGTGCGGGCGGCCCGGGCGTTCCAGATCCACGATGCGCTCCTCAACGAAACCGGTCTGCAGCTGGTCGAAGGCCATCTGGCGCGGATCGGAGGCCTATATGGCACCGAGTTCCGTCATCTTGCCCCCGGTGAGAGCGTGACGATCTAGGGCAGCGTCGGGTTGAGAAGCCGCTGACTGAATGGCCCTGGCGAGATCGCGGGGACGGCTCCACATAGGCCAATGCCCCGTCGGAAGGTCAATGACGTCGAGGTGCTCGATGGTCGGGACTTCGGCAAACATGGGATGGCCCGCGCGGGCAAGCTCGAGCACCTGCGCGCTCGGGATCGAGCAGCACACCAAGGTGGTCCGGACCTTGCGGCGGGCATCATTCGTGAGATCGACGGGCTGACGAAGCACGGGGCCGGGTTCGGGGACGGCCCGGGCCCGGAAACGCTCGAGGACCTCTGCGCTGAGGCCCTCGAGACTCGCCTGCTGTGCGAGGACGTCGAGGGGCGGCAGCGGAAGTTCCTTCAACTCCTCGGGGAGGTCTGGGGCGAAGGCGGTTCCCGTCGCCACAGGGCCGGAGTCGACCCACACCACTCGATGAACCAACTCAGGGTGTCGGTCAAGGACGAGGCTGACGGGGGCGTTCGCCCCACTGTGAGCGACGAGAGTTGCGGGCTGATCCTCGGAAATCCCGAGTTGGGTGATGACATCCAGGACCGCTGCGGCCTGATCGTCGAGAGTCTTCGCCGCACGCTCGGGATCGTCCCCGTCAAGACCGGGCAGTGTCACCGCGATTGCACGAAAGTGGTCGGTGGTCCGGTGTTCAAGGACTTCATCCCACGCCCAGGCCCCCAGCCAGTGGCCGGCGATGAGAATGATGATCGGATTGCTTGTAGTAGTTGACATGCCTCAACCCTCGCAGGCACCCAAGACAACGGTGTGTCACTATTTATGTCATGAATTTGTCGGATGCTGAACTGTGAAACGAGTCGAACGGCTCCATGCATTATCCGAGATGTTGCGCCGCAGCGGTGCGCGCGGCGTTTCCGCTGAGCGGTTGGCGAGAGAGTTTGAGGTATCCGTGCGCACCATCAAGAGAGACCTCGATGCGTTAGAGAACAGCGGCGCGCCGATATGGTCCCGCCCAGGTCCGGGCGGTGGCTACGGATTGGTTGTAGAAGGATCCCTGCCGCCGGTCAGCCTGTCCCCAGCCCAGGCCGTGGCCCTCATGGCAGCCGTATCCGCTGCAGCCGATGCCCCCTACGCCGATCTGGCGGCAGCAGGTATCCAGAAGATTATGGACGTCCTCGATCCTAAAACCCGAGCCCGAGCCGACGAACTCGCTCACCGCGTCTGGGTCAACGCGCTTCCCTCCTCTTCGCGCGCAACCAAGTCGGCGCTGGAGGAGGCGATGGCCGAGCAGCGGGTACTCCGCATTTCCTACACATCGGGAGACGAGACCACGACCACCCGCGACGTTGAGCCAGTGCTGTTCGCGGCCACGAACGGCCAGTGGTACCTGGTGGGGTGGTGCCGACTGCGCAACGCAATGCGATGGTTCACCGTGTCTCGCATCGAACGAGCCAGTGTAACCAGGACGGCTTGCGTCGGCCATAGCATCCACGAGGTCGGAGAACCCCCAGCGAACGCCAGACCGGTGCATGCTCGGAGCGGGTGAGTCACTCAATCAGCCGCTCCGGTCAGTACATCCAACGCAGTGACGGATTCAAACCGCGTGATGAGCTAGTTCCGCGGTGAGACGGTCACCGTGGAGACCTCTTCCAACCGGGGTGAGAGGTGGTCGCCGTCGACCACCACCCCGCGCTCCCACCAGAACCGCAGACCAGCTGGGCCGTCTTCGAGGCCGGCCAGATTGTTGTCGAACCAGGGGCCTTTCAGCCCGGACCAGCGGAAGGGCGGACTCGGCACCTTCGCCGACCGGGCCACCAGTGCCCCCACCGGGCTTGCGACGCCGTAGGACAGGATGGCGGTAGCAAAACGCATGGCGCGGGGGAGCGGGTTGCGGATCGGCGAACAGACCGCCTGGATGATCCGGCTCCCCGAGGTGCGCTCCACCTCGGAGACATACGAGAAGTGCACGTCCCCCGACAGGAAGGTGACGGTTTCGGGTGCCTTGCCGCGTTTCCCATCTGCCACCTCAACCGCCATCGTCGCCACCTGTCGGAAGCTTCGCTGGAACGCACCCCAGTGCTCCAGATCCACAGTGCGCCGCATCTTTTCGCCGATCTTCGCCCCAAACCTGCCCCAGGCGCCGTCGGCGAGTGCCTCGTTCCAGGCTTCGATGTGGTGCAAACCCGCAGGGAGCAGGAACGGCAGCGAGGTGGCGATCAGCAGATGCCGGAAGCCGCCCTGCATTTGTCCATCCAGCCACTTCATTTCCCGGTCGTCGAGGATTGACCGCTGGGCGGGGTCGAGTACCCGGCCCGCACGGGAGTCCAGGACCACCAGTCGGACGTCACCAATTTCCCTGGCAAAGCTCCACCGGTAGGTGGACGGCTCCTGATTGGCCCGGTCAGCGAACTGGTCCAGCACGTTGCTGATGTCCAGTTCCGTCTCGCCGTCGTGCGAGCTGATCAACTGCCAGATCTCGTCCTGGTCCCGGTGCTCGGGTGAAAGATTGCCCAGGTGCTGGTGCACCCAGTAGGAAGCCAGCCCCGAGACGATCCGGCCCTGCCACCAGGAGGTAGCCTCCATCGCGTGCTTCCAGGCCAGGGAGGTGTTCCAGTCGTCCCGAATGTCGTGGTCGTCGAAAATCATTGCGCTGGGCAGGGTGGACAGGAGCCAGCGGTTGGCGTCGTCGGACCACGCCAGGTTGTACAGGTGGGCGTACTCCTCATAGTCCTTGAGCTCCTCCCCGGGCTCCTCGTCAATGTCCCGGCGCGCCCTAATGAACTCCTGCATCGCGTCGCTCGTCACATCCGCGTACACCTGGTCGCCCAGGAACACCACCAGATCGGGCCAGGCGACGTCGTCCACTCCCGCGGCCATCTGCAGGGCGTAGGCACGCATCGAATCGACACCGTGTTTACTGTTTCCCGCTTCGTTGTGGGGGACACTGGTCCGGCACGAACCGAACGCCATTTTGATGGGCTTGTCAGGGGTCAGCGTCGCAATCATTGACGGCGGGTACGCTGACCCTTCCACGGGCCACACCTGCTCCCCATCAATCGACACCGTGTAGGCGGTGACGCTTCCCGGTTCCAGACCGTTAGCCTCCACCAGGGCGTAGTGGTGGCCATGTACACCGAACGTCCGGGCAGTCCAGGACTGGTCACCGGCCGTCACCGTGACCCGTGCAGCCTGGCGGGTTTCCACCCAGATGCTGGCCGAGGTCAGATCGACGTAGCGCATCATGGGGCCAAGTACCAGGGAATCAGTCATTATTCAGTTCTACCCGGTTCCCGAGACCGCCGCTATCTGGCAGGTTCACCGGGCCAGCTCCCGGTGACAAAGAAGCGCTCCAGCACTGCCAGGTAGGGGGCTGGATCCAGGTCCCGCGCTGCCAGCCAGGCGTCGTCGTCGTAGGACCCGGTGTATCTGGTGCCGGCGTCGCACATCAGCGAGACAATACTGCCGCGGCGACCCTGGCCGACCATGTCCGCGATCAGCCCCCAGACTCCCCACAGGTTGGTGCCGGTTGACGGGCCCGCATGCAGACCGGTGAGCTGGCGTAGGTGGCGCATCGCCGCGACCGACGCGGCGTCGGGGACCTGAATCATGTGGTCAATGACGCCGGGTACAAAACTTGGTTCCAGCCGCGGCCGTCCGATGCCCTCAATCCGGGAAGGACTCCCCGCCGCCGCGGTGCCGGGGGTACGCCAGGCCGGATAAAAGGCCGAGTTCTCCGGGTCGACCACGGCCAGCCGGGTGTGGTGGCGCTGGTACCTGATGTAACGCCCGATGGTGGCGCTGGTGCCGCCCGTCCCGGCGCCCACCACGATCCAGTCGGGAACCGGATGCTGCTCCAGGGCCAGCTGCCCGAAAATCGACTCGGCGATGTTGTTGTTGCCACGCCAGTCCGTTGCCCGCTCAGCGTAGGTGAATTGATCCATGTAGTGGCCGCCAGTCGTGGCGGCAAGGCCTGCTGCGGCGGCGTAAACCTCGGAGGCGTGGTCAACGAAGTGGCAGGCGCCGCCATACTGTTCGATCTGGTCGATCTTTTCCTTGCTCGTGGTGCGGGTCATCACAGCGATGAACGGCAGGTCCAGAAGTTGCGCGAAGTACGCTTCGGAAACCGCCGTCGACCCGCTGGACGCCTCAACGACCGTCGTATGCTCGTTGATCCAGCCGTTGACCAGTCCGAACAGGAAGAGCGACCGAGCCAATCGGTGTTTGAGGCTGCCTGTCCGGTGGGTCGACTCGTCCTTCAGGAACAGGTCGACTCCCCAGTGTTCAGGCAGGGGGACCGCGTAGAGATGGGTGTCGGCTGACCGGTTGTTTTCAGCCTCGATCCGGCGGATGGCCTCAGCAGCCCAGGACCGGTTGGAGAGGGGGCTCAGGATGTTCACTGGTTCAGCCTACCGGGCCGCCCAACGGAGGGGCGGAAAGTCGTTGGCGACGAGATTGGAGTACCGGCCCGGGCTGTGGTGGACTGGATTGCATCAGGTCCGGCAGTGTTGCCGGTCACATTAAAAGGAGATCTTGATGAAGACTCTGATGGACGTGCAGACCCTGCGGGACCGGATGACCTCCGGCCTGCAGACGGTTCTGCTGGATGTCCGCTGGGCGTTGGGCGATCCCCACGGCCACGGTCATTACCAATCAGCCCACATCCCCGGCGCCGTGTACGTTGACCTCGAAGCCACACTGAGCGGTGAACCGTCGGCGCGGGAGGGCAGGCACCCGCTGCCTGGCCTCGAGCAACTGCAGGAAGCCGCCCGGCAGTGGGGCATCAACGACGGCGACGTGGTGGTGGCCTACGACAATTCAGGCAATACCTCTGCCGCCCGGCTCTGGTGGTTGCTGCGGTGGGCGGGTCTCGACACGGTGCAGCTGCTCGACGGTGGCCTCGCCGCCTGGGTCGACGCCGGGTACGAGACAGAAGGGGGCGAGGAACAGCACTGCCTCGGCGAGGTGGAGCTGGGCCTCGACGAAGAGGGCGGCAGTGGTGCAATGCCGGTCACCGACATCGATGGTGTGCAGGGCATCGCTGAGCACGGTGTGCTGCTGGACGCGCGTGCCGGAGAGCGTTTCCGCGGCGAGGTGGAACCACTCGACCCCAAAGCCGGCCACATTCCGGGTGCGGTGAGTGCGCCCACCAGCGAGAATCTTGCCCCCGACCAAAGGTTCAAGACACCCGCCGATCTGCGCCGGCGCTTCGAAGCCTTTGGCGTCAACGACGCCGTCGACGTCGCAGTGTACTGCGGATCGGGCATTACCGCCGCCCACCAGATCGCTGCCCTGGAAATCGCCGGCTACCCGGCGGCGCTTTATCCGGGGTCCTGGTCCCAATGGTCATCCCGCTCGGACCTGCCGGTCGCCACCGGCGCCTAACCCGACCACCCACCCCGACCATCGAGTCAACACACCCCACCATCGAGTCAACACAAATAGCCGATTTTCGACGTGAAACCCGTTATCTGTGTTGACTCGATCCGGAACTGAAGGAGTTTGCATGAGTACCCTGTTCACCAAGATCATCGACGGCGACATTCCGGGGCGCTTCGTCTGGAAGGACGACGACGTCGTCGCGTTCCTCACGATCGCTCCGCTCACCGACGGGCATACCCTGGTGCTGCCCCGTCAGGAGGTGGCGCACTGGGTGGAGGCGGAACCTGAGCTGCTGGGCAAGGTGATGGCGGTCGCCCAGACCATCGCGAAGGCGCAAACCACCGCGTTCTCGGCGAAACGGGTGGGAGTGCTGATGGAGGGGTACGAGGTACCGCACCTGCACGTCCATGTCTGGCCGACGCAGAGCGCCAGCGACTTCGACGTTCACGCGGTCGACCACAACCCGGATCCGGCCCGGCTCGACGCCAACGCTGACGCGCTGCGGGGAGCCCTACGGTCGGCCGGGCACGGCGAGCACGTACCAACCGACGGATAGCGGCAGCCTTTAGCTACCCGGTCGAGCCCACCCCGGTGCGCTGCGCGGCCATGGCCTCGCCGATGGCCGCACGGATCCGCTTCTCCGAAACGGTGTACGCGGTGCCGAGCTCCTGCGCGAACAGACTGATTCTCAGTTCCTCGAGCATCCAGCGCACCCGCAGCAACGCGGGAGGCGTCTTCCGGCCAGTGGGAACGAGGGCGGCGACGGCGTCGTCGTACTCGTCCTCCAGGCGTTGGACCACAGCCGTGCCCAGCGAATCGCGCTGCACGTTGCCGGCCAGCTTGGCGACCCGGGTCTCAATGCCGGTCAGGTAGCGGGGCAGGTGACTGAGCTGGGTGTAGCCGGTTTTCGCCACGAACCCCGGGTAGACGAGCTGTTCCAGCTGACTCCGGACGTCGTTCAGCGCGGTGATCAGGGCGAGGCTGGTGGAGCCCTTGAGTTGCTTCTCGATCCGGCGGGTGCTGGACAGGATCCTTTCAACTGTGGCGGTGACAGTGAAGACCGTGTCGATGAGTTCGGCCCGCACGGTTTCGTAAAGGGAGTTGAACTCGGCCTCGGTCCAGGGCAGTGCCTCGGGGGTCAGCTTGTCGACCGCCGCGAGTGTGCAGTCCTCGATCAGTCCCGCAACGCTGCCATGCGGGTTCTGGCTGAAAGTGAGCTTCTCGGCGTTGCTGAGATGCTCCAACACATACTTGGCGGGGCTGGGAACGCGCACCACGAGGAGTCGGATCACTCCGTCGCGCATTGACGCACCCTGCTCGGCCGGGTTGGGGAAGACGGCGAGTCCGGCGGCGGTACCCTCGTCGGTCAACGCCGGGTAGCCCGTCACCGTGTGTCCGTTCACCAGCCGGGTCACCTGCCGGGGAAGGTCGCCAAACGTCCACGACGTCAGGCCGGACCGCTCGGTGATCCCGATGCCCACGGGATGCGCTGGTTGGGACTTCCCCGGTTGGGACTTTGCTGCTGACGTCGCGCGGGCGGGTGCCTTTGCCGGCCGGGTGGTAGCGGGTGTGGCACCGAGGGATTCGGCAATCGCGCGGCGTGTTTGCGGCGCCAGTCGTTCCTGCAGGGCGGCAAGGTCGGTCCCCTCGTCGAGGATCTTGCCCTGGCCGTCAATCACCTGGAAGCTCATCAGGAGGTGTTCGGGAAGGACGCTCCGGTTCCACGACCCGGGGGCAATGACGTGGCCCTTCAACCGGCGGAGTACCAGTTCCAGGGACTCCTCAAGGTCGTCGCGTGCCGGGTCGAAGTCGGTGTGCAGCGCAGCGACGGCGCTGCGCGCCACATCGGGGGCGGGGATGAAGTTCTTGCGGACCTGCTTGGGTAGCGACTTGATCAGGGCTGTCACCAGTTCCACCCGGAGCCCCGGAATCTGCCAGTGGAACGGCCGGGCGTCGAGTTGGTTCAGGAAAACCACGGGAATTTGCACCGTCACGCCGTCGGACGCGCCCTGCACACCGGGGGAGAACTCATAGCTCAGCGGCAGTTCGAAGCTTCCCTGGTGCCAGATTTTGGGGAACGCTGATTCGTCCAAGTCGCTGTTTTCGGCGAGCAGGTCACCGGGCAGGAAGTCGAGCAGGTCCGGCTGGCGGTGACGGGTGTCCTTCCACCAGGAATCGAAGTGCCGCTCGGACACCACCTCGGGCCCTACGCGGGCGTCATAGAACTCGAAGAGGGTCTCGTCGTCGACCATCAGGTCGCGGCGGCGCAGCCGGTTTTCCAGCTCCTCAATCTCAGCGAGGCGTGCCTTGTTGCGGTGGAAAAATTTGTGGTGGGTTTTCCAGTCGCCCTCGACCAGGGCATGCCTGATGAACATGTCGCGGGCAACCTCGCGGTCGATCCGCCCATAGTTGACCCGGCGCTGCGGGATGATCGGGACGCCATACAGGGTGACCTTCTCATGGGCCATCACCGCCCCCATCTTCCGGGACCAGTGCGGCTCGCTGTAGCTGCGCTTCACCAGGTGCGGCGCCACGTCTTCGGCCCAGAGGGGATCGAATTTGGCGGCCACCCGCGCCCAGAGCCGTGAGGTCTCCACCAGTTCGGCTGCCATCACCCAGTCGGGCGACTTTTTGAACAAGGCGCTGCCGGGGAACACAGCGAACCGGGTACCCCGCGCACCGGCATACTCACGCTTGCGCTGATCGTAGAGGCCGATGTGGCTGAGCAGGCCCGCGAGCAGGCTGATATGGATTGCGGTGTCGTTGCCCACCGGATCGACGGGGTCGGGCGAGAGGGTGATCCCCAGCGGTTTGGCCAACTGGCGAAGCTGGGCGAACAGGTCCTGCCACTCGCGGACCCGCAGATAGTTGATGAACTCGTTGCGGCACAGTTTGCGGAACTGGGTCGACGACAGTTCCTTCTGCTGTTCCTGCAGGTACCGCCACAGGTTCAGGTATCCGGTGAAGTCCGAATTCTCGTCGAGGAACCGTTTGTGCATCGCTGTCGCGGTTTGCAGCTTGGCGCCCTGATCGGCCTGTGGACGCTCACGCGGATCCTGGATGGTCAGGGCCGCGGCGAGGACCATTACTTCCTTGGCGCAGCCACGCTGGCCGGCCTCCACGATCATGCGGCCCAGCCGCGGGTCAACCGGCAGCTGGGCGAGTTTCCGGCCAACTGCCGAGATGCCTCCCGAAGCCTCCAGCGCACCGAGCTCCTTCAGGAGCGTGACGCCGTCGTTGATCGCCTTCGAGTCCGGAGGCTCAACAAAGGGGAAGTCGGCGACATCCTTCGGCCCACGGGTGACGCCCATGGCGGTCATCTGCAAGATGACCGCCGCCAGGTTGGTACGCAGGATCTCGGGGTCGGTGAACGGGCGGCGGGCCTCGAAGTCCTCCTGCGAATAGAGGCGGATGGCGATGCCATCCGAAACCCTGCCGCAGCGGCCCGAGCGCTGGTTGGCGGAAGCCTGGGACACCCGCTCGATCGGAAGCCGCTGCACCTTGGTGCGGTGAGAGTACCGCGAAATCCTGGCGGTACCCGTATCAATCACGTACTTGATCCCGGGAACGGTCAGGGAGGTTTCAGCAACGTTGGTGGCGAGGATGATCCTGCGTCCCGGGCCGGAAGGCTTGAAGACCCGGTGCTGTTCCTGCAGCGACAATCTGGCGAACAACGGCAGGATGTCGGTGCCCTTCAGCCGTGGGTTGACCTGCACCCGGGCGCGGAGGGCATCGGCGGCGTCACGGATCTCGCGCTCGCCGGAGAAAAACACCAGGATGTCGCCGGGTGCTTCCCGAGCCAGCTCGTCGACGGCGTCGCACACGGCGTCAAGAGGGTCGCGGTCCTCCTCCTGATCGCCCGGGTCGGCGCTGTCGTCAGCCTCGCCGGCCGGCTGGGTCAACGGGCGGTACCGGATTTCCACCGGGTAGGTCCGTCCGGAAACCTCGATGATCGGTGCAGGCTGCTTGACGCTGACGGCCTCGTCGGCCGCGAAGTGCGCGGCGAAGCGTTCAGGATCGATGGTGGCCGAGGTGATGACGAGCTTCAGGTCGGGTCGCTGCGGGAGGATCCGCTTCAGATACCCGAGGATGAAGTCGATGTTGAGGCTGCGCTCATGGGCCTCGTCGATGATGATGGTGCTGTACTTTTTCAGCAGCCGGTCGTGCTGGATTTCCGCCAGCAGGATGCCATCGGTCATCAACTTGATCTTGGTGCTGCGGCTGACCTCGCCGGTAAACCGCACCTGGAAGCCCACTTCGGCCCCCACCTTGACGTCCAACTCCTCGGCAATACGTTCCGCAACGGTGCGGGCGGCGAGGCGTCGTGGCTGGGTGTGCCCGATCAGGCCGTTTTCGGCGAGTCCCAGTTCCACACACATTTTCGGAATCTGGGTGGTTTTGCCGGAGCCGGTCTCGCCAGCAATGATCGTCACCTGGTTCGCGGCGATCGCGGCCATAATGTCAGCGCGTCGCTCGGAAACCGGCAGTTCAGGGGGATAGGAGATAGTCAGTGCCATGATTGGTTCCAATTCTAGGCGGTAGGACTATCTCCCGATGCCCTGGTCAACCGGGCCGCCGCCAACCGGGCCCGCTCACGCATTTGCGGCGGTTCCAGGATCTCGAACTCGAGCTCCAGCGCCACCAGATGCATCAGCGGCCAGTCGAGCGAGTCGAAGCCGGCCCTCATCAGGGTGTGCTCCTCGCCGTCGCTCTGGAGTTCGGCGGTATCCGGGGACACCTTTTGTGACACCTCGTTGATGTTGCCGGTCAGCCGCACGACGACGTCGTACTGGTAAGGGAAACGCGTAATTGACTGCTGCACATACAGGGCGAGTTCACGGGCCGGGAGTGGGCGCGGGGTGAAGCGCTCCCGCTGCGCCGGAACGCTCTGACACCGGTCCACCCGGAACGTCCGCCAATCCTCACGCATCGTGTCCCAGGCCACCAGGTACCAGCGTCTACCGGTGTCCACGAGTCGGTAGGGCTCAACGAGTCGCCGGGAAGACTCGCCATCCTGGCGGGAGTACCGGAACACCACGGTGCGTCGTTCGGTGATGGCTGAGGACAGGGCGGTGAGGATCTCGGGCCGGACCGGTGTGCTCACCGCCGCCATCCTGGTGACGGCGCTTCGCAGCCCGGCGAACCGCGGTCGGAGTCGGCTGGGGAGCACCTGCTCCAGCTTGGTGAGCGCCCGCACCGATGCCTCGCCGATTCCGGCGACGGGGCTAGCCGTGACGGCGCTGAGGCCGAGGGCGACGGCGAGTGCCTCGTCGTCGTTGAGCAACAACGGAGGCAGCTGCGCGCCAGCGCCCAACTGGTAGCCCCCGGCGACGCCGGGCGAGGCATGGATGGGATAGCCCAGGGTGCGGAGCTTGCCGATGTCCCGTCGGACGGTGCGCTCGGTCACGTCCATCCGGTCCGCCAGTGCTGAGCCGGTCCACTCGCGGCGCAGCTGAAGCAGGGAAAGCAAGTGGAGCAGCCGCGCCGAAGTTTCCAACATGGCTCCAAAATACTCCTCAACCAGGTCAGTAGCTGTCCGGAATCGCCCCTATTTCAGCCGAAGACAGCAGCAACGAATCGACCGGGCAGCTTCGGGGTGCGGGGGCAGTGCAGTGCTGGAGTCTCACGGCCAGACCTGGCCGGTTAAAGCAGTCAACCCCCAGATTTCGGTGAAATCTGGGGGTTGTTCTGTGCCCTCGATAGGATTCGAACCTACGACCTTCTGCGCCGGAGGCAGACGCTCTATCCCCTGAGCTACGAAGGCGGGACGCCGGTCAGACCGGCCCCGAAATGGGACTCACTGAGCTTATCAGGGAAGCACCCCTGGACGAAAACCCCTGGCCCGCCCTCGTGTGGTGGGCGCCGCTGCGTCACAGAAATGGCCGCAGCGGCGTGCGCCGTTATGCTGGATGGGTGACTCCTGAAGAACTCTCTGCTGCCATTTCCGCATGCCTGAAAGACGCCGGCGCCGCGGGCGAATTCGACGTCGAGCTTCCCTCTGAGGTGCGGGTGGAGCGACCACGGAGCCGGGAACACGGAGACTGGGCCACCAATATTGCCCTGCAGCTGTCCAAGCAGGCGGGGATGAACCCGCGCGAGTTCGCCCAGCTCCTCAGTGGACGGCTGGAACAGCTCGACGGCGTCAAGACCGTGGCGATCGCCGGTCCAGGCTTCCTGAACATCACCCTCGATGCCGCCGCCGCAGGTGAACTGGCCCGCTCAATCGTCGACGCCGGGGCCGGCTATGGCACCAGCGGGCTCATGGCCGGCACCAAGATCAACCTCGAGTTCGTGTCGGCCAACCCCACCGGACCCATCCACCTGGGCGGCACCCGCTGGGCCGCCGTCGGCGACGCGCTTGCCCGCCTGTTCCAGTCTCAGGGCGCCGCGGTGACCCGCGAGTACTATTTCAACGACCACGGCGCCCAGGTGGAACGGTTCGCCCGCTCGCTGTGGGCCAGCGCCAAGGGCGAGCCATCACCCGAGGACGGGTACGGCGGCGCCTACATCGATGACATCGCTGCCCGGGTCCTGGTGCTCGATCCAGCCATCCTCGACCTGGAGCAGGACGATTCGGTCGAGCGGTTCCGTGAGCTCGGGGTCGACCTGATGTTTGGCGACATCAAAAAGTCGCTGCACGACTTCGGTGTCGATTTCGACGTCTACTTCCACGAGCACTCCCTTTTCCAGGACGGATTCGTCGAAGGCCTGCTGGAGAAACTGAAAACCTCGGGCAACCTGTTCCTCGAGGACGGGGCCTGGTGGTTACGGTCCACCGAGTTCGGCGACGATAAGGACAGGGTGGTCATCAAATCGGACGGCGCCCCCGCCTACATCGCCGGCGACATTGGCTACTTCGTCAATAAGCGCCGCCGCGGCTTCGACCTGAACATCATCATGCTCGGCGCCGACCACCACGGGTATGTGGCCCGGCTTAAGGCAGCAGCAGCCGCGCTCGGTGATGACCCGGACACCGTCGAGGTGCTGATTGGGCAGATGGTCAACCTGATGAAGGACGGCGTCCCCGTCAGGATGTCCAAGCGCGCCGGCACCGTCGTCACGCTCGAGGACCTGGTCGACGCCGTGGGTGTCGACGCCGCCCGCTACACCCTGGCCCGCTTCTCGGCGGATTCGAACATCGACATCGACCTTGACCTGCTGACCCGGCGCACCAACGACAACCCGGTCTTCTATGTCCAGTACGCTCACGCCCGGACCCACGCGGTGGAGCGCAACGCGGCCGCGGCAGGGGTGGATACGAGCGCGTTCGACGCCTCCGAACTCAGCCACCCCACCGAGGGCGAACTGCTGGCGGCGCTCGGCCAGTTCCCCGGCATGGTGGCCCAGGCCGCAGCCTTCCGCGAACCGCACCGGGTGGCACGCCACATCGAGGTCATCGCGGGCACCTACCACCGCTGGTACGACGCCTGCCGCATCGCGCCGCTCGGCGATGAGCCGGTCACCGACCTGCACCGCACCAGGCTGTGGCTGAACAACGCCACCCAGCAGGTGCTCGCCAACGGCCTGGGGCTGCTTGGCGTATCGGCACCGGAGCGGATGTGACGATGGGAAACGGACCTGAAGTGAACCTGAATAACGCCTCACCGCTGGCCCCCGGTTGGCTCAGCTACCCCGACAACATCAACCGGCTGAACCCCGCCCTGTGGGCTCACGACGTCGACCGCGCCGGTGACGAGCTCACCATCAGTGGCCTGAGGGTCAGTGATCTCGCCGAGCAGTTCGGCACGCCGCTGTTCGTCGTGTCCGAAGACGATTTCCGGACCCGCGCCCGGAGCTTCAAGGACGCGTTCGACGCCGCCTTTGCCGACCTCTGCGGGGGAGTGGACGTCTACTACGCGGGGAAATCCTTCCTCTGCACAGAAATAGCGCACTGGGTGGCTGAAGAGGGCCTACGCCTTGACACCTGCTCGGGCGGGGAGCTTGCCATCGCCATGCGCGCGGGAATTCCCGGTGAACATCTCGGCCTGCACGGGAACAACAAGTCCGACGCCGAACTGGGCCGTGCGCTTGACCTGAAGCTGGGGCGCATCGTGGTGGACAGCCTCCCCGAACTCGAACGGGTGGCAGCCCTCGCCGCCGCCCGCGGCACCACGGCCAACGTGATGCTCCGGCTGACCCCCGGTGTCCACGCCTCCACCCACGAGTTCATTGCAACCGCCCACGAGGACCAGAAATTTGGGCTGTCACTGGCCGACGGCGAGTCCTCACCCGCAGCTCAGGCCGTCGCCGCGGCGCTGGGCCACGAAACGGTCAACCTGCTCGGCGTCCACTGCCACATCGGGTCACAGATTTTCGAGCCCGAGGGTTTCGAACTCGCGGCACGCAGGTTGCTCGCCTTCCTGGCGGACGTTCGGGACCGCCACGGCGTGGAGCTGCCCGAACTGGACCTCGGGGGCGGCTATGGGATTGCCTACATCGAAACCGACAAACCACGCCCACCGGCAGAGATCGCCGTGGCGATGGCCGACGTCGTGCGTTCCACCTGCGCCAAACTGGGACTGCGCGTCCCACGGATTTCCATTGAGCCGGGTCGCGCGATCGTAGGTTCAACAACGTTCACCCTGTACACCGTGGGGACGACCAAAACCGTGAGGGTCGACGTCGAGGGTGGCGACACTGCGCCCCGGCGTTATGTGTCGGTGGACGGTGGGATGAGCGACAACCCCCGCCCGGTCCTCTACGACGCCGACTACTCGGCGGTCCTGGCCTCCCGCTCGTCGGATGCCTCCGGTGTGCTGTCCCGCGTGGTCGGAATGCACTGCGAGAGCGGCGACATTGTGGTCAGGGATGTCTACCTCCCCGTGGACACCGATGCCGGTGACCTGGTGGCTGTGCCGGGCACCGGCGCTTACTGCTGGGCGCTGTCCAGCAACTACAACTGGGTGGCCCGCCCGCCAGTGATAGCAGTCCGGAACGGCCAGGCCAGACTGATTGTGCGCGGCGAAACCGAGGACGACATCCTGGCCCGCGACATCCCCCGCACCACCAACTGATTGCAGGAGCGACACTATTTCATCTGATACAGCTTCGAACACCGACTCCATGTCGACACTTCGGATCGCCTTGCTGGGCTGCGGCAACGTGGGATCCCAGGTGGCGCGCATCCTGCTCGAGGACGCCGACGCGCTGGCAGCGCGTACCGGCGCCCGGCTTGAATTGACCGGAATTGCAGTGCGCAGCATTGACGCACCCCGCGACGTCGACCTGCCGCGCGAACTTTTCACCACCGATGCCGAGTCACTGGTCGAGGGCGTCGACATTGTGATCGAGCTGATGGGTGGAATTGAACCCGCCCGGTCCCTGATCCTGCGGTCGATCGAACACGGCGCCACGGTGGTCAGCGGCAACAAGGCGCTGCTCGCCCTCGACGGGCCCACCCTCTACGAGAAGGCCGACGCCGCAAGGGTCCAGCTTTCCTACGAGGCGGCGGTCGCTGGTGCGATCCCCATTCTGCGGCCCATCCGGGACAGCCTGTCCGGTGACCGCATCACCCGTGTACTGGGCATCGTCAACGGCACCACCAACTTCATCCTTGACCAGATGGACACCACCGGCGCCCAGTTCGACGATGCCCTGGCCGAAGCACAGCGCCTGGGGTATGCCGAGGCTGACCCGACTGCCGATGTGGAGGGTCACGACGCCGCGGCCAAGGGCGCCATTCTCGCGTCCCTGTCCTTCCACACCCGATTTGCCCTGGAAGACGTCTACTGCGAAGGCATCACCAAGGTGACCGCCGCGGATATCGCCGCAGCCAAGGACGCCGGGTTTGTCATCAAGTTGCTGGCCATCGCCGAGTTGCTGCCGAGGGACGACGCCGACGGCGCTGGCACCGAGGGCGTCAGCGTCAGGGTGCACCCGACCCTGCTGCCCCGCGATCATCCGCTGGCCGCAGTCCATGGTGCCTTCAATGCGGTGTTCATCGAGGCCGAAAACGCGGGCGAACTGATGTTCTACGGACAGGGGGCCGGTGGTACCCCCACCGCGTCCGCGGTGCTGGGCGACGTTGTCAGCGCTGCGCGCCGCCTGGTGTTGGGCGGTCCCGGCCGGACCGAAACCACCACCGGCCATGTCCCGTCCATGAATATCGACGCAGTCCGCACGAGCTACTCCATCGGGCTCGACGTCGCTGACCAGCCAGGAGTCCTGGCGCGGATCGCACAGTTGTTCGCCGAGCAGGGCGTGTCCATTGAAACCCTGCGGCAGAGCATCCATCCCGCGGACGACCCTGGCCAGGCGACGGCTGAACTTCGCATCGTCACCCACCGCGCTACCGAAGCGGCCCTCGCCGCAACAGTTGAACAGATCCAGCACCTCGCCGTGATCAACTCGGTGACCAGTGTCCTTCGAGTGGAAGGAGCCTAAGTGGCTCACCAATGGCGCGGCGTTATCCGCGAATATGCAGATCGTTTGCCCGTGACAGAATCCACCCAGGTCATCACCCTCGGCGAGGGTGGGACACCGTTGGTCCCGGCCAAGGCGCTATCCGAACTGACCGGGTCGCAGGTGTTCCTCAAGGTGGAGGGAATGAATCCCACCGGCTCCTTCAAGGACCGCGGAATGACCATGGCCATTACCGCTGCGATTGAATCCGGGGCCAAGGCCGTGGTCTGCGCCTCCACCGGAAACACCTCCGCCTCGGCTGCGGCCTACGCCACCCAGGCGGGCATCACCTGTGCAGTGCTGGTTCCGGACGGCAAGATTTCCATGGGCAAACTGAGCCAGGCCATCGCCCACGGCGCTGAACTGCTGCAGGTCAACGGCAACTTCGACAACTGCCTCGATGTCGCTCGTAAGCTTGCCGAGGCGTACCCGGTGTTCCTCGTCAACTCGGTCAATCCCGCGCGTATCGAAGGCCAGAAGACCGCAGCCTTCGAGGTGGTCGACGTCCTGGGTGACGCCCCCGACTATCACCTGCTCCCGGTCGGCAACGCCGGCAATATCACTGCCTACTGGAAGGGCTACAAGGAATACTCCGAGCCCTACGCCAACCCGCACCTGGTCGGTGACAGCACAGTGCTCGCCCCGGTCGCCACCAAGCGTCCGGTGATGTGGGGCTTCCAGGCCGAGGGCGCTTCGCCGTTGGTCAAGGGCCACCCGGTGACCGAGCCGGACACGATCGCGACGGCCATCCGGATCGGCAACCCGGCGTCCTGGGACCAGGCGATTGCAGCGCGCGACGAGTCCGGTGGGCTGATTGAAGCCGTCTCTGACGAGGAAATCCTCGAAGCGCACCGCTGGCTGTCGGCACGAGAGGGAGTCTTCGTGGAACCGGCATCGGCGGCCGGTGTTGCTGGCCTGCTGAAAAAGCATGCGGCAGGGTTGGCGCCGGTGGGTAAGACCATCGTGATCACAGTGACTGGTCATGGCCTCAAGGACCCCCAGTGGGCGTTGAAAGCTGCCGACGGGTCCGACGTCGAGCCCACCAAAGTGGATTTCGACGTCGTCAGCGTCGCGACAGCGTTGGGCCTTGAGGATACTGCGGGTGAGTGAACGGGTGTCCTCGCCAGCGGCCGAACGGTGGGGCACCGGCACCAGGATGGTGGCGGCAGGCCAGGCGGCAACGATCAGCGTCCCCGCGACCAGCGCCAACCTGGGGCCGGGATTCGACACCCTTGGCCTTGCCGTTTCGCTGTTCGACACTGTCACGGTGCGGACCACCACCAGCGGCACCGTCACCGTCACCGTGACCGGCGAGGGCGCAGGGGATCTCCCCGGCGATGAAACCCATCTGGTGGCCCGCACGCTGCTCGAGACGCTCGAACGCTCAGGCTTCGGCTGCCCGGGGCTCGAGTTGGAGACGCAGAACCTGATCCCGCACGGCAGGGGGCTCGGGTCGTCGGCCGCAGCGATCGTCTCGGCCGTGCTGGCCGCCAATTTCCTCCTGCCTGACGCCGACAGGATGGACTCGGCTGGGCTGCTCCAGCTGTGCTCGACCCTTGAGGGCCACCCCGACAACGTGGCGCCTGCCCTGCTGGGTGCGTTGGCCATCTCCTGGGAAACCGGAAGGGTCTTCCGCAGTACCCGGGTGCCGGTGCACCCCTCCATCATTCCGATAGCCGCCGTTCCTGCCACCAGCCTGTCGACCGAGACGGCGCGGGCGCTGCTCCCGACGTCTGTCTCGCATGCAAGTGCCTCCTCGAACGCGGGCCGTGCGGCGCTTCTGGTGCACGCCTTGTCCCGGGAGCCCGAATTCCTGCTGGATGCCACCCAGGATGCGCTGCACCAGGATTTCCGTGCCCAGGCAATGCTGCCCAGCGCCACTCTGATGCGGCAACTGCGGGCGCAGGGGTTTCCGGCAGTGATTTCCGGGGCGGGCCCAACGGTGATGACCTTCGCAACCAGCGACGCCGAGGCCAGGACCGTTGAACAGCTCATCCATTCGCTGACCGACGAGTCAATCAACGAGAATTCCTCGACCGAGTGGCGCGTCCTGAAGCTGACCGTGGCCCCCGAGGGTGCTAAACTGGTGGTGCACCAACGGAAATGAGCTGTGACCCATCTCAACTGTCGTTACTGTTTCAAACAGTCGCACTATGGCAGGATGGTTTACTGTTCAGCTGAGTGCTTCTGCTGATCTGGCCGTCATTTTCTTTTGACCGCCGCAAAGCTGCATGGTTATCAGCAGTCGCATCACCTCCGGTGTAACCTCCCACGAATGACAGAGTGCCAGCGGTTTGAAGATAAACCGACAGCCTACTTACTTCTGAAGGTTCCCAGCACGCACGGCCAGGTCGGACTCTTCCGGCAGGACCGAACCCTTTCCGACCAGAATGTATGACGGCGGCGGGGCTAACCAAACGCGGTCCACTTCAGAGTTGGACCGCCCGACGAGGGGGAAGGATCCTTCGTGACTGAAACCACTGACCTGTTATCAGGTGTGGACACATCAAACGCCGGCACAGCCGACGCTCCCGCTTCCAAAAGCTCCGGCCTTGCCGGGCTGAAGCTCGCCCAGCTCCAGGCTCTCGCCGGTCAGTTGGGCATCACCGGCGGTTCCAGGATGCGCAAAGGCGACCTGGTATCGGCCATCTCAGATCATCAGCGTGGTTCTGCGGTAGCGGATCGTCCCAAGGACGCCGCCCCGACAGAGGGGAACGGTGCCGCACAATCGGAAGCCAGCCAGTCAAACGGCTCCGCCCGGTCTTCGCGCCGTTCATCCAGCCGTGCCACCAGCAGCGACGCTGACACTGCAGCCGAGCCGGCACAGGATAGCGACGGCGCTGCAGCAGAGCAGACGGAGCGTCCATCGCGCACCCGGAACCGGAACCGGCGTGCCGGATCTGACGGAGTCGTGAGCCTGCCCGCCGCCGAGGCAACCCAGGCTGATGCGGCTGCCGCCTCAACCGGCGACGATGCGCAGACCGCAGACGGCTCCAACAGCCGTGACAACGGCGGCCGTGACACCAACGGCCGTGAGAACACTGGCCGCGATAGCGGTGGCGAACGAGGCCGTGGCCGCGCTCCCCGGGAAAACCGGCGTGGACGTCGCGGCGAAGAGCGAACCGACAGCACCACGACCGAGTCTTCCGAGACGTCGTCGTCGGATGATTCCTCGCGAGGAACTGACCGGAACAGCACTGACCGTAACAACGCTGACCGGAACAATGCTGACCGGAACAATGCTGACCGGAGCGCCCAGGGCACCGGAGAGTCGAATGACTCCAACGACCAGAACGAGTCGAACGGCCGCACTGACCGTGGCGGACGCAACCGCAACGATAACCGGAACGACAACCGGAACGACGGCAACGACAACCGGACCAACAACCGGAATGACGGCAACGAGAACCGGGAAGACGACGGGCGTGGGCGCAACCGCAACCGCCGCAACCGGAACTCCCGCGATGACAGCGGAAACGATCGCAACAACAACGATCGCGGTAACAGTAATGACCGCGGTAACAGCAATGATCGTGGCAACGATCGCGGCAACCGCTTCCGCGACCGCAACGACCGGAACGATCGTCGTCGGAACCGCAACCAGAACCCCGAGGTCGACGACGTCGAGGTCACCGAGGACGACGTCCTGCTGCCTGTCGCGGGCATCCTGGACGTCCTGGAAAACTACGCGTTCGTGCGGACCTCCGGCTACCTGCCCGGTCCCAACGACGTCTATGTTTCCCTCGCCCAGGTCAAGAAGCACAACCTGCGCAAGGGCGACGCAGTGGTGGGTGCCATCCGCGCCCCCCGCGACGGCGAGAACCAGAACAACACCCGGCAGAAGTTCAATGCGCTGATCCGCGTGACCTCGGTCAACGGCAAGCCAGCCGAGGAACTCAAGGACCGCGTCGAGTTCGCCAAGCTGGTGCCGCTGTACCCGACCGAACGCCTGCGTCTCGAGACCGAGGCCAAGAAGATCGGCCCCCGCGTCATCGACCTGGTTGCGCCCATCGGTAAGGGCCAGCGTGGCTTGATCGTTTCCCCGCCCAAGGCGGGCAAGACGCTCATCCTGCAGGCTATCGCCAACGCGATCACCATCAACAATCCCGAGGTTCACCTCATGATGGTGTTGGTCGACGAACGGCCCGAGGAAGTCACCGATATGCAGCGCACGGTGAAGGGTGAGGTCATTGCCTCGACCTTCGACCGTCCTGCCGATGACCACACCACCGTCGCCGAACTCTCGATCGAGCGCGCCAAGCGCCTGGTCGAGATGGGAATGGACGTTGTGGTGCTCCTCGACTCCATGACCCGCCTGGGCCGTGCCTACAACCTGGCTGCGCCAGCCTCGGGACGTATCCTCTCCGGTGGCGTCGACTCGGCAGCGCTCTACCCGCCGAAGCGTTTCTTCGGTGCCGCGCGCAATATCGAGAACGGTGGCTCGCTCACCATTCTCGCGACTGCACTCGTGGAGACCGGATCCAAGATGGACGAGGTCATCTTCGAGGAGTTCAAGGGCACCGGCAACATGGAACTGCGCCTGTCCCGGAACCTCGCTGACAAGCGGATCTTCCCAGCGGTGGACGTCAACGCGTCCGGTACCCGTCGCGAAGAGAAGCTGCTGTCCCCGGACGAGGTCAAGATCATGTGGAAGCTGCGCCGGGTCCTTTCCGGACTGGGCGAACAGCAGTCACTTGAATTGCTGACCAACAAGATCCGGGAGACGCAGTCGAACGTCGAGTTCCTGATGCAGGTCCAGAAGACCACATTGGGTTCCAAGAACGACGACGACTAGCAAGCTACCCGCCGCCCACGCCCTACCGGTTCGCCGGACGGTGCGTGGGCGGCTGTGCTTAACCAACCGAGTCAACAGAAATGACGGGTAAACCGCCCGAAATGGGTTATATCTGTTGAATGGAATCCGTTCGAAAGAGGAATTGCCCAGATGTTTGAGTCGATCCAGAACCTGCTCGATGAGCACGCCGAGCTGCAGCTACGGCTCTCCGACCCGGCAGTGCACTCCGACCAGGTGCTGGCCCGCAAGCTTGGCCGCAGGTACGCCGAGCTGAGCGGTATTGTCGACGCGCACACCAAGTGGGAAGCGCTCAAGGACGACCTTGAGGCAGCTCAGGAGATGGCTGACGACCCCGAGTTCGCCGCTGAAGTTCCGGTCCTTGAGGAACAGCTCGCCGCCGCCCAGGAACGGCTCCGCCGTCTGCTGATCCCGCGAGACCCGAACGACAGCCGCGACGTCATCATCGAGGTCAAGGGTGGTGAAGGCGGCGACGAGGCAGCCCTGTTCGCCGGCGACCTGCTGCGCATGTACACCCGGTACGCCGAGACGCGTGGCTGGAAGACCGAGATCATTTCTGCCAACGAATCCGACCTCGGCGGGTACAAGGATGTCCAGATGGCGATCAAAAGCTCCTCCAACGAGCCGGGGGAGGGTGTCTACGCCCGCCTCAAGTTCGAAGGCGGCGTGCACCGGGTCCAGCGGGTCCCGGTCACCGAATCGCAGGGCCGGATCCACACCTCGGCGGCAGGAGTGCTCATCCTGCCCGAAGTGGATGAGCCAGAGGAAGTGGAGATCAGCCAGAACGATCTCAAGATCGACGTCTACCGTTCCTCCGGACCGGGCGGCCAGTCGGTGAACACCACCGACTCGGCTGTGCGCATCACCCACCTCCCCACCGGCATCGTGGTGGCCATGCAGAACGAGAAGTCGCAACTGCAGAACCGTGAGGCAGGCATGCGGGTGCTCCGGTCCCGTATCCTCGCCCACCAGCAGGCGCAGATCGACGCCGCGAACTCGGATATCCGCAAATCGCAGATCCGCACCATGGACCGCTCCGAGCGCATCCGCACCTACAACTACCCCGAGAACCGCATCGCTGACCACCGCACCGGTTACAAGGCCTACAACCTCGACGCGGTGATGAACGGCGACCTTGAAGCGGTGGTCCAGGCGGGCATCGAAATGGATGAACAGTCCCGGCTGGACGCGATTGGCGAGGACGACTGAACGTCCGCTGAATCATGAACGAACAACCCCGCTCCGATGAGTCGCTCGACGCCGCCCTGGTGCGGGCCACCGGTCTTCTGAACGACGCCGGCGTGCCCAGTCCCAGCGTCGATGCTCATCTGTTGGCCTCTCATTTGCTGGGGGAGCCAGTGGGGCGGGTGAAGACCCTTGCGCTGCTGGGCGCGACGGCGCCGGCCGGGTTTTTTGAGCTGGTGGCGGAGCGTGAGCGACGGGTGCCGCTGCAGCACATTACCGGCGTCGCGTATTTCCGCCGGGTGGAGCTGGCAGTGGGCCCCGGGGCGTTTATTCCGCGCCCGGAAACCGAATCGGTGGCGCAGCTCGCCATTGATCACGCCTTGACGCTGACCCGGCCCAGGGTGGTTGACCTGGGCACCGGGAGCGGTGCGATCGCCGCCGCCATCGCCGACGAAGTGCCTGGCGCCGACGTGTACGCGGTGGAGTTCAGCCCACTGGCGTATGCCTGGGCGGAACGCAATGTGGTGAGCCGGGGTGTGACGCTGATCCTTGGTGACCTGCGGGATGCGCTGGGGGAAGAAGACGGTAGCTTCGATGTGGTGGTGTCCAATCCGCCCTATATTCCGTCGGCAGCGGTTCCCCGGGAACCCGAAGTGGCGGACCACGACCCGCAGATCGCACTGTACGGTGGCGGCGCTGATGGCCTCGAGCTCCCCAAAGCGGCGGCGCTCAGCGCTGCCCGGCTGCTCGTCCCTGGCGGCTACTTCGTGATGGAACACGCCGAGGTCCAGGCACCCGCGATTGCCGCTCTTCTGACAGCAGACCTGAACTGGACCGCGGTTCAGACCCACCAGGACCTCACCGGACGCGACCGCTCCACGTCGGCTGTGCGTAGCCACCCTGCCCATCCCCACGCACCAGTGAAAGAATAATTCTGTGACCACCAGCTATGACTGCTCCGACCCCGCCCAGCGCAGCGACGGTTTAGCCCACGCCCAACGCGCCATCGCGGCCAACCAGTGTGTGGTGGTGCCCACCGACACCGTCTATGGCATTGCCGCCGATGCCTTCTCGCCGCAGGCAGTTGCCACCTTGCTGGCGTCCAAGGGGCGGGGGAGAAGCATGCCGCCTCCCGTCCTGATTCCCCGCGTACAGACGATGGATGGCCTTGCCGCCGAGATTCATCCGGACGCGAGAAAGCTGGCCGAGGCATTCTGGCCCGGCGGTCTGACCCTGATCTTCCGCGCGCAGCCGTCACTGACCTGGGACCTGGGCGACACTCTCGGCACCGTGGCACTGCGGGTGCCCGATGATCGGGTGGTCCTGGACCTGCTGGCCTTGACAGGTCCGCTGGCTGTCTCCTCAGCCAACCGCACGGGAGCGCCGGCCGCAACCACCGCCGCGGACGCCTTCGATCAGCTGGCGGGCTCCGTCCAGGTGTATCTGGAGGGCGGCCCGCGCAGCGCCACCGCCTCAACCATCATTGATGCGACGGGTGATGAACTGCGCCTGGTCCGTGCAGGCAGCATCAGCCTGGACCAGCTACAGGTCGTGGTGCCGGCACTCAAAGACCCGGCTGAGGCTACCGATTCGCCGGAGACTGCCGGCCCGAGCGACCCTGCCGGCCCGACCGGCCCTGACGACGCCGGGACGCCGCACTCTCCAACACCCCGCTGACACGTTGCTCGACCCGGATGCCCTGGGCTGCCGCCCAACCGGGCTCCTGGGCCTGGCCAAACCACATCAGCTCCACCCGGCGCAGGCTGCCGTGGAGCCGTTCGCCGGCAAGTTTCGATACCGCGTAGCCGGCGCGCAGCAGGACGCGGCACAGCCGTCGCGGCAGCACGATGGGCGTACCACCCGCAGCCTCCAGGACAGAGCGGACGGACATCCCCTCGCTCGGCTGGAGGACGACCAACGGGACCGGTCCCTCAAAGGTGCCCACCTTGACGACAAAATCGGCCAGTGATTCGACGGACGTGACCGGCGTCGCGGCAGTACCAGGGGCTGCAACGGAAGCCAGTGGTGAGGCAGCCAACCGGGCGAGCGCCGTCGTCGTCGGCCGGTTGGCACCCTGAACCGAGGTGGCGCGGACGATGACAATGCGTGAGGCGGACGCCGCCGCCTGAAGAGCCTGCTCGCCGAGGGCCTTGCTCCGGGAATAGGCCGAAAAAGGGGCGAGGTCCAGGGACTCGTCCAGTTGGTCCCGCTGCCCCTGGACGGCAGCACTGCTGAGGTGGATTAGACGATCGACCCCGGCCGCTGCACAGGCCTGCGCAAGGATTGTTGGCAGCAGGGCATTCGCTCCACGCAGTTCGGGGGTATCACCGCTGCGGGGTGCGGCCAGGCCTGCTGCGTTCACCACCACCGAAACCCCTGCCAGCGTGGCAGTGAGCCCGGCGAGGGTCGGATGGGTGGATCCCTCGGCAGCAAGCTCGGCCACCGTCGTCGCCTCGCTGCTGAGTCTGGGCGCCGGAGCGCCAGCCACGTCGAGGCCCGCGGCCTCGGCGGCCTGCAGGATCGCCGATCCGACAAAGCCGGTGGCGCCGAGAATCAGCCAGGACATGGTCAGCGGGTTTCCTTCACGTGGGCGGTTCGGTCGGGGTCGACCGGCGGCATTGGCTGCCACTCGGGGTCCCTGAGGATACCCCGCGATTCGATCCAGCCCCGCCACAGGGGAGCGAGACCGGACAGGGAGTGCTCGACAGCCACCAGCCGGAGCACCTCCTTGGCCGCAGTCAGGAGGGTTCCCAGGCCAAACCCCCAACGGTTGAACCTGCCATTGACGCGCAGGTACCGCGCCAGGTGGCCACGGTTCCGCATGCCGCAGTAGCGGCCCAGGTCGTTGGAATCATTCAGGTGGCGCACGCCAAGGTCGATCTGCTTCTGCGGTCTGGCCTTCTTCAGGACATATTCATTGATATAGGCGACCGGTTCGGACTGGGCGATCAGCCAACCGTAGGTGGTGTCGTCTCCGTTGAGGAAAAACCGTGGATCCGGTAGCCCAACGCGGCGCACCACATCGGCGTGCACCAGCATCCCCTCGAAACACCCAACATTGGTGTGGAACACCGGACGGTGCCTGAACACGTTGCCGCGGACCGGGAAGTGCACGCCAAGGAACGCATTGAAGTGGTGCTGCCAGAAAAACGGCTTGCCGGAGTGGTCGAAGCGGCGGCCGTGAAGGCACCGATAGGTTCCCATCCAGGGCTGAAACGCGGCGATCGCACCAGGCAGGGCTTCGACGTCGTCGTCCATCAGCCACAGCCATTCGGCACCCTCGGCGAGGGCCCGCTCAGCCCCAACCGAGAAACCACCGGACCCGCCAACGTTTTTCCGCAACCGATGATGGATCAACGGCATGGGAAGGTTCGCGGATGCGATCACCTCGTCGGTGTTGTCAGTGCTCGCATTATTGACGACGATGACGCTGCTCGGTGCGGGATCCAGGCGTGCGATCGTTTCCAGCAGGACGCGCAGGTAACCGGCGCGGTTGAAGGTGGTGACAACCACCGTCACCGCCGTGGCGGAGGAAGCCACCTCAGTAGCCCTGATCCGACGGTGGCCCGAAGCCACGCCCGCGGACACCGGTGGAATAGGCCTTGAACCACTCAGCGAATCCTCGGAGGTCGCGGTGCTTCAGGAAATATAGCGGGTACCCCACCCCATCAGCGACCAGCGATTTGACCCGCAGATACCGGCGGGTGAGGTACCCGCGGTTGCGGTAATAGAAGTAGCGTTTGAAGGCGGTCTCGGGCACCAGGACATGCAGCCGGTCACCGAGTACCTGCTGCGTCTCGGCCCACCCGGGAGGATGGCTGAGGGCGACTGTCGTCACGGTGCCGAAGGGGATCCCGGCCCGACGAAGGCGGAGCATGAAGTCAGTCTCATCACCGCGGATGAACAGTCGCAGGTCGGGGAGCCCCACCCTGAAAAACACGTCAGTACGAATCAGCGCACCATTGAAAAACTGGCCAACATCCTTGATGATCCCCAGCTTCTCGACCTCGGCCCGGTCATGCACCGATCGCCCCGCCACCCGGAACGGGAAGGACAGCCTGGTCGGTTCGCCGGGTGCCACAATCAAGGGCACGACGACGTCGAGTCCCTCGGCTTTGGCGGCCGCCAATAGAGTCCCAAGCGCCTCGGGGTCCTCGGGGTGGGCGTCGTCGTCCATGATCCAGACCCACTCGGCACCACTGGCCATGGCGGAGAGGATCGCCAGGGAAAAACCACCGGCGCCGCCCAGGTTGCTCAGGGAACGGGTGTAGTTCACAGGTGCATCGGATTCGCGGGCAATGCCTTCGATATCCTGCGTCCCGGAATCGACCAATGCAACCGATGTGAGCGGCACACTCTGTTGGGACAACGCCAGCAGGAGGGTACGGAGGTCGTCGGGGCGGTCAAAAGTTACTGCCGCAACGGCCACGGTATCCTGCAAAACAGTCCTTTCCGGTCCACTCACAACACGCCTCGAAGGCGGTCAGGGCCGGGTAGTGCGGTTAGTATTCTCGGGTAGAGAGAGTCTATTACACCAGCACGGGCTGAGATTCTGCCGTGAGGACTCTCAGCGCACGTTTGAACATTCGCCGAGCCGTTGTTAGGAACCATGAAACTCGCTGACAGCGTGGATCCAGCCCGGGACGGGTCCGGACACCGCACCACGCCCCGATCGGAGAAGCCAGCAATCTGGCTCTGGTCACAGTATATTTTCGACTCAGTCGCCTGGATTGTCGCAATTCTTCTGGCCCTGGTGCTTCGGTATGAACTGCTGATCAACCAGATCAATATGACCGGGGTAGTCGTGTTCTGCGCTGTGGCGCTTGTCGCCCAGCTCGCGGTCGGCCTGAGTTTTGCCCTGTACCGGGGCCGGTACAGCTTCGGCAGCTTCCACGAAGCCAAGCTGCTGGTCATCGTGACCGTCATCGTGTCGGTGATCCTCCTGCTGGTCAGTGTGGTGTTCTTCTCCATTATTGAGATCCCCCGCAGTATCGGCATCATTGCTTTCCCCTTCGCCTGCATGTTCATGGCGTCGACCCGCTATCTCAAGCGCATGTTCGTGGAGAGCAAAGCCAAACCCGGCGAAGACGCACAGCGGACCCTGATCTACGGCGCAGGGTTCCTCGGCGGGTCCCTTGTCGGCCGGATGATCCAGGACCGCGAATCCCCGTATTTCCCGGTGGGCCTGATCGACGACGACCCGGCGAAGAAGCATCTCAGGCTGGCGACGGTGCCTGTACTGGGTCGGCTGGAAGACCTCCCCGGCATCATCGCCCGCACCCGCGCCTCAGTCCTGGTGATCGCCTTCGCTGATGTCGAGGCGGCGCAGGTGCGCAAGGTGTCGGATCTGGTGGCTGGGATGAATATCAAGGTTCTGGTCCTCCCACCGCTGCGCGACATGCTGGCCTCCGGAGGATCCGGTGCTGGATTCTCCGATTTCCGGGAAGTTGCGGTCGAAGACCTGATCGGCCGTCGGCCCGTGGATATCCATGCAGATGAGGTGGCAGGTTACATCACGGGGCAAAAGATTCTGGTCACCGGAGCGGGCGGGTCTATCGGGTCCGAACTGTGCCGTCAACTCGCGCAGTTCAGCCCAGCCGAACTGATCATGTTGGACCGCGACGAAACCGGGCTGCAAACCACCCAGCTGTCGATGACGGGCCGCGGCCTGCTCACCGGCAGAGACACGGTACTGGCCGATATCCGCGACGCGGATACGCTGCTCGGGATTTTCGAGGAGCGCCGGCCCGAGGTGGTGTTCCACGCAGCAGCGCTCAAACATGTGTCACTGCTGGAGCAGTACCCGGAGGAAGCCTGGAAGACCAACGTGCTGGGCACGCAGAATGTGCTCAATGCGGCCAAGGCAGCGGGGGTGAAGCACTTTGTCAACATCTCGACCGACAAAGCCGCGAACCCCACAAGTGTGCTCGGACATTCCAAACGGGTCGCCGAGAAGCTCACCGCCTGGCAGGCCAGCCAGACCGCAAACAGCTACGTGTCAGTCCGGTTCGGAAATGTCATTGGGAGCAGAGGTTCGATGCTGCCCCTCTTTACCGAGCAGATCAGGGTCGGTGGACCGATCACTGTGACTGACCCGGAGGTCACCCGCTTTTTCATGACCATCCCTGAGGCATGTCAGCTGGTCATCCAGGCCGGGGCGATCGGACGCCCAGGCGAGGTACTCATTCTGGATATGGGCGAGGCAGTCAAAATTCTCGACGTCGCCCAGCGAATGATTGCCATGTCCGGGAAGGACATCGAAGTGGTATTCACCGGGCTGAGACCGGGGGAGAAGCTGCATGAGGAACTGGTGGGGTTCGGCGAAGACGGCGCGCGGCCCCTGCATCCCAAGATTTCCCACACGTCAGTGTCAACACTGGACCCGGTGCATCTGAACCTGGTCGACTGGAAGCGCAAGGGCGGAATCGAAGGTGTATAGCGTGCAGCTGGCGGTGGTGGTCGGGGCCGCCCTAGTGCTCAGTGCAGTGTTGCCTTTTGTCCTCAAACCCCTGCTGGAAAAGCTGGGCGTGCTGGACATCCCCAATGAACGCTCCTCCCACACCACAGTGGTCATTCGGGGGGTGGGTATCACCGTTGCGGTGGGAATCGCGGCGGGTCTGATCCTTTCTCTTGTTACCGGCCTGGTAGCTGTTGACCGGTCGCTGATCCTGATTATCCTGGGGATGCTTTCGGCAGCGGCGCTGCTCGGCTGGGTCGAAGACTACCGCGGCATCTCGATCCAGGTGCGTGCGGTGCTGCAGCTGGCGATCGGCGCGCTGGGCACAGCAGCCCTGGCGTGGACCATTGGCCAAAGCTTCTGGTGGGTGCCCGTCGGCGCACTGGCGGTGGCGGCCTACGTCAACGCAGCCAACTTTATGGACGGAATCAACGGGATCTCCGGCCTGCACGGGGTAGCAGTCGGAGTGTTCTACGCCGTGGCCGGAGTCCTCAACAGCCAGCTGTGGCTGGTCGTCGCAGGCCTGGTCGTCGCGGCAGCATTCGCCGGGTTCCTGCCCTGGAATCTGGGCAGGGGATTTGTCTTCCTCGGCGACGTCGGGAGCTATCTGCTCGGCGCATCGATCGCAGCCATTGCGGTGACAGGCCTGCTCGCGGGCGTGTACCTCGAGTATCTGCTCTCGCCGGTGCTGATCTACCTTGCTGACACCTTTACTACGTTCCTGCGCCGGGTCCGGGCCGGTGACCGTTGGTACGCCTCCCACCGGGAGCATGTCTACCAACGCCTCACCGATGTGGGTCTGACCCATGTGCAGGCGGCGCTGGTCGTCACCGGCGCATCGGTGCTTACCGGAGCCGCCGGATTTGTTGCCGCGACGGCATCGCCGCTCGGAGCGGTCGCCTTCTCGCTCCTCGCCGCAGCAGTAGTGACCCTTTATCTGTATTCCCCGCGAATCTTTGCCGGACGGGCGCGGGCCACCCGCGTACCGTAGGTTCCCACCTCTTCAGCCAGCACGGAGCGATTTCTATGTACGGTAGAATTGAACCGCAGTCCGCGGCATTCATCCCGTGGCCTGAGTCGGGGACTTCCCTCACATCGAATCTACGGATGGATTCCCTATGAGCACACCTGACGCCTCGGGCGTCGGTGCCCGTCGAGGCACTGCCCATCCCGCCGCTGATCCTTCGGGATCCCTGTGGTTGGGAATTCTGAAAAAATGCGTTCTGGTCACTACCTCAGCCATTGCTGTGACTGCTGCGGTCGCGGCTTTCGTCACTGGCCCGGGCGCTGCCTTGAGCGCGCTGTTCGGGTTCGCGGTCGTCGTCGCTTTCTTCGGCATCAGCCTCGCGGTCGGTCACTTCGCCGGCCGCAACAACCCCTCAGGCGCGATCGGCCTCTTCGCCGTAACCTATGCCATCAAGGTCGTCGGGTTCGCGGTTGTCCTCTTCGTGTTCGGCACTCCACCCTGGCTTGAGGCGAACTGGTTCTTCGGGGGAGCGGTGGGAACTGTGATCCTGTGGCAGACGGTGGAGCTCTACGTCTTCTCCAAGGCCCGGCACCAGCTCTACAACGACCCCGCGCCGACAGCGCCGGTACCAGGAAATGAGTTCGACCGTGGCTGAAACCCATCCTCAGGACCCCCAGCAGGGCGCCTCCCGAGCCGACGCCAGCGACGACGTCAGAGGCCCCTACGGCGAGGGCGGATACAACGCTGGGATAGCAGTCTTTAGCTATATTATTGGCGGGATACTCGTCTGGAGTTTGATAGGGTGGGGGCTGGACAACCTCCTGGGAACACAATGGATAGTGCTCGTTGGAGGTCTCTTGGGTGCAGTCGGGGGTTTCTACCTCTCCCATATGCATAACCTCACCCGCGCTACACCAGCTGATCCCGGTTCGACGCCGCGGGACAGTGGCGGGAAGGCTGGGGAGAACCCTAAGTGAATGTCGAAAACTTAATGTGTCGGAGCAGTAAATCCATGCCCGATCAGAACCTGCCCAACGATGGACACTGCAGAGAGGAAACGCGTTGATCGCGCTTGCGCTCCCGGCCACTACAACGGATGAGGGTTTCATAGCCCCCACAATTGACGACACCCACTACCGGGATATTTTCCCGTGGGGCGGTGAATACGGCGTCTGGTTCGAGGGTGGCTTCGGCAAGCAGATGCTGATGATCATCCTGTCAGTCATCTTTATTGCCATCTTCTTCATCATTGCCTCCCGCAAGGGAAAGCTGGTCCCCGGCAAAATGCAGTTCCTGGGGGAGTCCGCTTACGGATTCGTCAGGAACTCCATCGGTAAGGACATTATCGGCGGCAAGGACTTCATGAAGTATGTGCCGTGGCTCTTCACCGCATTCTTCTTCGTCCTCGTGAACAACATTTTCGGCGCCATTCCGTTCCTTCAGCTGCCGAGCTTCTCCCATCCAGGTAGCGCCTACGCCATTGCGGCGATTTTCTACCTCCTCTGGGTTGGCATTGGTATCAAGAAGCACGGACTGCGTTACTTCAAACTGGCAGTTGTCCCGTCAGGAGTTCCCTGGTACATCCTGCCGATCGTGGTACCCATCGAGATCATCTCGAACTTCCTCGTCCGGCCGGTGACCCACTCACTCCGACTCTTCGCCACAATGCTGGCAGGTCACCTCATCATCACCCTGGCCGGTTCGGCCATTGAATACATGGTGCTGACGGGAAACATCCTGCTGCAGGGTACGAGCGTGCTGGTACTCGTGGGAGCCGTCTCCATGTACATGCTTGAGGTGCTGATCATGATCCTCCAGGCGTACGTGTTCACACTGCTGGCAGCCATCTACATCGAAGGCGCACTCCACGCCGACGCTCACTAGTCCTCACGACTAGCCTAAATTTCACGACTAACACATACAGACTTCCCCGTCGGGGATGATCCCAAACAACCTGTCGCAGCAAGCGGCATCTTGAAAGGAACACAATGGAAGTACAGGGTAGCCTCAACCTCGTTGGATACGGTCTCTCCGCAATTGGTGGTGGTATCGGTGTAGGACTCGTCTTCGCCGCATACATCAACGGTGTAGCGCGTCAGCCAGAAGCCCAGCGGGTCCTCCAGCCCATCGCCTTCCTCGGACTGGCATTGACTGAAGCACTCGCCATCCTCGGCTTGGTCTTCGCGTTCGTTATCGGCGCGTAATTACGCGTCCGCTACGGTCCATAGACTAGCTAAAGAAAGACGGGTGAAACATGCTTAACGCAGCGATAATGGCGGCAGAAGAGGGCACAAGTCCTCTGGTCCCGAATCTGTGGGAACTGCTCGTTACGTTGGTGGGCTTCGCGGTGCTGATGTTCATCGTCATCAAGTTCGTGATGCCGGCGTTTGAGAAGACGTTCGCAGAGCGGACTGCAGCCATCGAAGGTGGCATTGCCAAGGCTGAAGCAGCACAGGCTGAAGCAAACGCAGCGCTTGACGAATACAAGCAGCAGCTGGTGGATGCACGCACTGAAGCCAACCGCATCCGTGAGGAAGCACGCGCCGAAGGTGCGCAGATCCTCGCGGAACTGAAGGAAAAGGCCGGGGCTGAGTCAGCTCGTATCACCGAGCAGGCACACGTCCAGATTGAAGCAGAACGTCAGGCAGCTGTTGTGTCACTGCGCGCCGAAGTTGGCACGCTGGCAACCGACCTCGCCAGCCGCATCGTCGGGGAGTCGCTCTCTGATGATCAGCGGTCCGCGCGGGTAGTCGATCGCTTCCTGGCCGACCTCGAAACTCAGAGCGCAGGTGCATCGAAGTAATGGCAGGTGTATCCAGCCAGTCCCTGGCAACGGCACTCAAAGATCTAGAAACCCGTCTGCCCGGCGCAACGCTGTCGCTCGCCGAGGAACTCTTCGGGGTCCTCGACATGCTCGACAACAACGCCGGTCTCCGTCGTGCGCTGACCGATCCTTCCCGCGAAGGCAGGGATAAAGCCGCACTGGTTTCGACCCTGGTAGCTGGCAAGGTCTCGGAGCAGACAGCGTCGGTGGTCAGGGATCTGGTCTCCATGCGCTGGGCAGTGGCCCGCGATCTCGGGGACGCGCTGGAAACCCTCGGCGCAACCGCTGCAATTGCTGTAGCGGAGAACCGGGACAATGGTGCAACGAGTCTTGAGGGTCTGGAAAACGACCTTTTCGACTTCATCAGGACCGTTGAATCAAGCCACGAATTGCAGCGTGCTCTGTCCGAGCGGCAGGCAACCGTCGACGCAAGGGTAAACCTCGCGTTGAAACTGGTGCCACACGCCGGAGCCGAAGCGCAGCTGTTGGTGCGTCAGGCAGTTCAGGCGCCCCGCGGCATCAAGCCCACTCACTTGGTGAAGCGGTTCGTAGAGCTCGTGGCCAAACGGCACGACCGCTGGATTGCGAACGTCAGCGTTACCCGTCCGCTGACCGATGAACAGTTCGCACGGTTGCAGCAGGGCCTCAATTCCCTGTTCGGTCGCGAGCTCAGGACCAATGTCACAGTGGAGCCGTCGCTAATCGGCGGGGTCCGCGTCCAGGTTGGCGATGAAGTGGTTGACTCCACGGTAATCGCCAGGCTGTCTGAACTGCGGCGAAAGCTAGCGGTGTAGGCCGGGCAACCGTCCTATCCCAGACACACAACAGACTTCAATCACACACCGGTCGCCGTGAAGCAGCGGCGATCACAACACAGGAGAGCAGGGACTGCAGATGGCCGAATTGACCATCAACGCCGAAGACGTCCGTAATGCGTTGAACGAGTTTGCGGCATCCTACGAGCCCGGCAACGCCGAACGCGTTGAAGTAGGCCGCGTAAGTACCGCCAGCGATGGCATCGCCAAGGTAGAGGGTCTGCCTTCGGTGATGGCCAATGAATTGCTGCGTTTCGAAGATGGCACTCTGGGCCTCGCCCAGAACCTCGACACCCGTGAAATCGGCGTCGTCGTCCTCGGTGATTTCACCGGCATCGAAGAAGGTCAGGAAGTCCACCGCACTGGGGAAATCCTCTCCGTGCCAGTGGGCGACGCCTTCCTTGGCCGAGTGGTTGACCCCTTGGGACAGCCCATCGACGATCTCGGCGAGATCAAGGCTGAAGCACGCCGCGCACTGGAGCTTCAGGCTCCCGGCGTGACCGAGCGTAAGTCGGTGCACGAACCCATGCAGACCGGTCTCAAGGCGATCGACGCCATGATCCCGATCGGCCGGGGCCAACGCCAGCTGATCATCGGTGACCGCCAGACCGGTAAGACCGCCATCGCGGTAGACACCATCATCAACCAGAAGGCCAACTGGGAATCCGGCGATGTCAAGAAGCAGGTTCGCTGCATCTACGTCGCAATTGGACAGAAGGCCTCCACCATTGCTGCGGTACGCCAGACCCTGGAAGACAAGGGCGCCCTGGAGTACACGACGATCGTTGCATCACCTGCCTCCGATCCTTCAGGCTTCAAGTACCTGGCCCCCTATGCAGGTTCGGCCATTGGCCAGCACTGGATGTATGCCGGCAAGCACGTACTGGTGATCTTCGATGACCTTTCCAAGCAGGCTGAAGCCTACCGCGCGGTGTCGCTGTTGCTGCGTCGTCCACCGGGACGCGAAGCCTACCCGGGCGACGTGTTCTACTTGCACTCCCGTCTGCTTGAGCGTTGCGCGAAGCTCTCCGACGAGCTCGGAGCGGGTTCGATGACCGGTCTGCCGATCGTCGAGACCAAAGCCAACGATGTCTCGGCGTTCATTCCGACCAACGTCATCTCGATCACCGATGGGCAGATCTTCCTGCAGTCGGACCTCTTCAACGCCAACCAGCGTCCAGCAGTGGATGTCGGCGTCTCGGTGTCACGGGTGGGTGGTTCAGCACAGGTCAAGGCCATGAAGAAGGTCTCGGGCACGTTGAAGCTGGACCTCGCGCAGTACCGGGACATGCAGGCGTTCGCCATGTTCGCCTCGGACCTGGATGCAGCATCGCGTCAGCAGCTGACCCGTGGGGCGCGCCTGATGGAACTGCTCAAGCAGGGCCAGTATGCACCGTTCCCCGTAGAGGATCAGGTTGTTTCGATCTGGGCCGGCACCAACGGCTACCTCGACGACGTACCGGTTGAGGACGTCCGCAAGTTCGAAGGCCAGTTCCTCGAGCACCTGCGGCACAAGTCGTCGGTCCTGACCACTCTGGCCGAGACCAACCTCCTTGAGGACTCCACCGTTGACGAGCTGAAGAAGCAGATCGACGACTTCAAGCAGGGATTCTTCGGCGAAGGCCACGATGGTCTGGTAGCCGGTCACGAAGAGTACAGCGCCCTCTCCGAGGACGAGGTCGACCAGGAGAAGATCGTCAAGCAGAAGCGCTAGGGAAACCGGTGCCGGGGTGCGTCAAGCGCCCCGGCACCACCCCCGGCCTTAGCCGTAATCCCCAGGTGGACTACGAAGGAAAGGACATGTATGGGAGCCCAGATCCGGGTCTACCGCCAGAAGATCACGTCGACCACGTCGATGAGGAAGATCTTCAAGGCGATGGAGCTGATCGCGACTTCTCGCATCGGCAAAGCAAGGGCACGAGTTTCCTCGTCCCTGCCCTACGCCAATGCGATCACCCGTGCCGTCTCAGCAGTGGCATCGCAGTCAGAGATCGATCACCCGCTTACCACCGAGCCGGAGCAGATTCGGCGATCGGCGGTTCTAGTGATGACCTCAGACCGCGGACTCGCAGGATCCTACTCAGCGAGCGTGCTGAAGCAGGCCGAATCACTGATCGAGCTGCTTCGGGAGGAAGGCAAGGAAGTCAAAACCTACCTTGTCGGTCGGAAGGCGCAGGCCTACTTCGACTTCCGCGACCGCAAATTCGAGAACGTGTGGATCGGCGGTACTGACGCGCCGGATTTCGAAACGGCACGCGAGATCGGCAAAGCACTGCTCGCCGAGTTCGGTACGGACTTCGAGGACGGCGGCGTCGACGAGATCCACGTGGTTTACACCCGCTTCAAGTCAATGGTGTTGCAGGAACCTACGGTAATCCGCCTGCTTCCCCTTGAGGTCGTTGAAGAGGAAGCAGCGTCCGAGTCGGATCTGTTGCCGCTCTACGAGTACGAGCCGGAGCCCGAAATGGTTCTGGACGCACTGCTTCCCCGCTACATCGAGTCGCGGATCTTCGCGGCCTTGTTGCAGGCCGCAGCGAGCGAACTCGCCGCTCGTCAGCGGGCAATGAAGTCCGCAGGCGACAACGCAACGGACCTGATCAAGAAGTACACCCGGCTCCGCAACACTGCGCGCCAGGCGGAGATCACCCAGGAACTGTCGGAGATTGTGGCAGGTGCGGACGCGCTCAGCGCATCCTGACTTCGCCCCGATCGACCAGTTCCAGAACCTGCTCCACCCTAGTTAGACTTAGCCCCACGCCATCTACGTAAGTGAAGTGAGAGAGATGACTGCCCAGACTATTGAGCACGGTAGTGACTCAGTTGCATCCGGCGGCACAGGTCGAATCGCCCGTGTCATTGGCCCGGTTGTCGACGTCGAGTTCCCGGCTGACGCCATTCCCGCAATCTACAACGCGCTGACCACTGAGATCACTCTCAATGGTGAGACGCACATGATCACCTTCGAGACCTCACAGCACCTCGGTGACAACCTGGTGCGTGCAATCTCGCTCCAGGCCACCGACGGTCTGGTCCGGGGAACCGTTGTCCACGACACCGGCAGCGCCATCTCGGTACCTGTTGGCGACGTCGTCAAGGGTCACATCTTCAACGTTCTGGGCAAGCCCCTCGACGTCGAGGAGTCTCAGCTGGAGATCACCGAACGGTGGCCCATCCACCGCAAGCCGCCGGCATTCGCCCAGCTTGAGGGTTCCACCGAGATGTTGGAAACCGGCATCAAGAGCATCGACCTGCTCACCCCGTACATCAAGGGTGGCAAGATTGGCCTCTTCGGTGGCGCCGGTGTTGGCAAGACGGTGCTGATCCAGGAAATGATTACCCGTGTGGCCCGTAACTTCGGTGGCACGTCGGTGTTCGCTGGTGTTGGCGAGCGTACCCGTGAAGGTAACGACCTCTGGGTAGAAATGGAAGAAGCAGGGGTCCTCAAGGACACCGCGCTGGTCTTCGGCCAGATGGATGAGCCACCAGGAACGCGCCTCCGGGTTGCCCTGTCAGCCCTGACCATGGCTGAGTACTTCAGGGACGTCCAGAAACAGGACGTGCTGTTGTTTGTTGACAACATCTTCCGCTTCACCCAGGCCGGTTCCGAGGTGTCGACCCTGCTGGGCCGGATGCCTTCCGCGGTGGGCTACCAGCCAAACCTTGCTGACGAGATGGGTCTCCTCCAGGAGCGCATCACCTCAACCAAGGGCCACTCGATCACGTCGATGCAGGCTGTGTACGTGCCTGCGGATGACTACACCGACCCGGCACCAGCTGCGACCTTCGCGCACCTCGACGCGACCACGGAGCTGTCGCGTGAGATCGCGTCCCGCGGTCTGTACCCGGCGATCGACCCGCTGACATCGACCTCGCGGATCCTCGATCCCCAGTACATTGGCCACGATCACTACAACACTGCGGTGCGCGTCAAGCAGATCCTTCAGAAGAACAAGGAACTGCAGGACATCATCGCTATCCTCGGTGTTGACGAACTGTCCGAGGAAGACAAGATTGTTGTCTCCCGGGCCCGCCGTATCCAGCAGTTCCTGTCGCAGAACACCTACACGGCGAAGCAGTTCACCGGTGTTGAGGGTTCCACCGTCAGCATCAAGGACACCATCGAAGGCTTCAACGCCATCGCCAACGGCGACCTTGACCACATTGCTGAGCAGGCGTTCTTCAACATTGGCGGTCTTGACGACGTCGAGCGCCAGTGGGCCAAGATCCAAGAGCAGACCGGAAAGTAGCTCTCATGGCTGAACTCGAAGTAGAAATCGTCGCGGCGGATCACTTTGTGTGGTCCGGCGCGGCGACCATGGTCAGGGCGCGCACCAGCGATGGCGAGATTGGCATCCTGCCTGGGCACGCTCCGATGCTCGCCATCCTGGCTGAAGGCGAAATGGCAATTGAACCTGTCTCCGGCGAACGACTGCTGGTTTCGGTTGACGGTGGTTTCTTCTCCGTCGACAGCAACCGGGTAGTAATCGTGGCCGACAACGCGAAGATCGGCGGCCCAGTGTCCGCGGAGACTCGCTGACAGATTCGGCGATGGACGGTCTCGGTATAGCGTTCATCACGCTCGCAGCGGTGTTCCTGCTGCTGGTGCTTGCCATTCTGGCCTTCGGTCTGCGACGCCTACAGCTCCGCGGGGCGCTAGGCACCTTCGACGCCTCCATCTGCTTCCCTCCCGAGGGATGGCGGATGGGGGTTTGTCGTTATACGGACCGTCACCTGGAATGGCTCAGGATGGCGTCCCTGAGCCCGCGGCCCCGCTACCGCTACCTGCGCAGTTCCCTGGAGCTCAAGGGATGGCGACAGCCAACCGAGGCTGAAAAGAGAAGGATTCAGCCCGGGGCGGTGGTGGTATGTCTGGACTATGAGGGTCAGGAATTGCTGTTGGCCATGAAGTTCGATGTATACGCCGGACTGTCATCCTGGCTTGAAGCGGGACCGGTTGTCGGGATCGGTACCTGGCGCTAGCGCTTCCTTTGAATAGCGTTTAACCACTGGGGACCTCCACGCAGCTGCGTGGAGGTCCCCAGTGGTTAAAGCACTTGCTGTCTAGCGGACAGCTTTGTCGCTAGAGGGCGGTAACCCCGGTAGCCTGGGGGCCCTTGGCGCCCTGACCGATTTCGAACTGAACACGCTGGTTCTCGTCGAGGGTCTTGAAGCCACCGGTCTGGATCTCCGAGTAATGTACAAAGACATCGCCGTCGGAGTCATCCGGGGTGATGAAGCCGAAGCCCTTTTCAGCGTTGAACCATTTCACAGTTCCCTGTGCCATTTGTTTCTCCTCCATAATGAAATGTTCTGACCCACACACTGCATGTGAACCCGGAGTCACTTCACGGAAACAACCTATCGGCACCCGAGATACACGGTTCCGTTTCGGATGTCACACGCTCGCAACATTGTCTTGCGAGCATGCTAAAACACGTACACAAAGACTGGAACAAGCATCACATAACGGCTAGTGCTGGTCAACGGAATTTCAACCATTGTTCGGTAAATTTATCGTCTCGAACAGAGCAAAAGTATTGGTCCGATCGCCTAGAGCGGAGCCAGCCAGACGCCTTCGCGAAGCACCGCCAGCAGGTGCAGGTCGGGGGAGACCACCACTGCGTCCGCCCGCAGCCCGAGGCGAAGACTGCCGAGCTCATCGGCAAGACCGAGCACATTGGCCGGTACGACTGTCGCCGACGTGATGGCGTCGAGGAGCGGTACCCCGGCGGCGACGGTCCGGCGCACCACATCGAGGAGCACTGCGGTGCCACCAGCGAGGGATCCGGTGCGATCAAGGGTGGCAACACCGTCGGTGACCGTGACCGCCGACGATCCGAGGTGATACGCGCCGTCGGGGAGCCCGGTGGCCGCCATGGAGTCGGTGACCAAAGTGATGTTTTCGGCGCCAACCAGTTCGAAGACGGTGAGAACGGTCTGAGGGTCGAGGTGGGCGTTGTCGGCGATCAGCTCGACGACGGCGTTGCCCGCCTTCGCGATCCTCAGGCAGGCGGCAACCGGCCCGGGGGAGCGGTGATGCAGGGGCGGCATTCCGTTGAAAAGATGGGTGACGGTGGGGCGTCCGGTGTACCCGTCGAATCCAGTGGAGTCCATCTCCTCCCATGCCAGTGCGAGGGAAGCGGCTGCGGTTGAGGTATCACAGTCGGTGTGCCCGAGCGAGGGGGTGATGCCGTGGGTGGTCAGCTCATCGATCAGGGCGTCCGCGCCGGGAAGCTCCGGGGCATAGGTCATCGTCTTCATCCGCCCCTGAGCCGCATCGATCAGCGCCGCCACATACTCCGGGGTGGGGGCGACAATGTGGTCGGGATTCTGGGCGCCGCAGCGAACCGTGGAGACAAACGGGCCTTCGGCGTGGATACCGGCAATCAAACCCTCTTCGGCCAGCTCCGCCAGAACTGAGAGTGCCCTCAACAGGTCGGCGGGGGGCGCCGTCATCGTACTGGCGAGGGATGTTGTGGTTCCGCTCCGTTGCAGGAAGTCAATCGCCATCCGGGCCTGGGTTGCATCGCCGCTGGTGAAGTCTCCACCGTTGGCGCCATGGCAGTGGGTATCGACGAGGCCGGGGAGAACGAGGCTTCCTGGTGGGAAGGTCCGCTCGGGCTCAGAGTCGCCGCCGCGGAACCCAGCCGCCGGTCCGGCGTAAGCGATGCGGTCACCGTCGTAGGCGAGGACACCGTCATCAATGATGCCCGACTCAGTGGCGATGCGTCCGCGGAGGTAGTTCACGGGTGAAGTTCCTGAATTTTCGCTGCTGGCCATACCCCGATTCTATGTGCAGCGGACCAATATGGCCTGGGCACAGCAGGGTCGGGGAATAGGGGGCTGGACTTCCCTGTTCCATCAGCCATGAAAGCAATCGTCTACTCCAGCACTGGAGCATCCTCAGTTCTCTCCCTCGCTGACCTTGAGGTCTCCGCCCCCGGTCCCGGCGAGGTACGGGTTCGGGTTGTTGCCTCCGGCGTCAACCCGACCGACTGGAAGGCCCGCGCCGCGGGTGATCTCGCCTTCCCCGAGGTGGTTCCGAACCAGGACGGCGCCGGACTGGTCGACGCCGTCGGCGAGGGAGTCACCGCTCTGAAGGCCGGCGACCGGGTGTGGATCTACCTTGCTGCCCACGGCCGCCCGACCGGAACCGCCCAGGAATTCGCTGTGCTCCCGGCAGACCGTGTTGTTCAGCTTCCTGAAGGCGTCAGCTTCGAGGTCGCCGCCAGCCTGGGCGTTCCGGCGATGACGGCTCACCGTGCACTGACAGTTCATGAGAACGGTCCGGCCCGGCTTGCACCGGAGGCCCTGGCTGGCCGGATCGTCCTTGTCCAGGGTGGTGCCGGGGCTGTTGGTCACGCAGCGATTCAGCTTGCGGTCTGGGCTGGTGCAACGGTCATTGCGACGGTCAGCAGCGAAGCGAAAGCCGGGCTGGCCCGCGCCGCTGGGGCCCAGCACGTGGTGCGCTACCCGGATGACTCGATGGCCGACCGTATCCTCGACATCGCGCCCGACGGCGTCGATCACGTGGTCGAGGTTGCTCCCGGTCAGAACGCCCTGCTTGACGTCGAGGTAATCGCCAACCACGGCAGCATCGCCTACTACGCGAATAACAACGGGGATAGTTTCACGGCTCCGATCGTCCCGAGCTTCGCGAAGAACGTTCGGTGGCAGGGGCTGCTCCTCTACACGGTGGGAACCGAGGCGCTCCACGCAGCCGCCGAGGACATCACCGTTGCCCTCCGCGCGGGCGCGCTGCCCGTTGGAGAGTCCGCAGGGCTTCCCATCACTTGGTTCGCCCTTGAGGACACGGCCGCCGCCCACGACGCCGTCGAGAATGGTGTCACCGGCAAGGTGCTGATCCGCGTGGCCGAGGCCTAGAAGAGGCGCGACTCGACGTCGTCGACGCCACGCATCATGTCGTAGTCGAGTACCAGGCAGTCGATACCCCGGTCCAGTGCGAGGACCCGGGCCTGCGGCTTGATCTGTTGGGCAGCGAAGATCCCTCGGACCGGTGCCATCAGGGGGTCCCGGTTGAGGAGCTCAAGGTAGCGGGTCAGTTGCTCGACGCCGTCAATGTCGCCGCGGCGCTTGAGCTCGATGGCTACTGTGGCACCGGCAGCATCACGGGCCAGGATGTCAACCGGTCCGATGGCGGTCATGTACTCCCTGCGGATCAGGGTGAAACCAGTTCCGGCCAGGTGGATCTGTTCGGCGAGTAGCCGTTGGAGGTCCGCTTCGACTCCGTCCTTGACCAGACCGGGGTCAACACCCAGATCATGGGAAGACTCATGGAACAGTTCGTGGATGTTAATGACCAGCCGGTCATCGCTCTTGGCATGCTGAACGTTCCACACCTCGGTGACGCCCAGTTCAGTGTCGGCCTCCTCGGGAGTGGAGATCCGCAGCGAGGCTGGCGGGCTCATCCAGTTGAGCGGCTTATAGGAACCACCATCGGAATGCACCAACACCGACCCATCGGCCTTCACCATCAGCAGCCGGGTGGCGAGGGGCAAATGGGCGCGGAGGCGCCCGATGTAATCGACTGAGCACTGGGCTATGACTAAACGCACGAAAGCCTTCCAGGGAACTTGTGTGGTGGGGAGTACCTAAATCGTCCCACAGGACGCGGCTGGACCCCGCCCCACCGAACGCCGGTTGTGCCCGAGTCGGCGATTCGTCAGGCAGACTTGACCTATGCCCCGCTCCAACCGCCCTCGCCGTCCCGGGAAGCCGTCAGCGCAGCCCGGGAGGAAGGCAGAACCGGTGCCGGAAATCGACCTGGAGCGTGCCCGGGCGGGGATACCGACCCGGGAAAGCGCTCCCGACGGCGAATGGTCCGTCCGGCGGATCACCGAGCGCAACGCGGCCAAGGACTATGTCTGTCCCGGGTGCCACCGGGTGATCCCACCCGGTCTTGCGCACCTGGTGGTCTGGCAGGAGGACTCCCTGTTTGGTGCAGCGGCCGGGCTCGCTGGCCGGAGGCACTGGCACGTCAATTGCTGGCGGACCCGCAGCTACCGGTACTGAACCGCCCACTGCAGTTCCCCTAGACTGAAACGATGACTTCCACCGTAACCAGTTATGAGTTCACCGAGTCCGACGGGCCCATGGATATCAGGGCGTCAACGGTCCTCCCGGCGCGGCGCACCGAGATCGAACTGCGCACCACCGACGGACTACGCCTGGTGGGCGAATTCGCTGAGCCAGCGGACAGGCCGGCCCGTGCCACTTTGGTGATGATGCATCCGCTGCCGACTGCAGGTGGGTTCATGGACTCCCACGTTTTCCGCAAGGCCTCCTTCAGGCTTCCGGCACTCGCGGACATTGCGGTGCTGCGGTTCAACACCCGTGGCACGTGCTCGCCGCGGGGCTGCAGCGAAGGCGAGTTCGATGGTGGGGTTGCCGAGCGCGCCGACATTGAGGCCGCCGTCGCCTGGGCGGCCGAGCATAGCCCAGGCAACATCTGGCTGGTGGGCTGGTCCTTCGGCACCGAGCTGTGCCTGAAGTACGGCGCCCTTGATCCGATCGCCCCGCTGATCCAGGGGGCGGTGCTGTTGTCGCCCCCACTGCATCGTGCTGGGGAAGAAGATCTTGAGGCATGGGCCGCGTCCGGCCTGCCGCTCAAGGTGCTGGTCCCCGAGCACGACGATTACCTGCAGCCAGCGGCAGCGACCGAGCGGTTCGCGCGGATCCCCCAGGCCGAGGTGATCGGCGTCGACGGCGCCAAGCACCTGTGGGTGGGGGAGAAGTACGCCGCCCGGGTCCTGGATGAAATCACCGACACCGTGCTGCCCGGGGCATCGCAGTCACTGCCCACTACCTGGACCGGAGCCGCAGCCACAGCGTCCTGACAGTCCTGGCTTACTGACTGTCCTGGCGGGCGATAAAGACTTCCTTGAGCAGCAGCATCACCGCTGCGGCTGTCGGAATGGCAATCAGTGCGCCCAGCACACCCAGGAGGCTTCCGCCGGCAATAACGGCGATGACTGCAACCGAACCGGGTACCGCCACTGCGCGCTGCATGATCCGCGGCGAGATGAAGTATGCCTCGACCTGCAGGTAGGCGAGGTACAGCACCGCGAAGAGCAGCGCCGTCTGCCAGCCGGCAGTCATCGCGACCGCCGTCACGATCACTGCCGCAATCAGGGCGCCCACCAGGGGGATGAAGGCCAGCAGCGCGACGACGAAGGCCAGGAGGACCGAAAAGGGCACCTGCGCGATCGTCATGAAAACGAAGGCGAAGGTCGCGTTGAGGATGGCCACACAGGCCTGCCCAATCACGTAGTTGCCGACGCTGCTGGTGATCTCCTCCGCCAGCGACTCCACCCGGGGGCGGCGCGAGCGCGGCGCCAACCGGTACGCCCACTTCTTCATTGCGGGCAGCGAGGACAGGAAATAGAGGGTCAGGACCAGGACAATGAGGGTACCGAACAGGCTGTTGATAATGACGGTGCCAACGCCCAGCACACCGCCGAAGATGCCGCCTACCGCGTCCGAGTCGTTGAAGAAGTTGTTGACTTCCTCGGTGACACGTTCCCGGACCTGGAACTGTTCATCGACAGTCTGGAAGAACTCGGAGTTGAGGAAATCATCAACGAAACCGGGCGCCCGATCCACAAACTGGCTGGTCTGGTTCACGATGGTGGGAATCAGGGTGGCGAAGAAGGCCGCGATGATGCCGGCAAGCAGCAACAGCGCCACCGCAATCCCTGCCGGGCGGGGCACCTTCTTCTTTTCCAGCCACCGGACAATGGGGTCGAGCCCCAGTGCAATGAACATTGCCGCGCCAATCCACAGCAGCAGTTGGCCCACGTTGGTGATCATGAAGTAGGCGAGCAGAGCCAGCCCCACGCCCACCGTCCCCATGAAACCGAAGTGAATCGGGTGATGACGCATGGACTGGGGCTGGGCGTTTCCGAACTTCAGCCGGTCGTCACCGAGTGAGACGTCGTCGTCGGTAGGCACCGGCGCGGGGATCCGCTCGGGCGGGAACTCAAACCGGAGCCGCGGCTGGGCGCCAGGAATAGGCCGGCGGAGCCCGCGAAAAATTGCCCTGATCATGCTGCGGTGAGATGGGCTGGCAGCGGAAGCCGCTGGTGCACCGCCCTGCCCGTCAACTGAGGCGGCGGGACGGGGGAGCGGCTCGCCCGCCGGAACATCCTGATGATCACTCACGCTTCATTCTGCTTTCCCAGTAGTGCATGCGGCGGGCAATAAGGTTCAAAACCGCTAAAGCAAGGTTAGCGAAACACTAACAGCCTACTGTCGGCTTACCGTGTCGGGCCGGGGACCCGACGTCGTGCGCCAGGTCTGCGCGCATGCCGAGAGTGACCACCTCCATAAAAATCCCGCCGCGGGGCCGAAGTTCGTTACGATGGGACGTTAGATCAAGGTATTGCACAAGACATCGCGTCGTCGGACCTCCGTCGGCGCCTGACGCGCGGCCGTGCTGCGCACGAGCAACGATAGGTATCTGAGTGCGTTTGAAGATTGCAGTCCCCGCTTTGGTGATCGGTGCGCTGCTGATGCTCCTGGGCATCGGCCAGCTCACGTTCTGGTCCCCGCCGGAAACCGTGACGGCCTCCGTCCCCGCGGGGTCCGAGGCCGGCCCGGTCACCGTGATCGATGCCGGTGCGAAGGCTCCAGACGCAGACGACGTCGACATTACGGTGCGCAGCGAAGGTACCTTCACGCTCGCCGTCGGACGTGCCGGGGATGTCGACGCCTGGGTGGGCGACGCCGCGCACCTGCGGGTGACCGCCATTGCCGAGGAGGGCCTGGAAACCACGTTCACCGAGGGTGAAGAGACGGTCCCGAACCCCAGTGGCTCCGATCTCTGGACCAGCGAGGAAACCGCCGATGGCAGTGTGACCTACCGCTGGCTCGATCCGGCCGAGGGCGATTGGTCAATCCTCCTGGCAGCCGACGGTGAGAACCCGGCACCCACCGACATCTCGGTCACCTGGCCGAACGAGGCGACCACCGGCTGGGCGGTGCCCCTGATTGTGATCGGTGCGCTTGCCATCGTGCTGGGGATTGCCCTCTTCTTTGTCACACCAAAGCGCAACCGGCCCGCTGCCGAGGGCTCGCGAGCCCACCAGCGCCGCATGGAAACCCGGAAGAAGCCGAAGCGGGCAGGCGGAGCATCCTTCGGGGTGGCCGTCGTCGTTGCAGGGCTGACCGTCTCGGGCGCCGGGCTGGCTCACGCCAGCACCTCCGATCCAAGTTCAATCCCGAGCCCGGATCCAAGTTCGGACCCGAGCTCTACCGCGTCAGCGACTTCCGAAGCGGCCGACGAACCGGCCCCACCCGTACTGCTGGAAAGCCAGCTGGAACGAATTCTGGCCTCGGTGGCGACTGTCGTTGCGGAAGGTGACGCGGCATCCGATGCGGAGCTGCTTGAGCCGCGGGTCGCCGAGGCGGCCCTGGCGCTCCGGACCGCCAACTATGACGTCCGGTCCCAGGCCAGTGACGTCCCGGAGCCCACTCCGGTGGCTGCCGAGCCCGTCCTGACCACAATGGTTTCATCGGAGACCAGCTGGCCCCGCACCGTCGTCGCCCTGACCCAGTCCGACGAGAACCCGGTGCCGCACGCACTGGTCCTGGTCCAGGCCGACCCCCGGTCGAACTACCAGCTCAGCGCCGCAATCCAGATGCTGCCCGGCACCACCTTCCCGGCCTCCGACGGTGCCGCAGGGGTAGCCGAGGTACCGGTCGACGTCGCAGGTGAGCTTGCGTTAGCCCCCCAGGACGCGATGGACGCGATCGCCGACTTCCTGTCGGAGCCCGACGGCGACAACGCCGAAACCTTCGAGGCTAATTCCTTTGCGGATGCCATCACCTCGTTCCAGGCCGACGTCGTCGCCGATCCGGGTAACGACTCTGCCGACATTACCTTCGTGCATGAGTCCGAGCAGGACTTCACGCACGCCCTGTCCACCAGCGACGGCGGCGCGATGGTCTTCGGCTACCTGAACCACACCTATTCCAGCGTCCCGCGCGGCGCCGGTGATTCGATCGACCTCGACGGCACCGTTTACGAGTCGCTGACCGGCGAAACCTCAACCGACGAGGGCATCGACGTGCGGTATGGCGAAGCGGTAATGATGTATGTACCGCCTGCCGGCAGCGATGAGCGCATCCGGGTCATCGGTGCCGCCCAGCAGTTGCTCTCCGCCGAACTTCGGTAACTTCCACCAGAGACCACCCTTGAAAGGCGGAACCATGAGTATTCCAACCAACCGCGGGCCCCTCCCGCCGTCGTCAATGAACCTGCACGGAGCCGTGGATCTGTCGGCTTTGAAGGCACGGGCCGACGCCGCACGGACCGCCCAGCAGGGCGGGACCCCCGCCCCCGCAGCACCCCCGGCGGATTCGGCACCCGGAGCCGCCAGCGCAGGGGCAGGCAGCCCCTACGTCGTTGAGGTCACCGAGCAGAGCTTCCCTCAGCTGGTTCAGCTGTCATCGCAGGTTCCGGTGATCGTGGATCTGAGGGCTTCCTGGAGCGAAGAATCGTCCCGCGTCACAGCGGTGCTGGAAGCGGTGACGGTCGAAAATGACGGTCGGCTGCTGCTGGCCAAGGTCGACGTCGAGACGCAACCCCAGATAGCCCAGGCCTTCCAGGCACAGACGGTGCCCACCGTGGTGGCGGTCCTGAAGGGTCAGCCGGTGCCGCTGTTCGAGGGCGCGCTGCCCGAAGCCCAGATCCGGTCCTTCATTGACGAATTGCTGAAAGTGGCGGGCTCGAACGGCGTCTCAGGGTCGCTGCGGGAAGGTGCCGACGGCGAGGAGGCCGCTCCCGAAGAGCCGCCGCTGCCGCCCCTGCATCAGGCCGCCTTCGATGCCATCGAGGCCGGTGACTACCCCGCTGCCGCCGCCGCCTACCGGCAGGCCCTGGCAGAGCAACCAGCAGACGCCGAGGCGAAAGCTGGGCTGGCCCAGGTGGAACTGATGCAGCGGCTCAAGGATGTCGACGCCGAGACGATCCGGCAGCGCGGAGCCGACGAGCCCGACTCGGTGGAGAGCCAGCTCGCCGTCGCGGACCTGGACATTTCGGGAGGCCACGTCGAGGACGCGTTCGCCAGGATCGTCTCGTTCATTGGACGGACCGCGGGGGAACCCCGCGAAGTTGCCCGGGTGCGATTGATTGACCTGTTCGACGTCGTCGGGATCAGCGACCCGCGCGTCACCAAGGCGCGGGGAGCACTGGCACGCGCCCTGTTCTAGATTTTCATCCGCCGGACGGAGCCTGTGGGCGGTAATTCGTCCCTTTGGATGACGATGGGTCTCTCTTGACGTTGCTAGCGTGGAGGGATGAGCACACCATCTATGCCTTTGTCCCCGGGCCCAGCCGGCGGTCCCGCTTTTCCGGAGAGCCCGGCGCTGGTGATCCGGGGACTCGCCAAACGTTTTGGCGAAAAGATCGCCGTGAACGGCGTCGACCTGGATGTCCCCACCGGTTCGTTTTACGGACTGGTGGGCCCGAACGGCGCTGGCAAGACCACGACGCTGTCGATGGCCACGGGTTTGCTGCGCCCGGACTACGGCCAGGTGTGGGTGCATGGCGTGGACGTGTGGGCTCGGCCGCTCGAGGCGAAGAAGCTGATGGGGATTCTCCCCGACGGGGTGCGGCTGTTCGACCGGTTGACCGGGGAACAGTTGGTGACCTACGCGGGCCTGCTGCGCGGTATGGACCGCGACACGGTGGCGGAGCGGGTCGCGGACCTGCTCCGTGCGCTCGACCTGACTGACGACGCCGGCACCCTGGTGGTCGATTACTCGGCCGGCATGACCAAAAAGATCGCCCTGGCCTCGGCGCTGATCCACGCGCCGTCCCTGCTGGTCCTCGATGAGCCGTTCGAATCGGTGGACCCGGTATCGGCAGCCAACATCCGCGACATCCTGAACAGCTATGTCAGCTCCGGCGGTTCAGTCATCGTCTCCAGCCACGTCATGGACCTGGTCCAGCGGATGTGCGACCACGTTGCGGTGATCGCTGCCGGCACAGTCCTGGCCGCCGGCACCGTCGATGAAGTGCGCGGGGACTCCAGCCTCGAGGACCGGTTCGTGGAACTGGTGGGCGGACGCAACACCGCGGAGGGACTCACATGGTTGCGCACCTCCTAAGGCTCAAACTCACCCTCCTGCGGAACTCCCTCAAACGCAGCACCTGGGCACTGATCGGCGTGATCCTGGGCGGCCTGTACGGTCTGGGAATGCTGGGCCTGCTGACCCTGGTGCTGTTTGCCTTTGGTACCGCTGAACCGGAGATTATTCGCAACGTAGTGGTGATTGCCGGGTCAGCAGTCGTGCTCGGCTGGATTGTGGTGCCGATGGTCTCTTCGGGCATCGATATGACCCTCGACCCAGCGCGGTTCGTTACCTTCGCCGTCCCGATGCCGCAACTGATCGCCGGGCTCGCGCTGGGCGCGGTCATCGGCATCCCGGGGATCATCACCTTACTTGCCGCGCTCGGTCAGGTTGGTACTTGGCGGCTCTACCCTGCCGCAGCAGTGGTGGCGGTGGTGTGCGCTATTCTGGCCACCCTGTTGTGTGTCGTGGCCTCACGGTTGGCGGCCACGGCAGTCATGTCGCTGACCTCGTCGCGCACGTTCAAGGATGTCAGCTCCATGGTGGTGCTGGTGCCGATCATCCTGCTGGGGCCCATCATCGCCGGGATAGCGGCCGGGTTTGAACAGTCGGTCGGATTTGCCGGCGAGCTGGCGGCCATCCTGGGGTGGACGCCGCTGGGTGTCTTCTGGGCGGTTCCGGCGGACGTGGCCGACGGCGCCTACCTCACCGCCGCGCTGCGGTTCGCCTTCGGCGTCGCTACCCTCGCCCTGCTGGCCTGGCTCTGGCAGCTCAGCCTGGCCCGGGCGTTGGTGACGCCTGCCCACAACGCGGTGACCCGAAAAGCGGCAGGCAACCTGGGCTTCTTCAGCCGGTTTCCGGCGACTCCCACCGGGGCAGTTGCCGCCCGCGCCTTGACCTACTGGGCGCGGGATCCCCGTTACCTCGGGTCCATCGTGATTGTCCCGCTGGTCCCGCTTCTCATGCTGTTTTTCGCCTACCAGTCCGGGGACTTCACCACGCTGAATTTCGTGGGCCCGATCATCGCGTTCCTCCTCGCCTGGTCCATTTCGGCCGACATTTCCTATGACAACACGGCGTTCTGGCTGCACCTTTCCACCGGGGTGAGCGGGTGGGCAGACCGGGCGGGCCGCGCCTTGGCGGTAGCTGTGATCGCTGCCCCCGCGATGCTGGTCTTCACCGTGGGTCCGCTGTGGATTTCCGGCAGCCTTGAGCAGTTGCCGGTGATGCTGGGCCTGTCGGTGGGTGTCCTGCTGACCGGGATCGGGTTCTCCAGCGTGGTCTCCGCCCGGTACACCTACAATGTGCCGCTCCCGGGCGAGAGCCCGCTGAAAACACCGCCGGGAACCGGATTCTCCATGTTCGCAGTCCAGATTATTGGCTGGCTGGTCCTCACCGCGCTGGTGCTGCCGGAACTCGGACTCGCCATCGCCTACTTTGTCACCGGCAACAGCGTCTTCGGTTGGCTTACGCTGGTAGTTGGTTGCGTCCTGGGTGCCGCGCTGCTGATGGGCGGCGTGAAGCTGGGCGGACAGTGGTACGACCGGAGGGCCCCCGAACTGCTGCAGGCAGTGGCCGTCAACAAATAGCTCAGACGATAGGACAGCTGATGGAAGTAGTAATCCTCCCTGATCAAGCGGCCATTGCAGCTGTGGCAGCCGACGCGATCGAGGACCTGGTTCGACGCAAGCCGAACGCGGTGCTGGGCCTCGCCACTGGTTCCTCCCCGCTCGGGGTGTATGACGAGCTCGCACGCCGGCACCACACTGGTTCGTTGAGCTTCGCCGACGTCCACGGCTTCGCCCTGGACGAATATGTGGGGCTACCTGTTGGCCACCCGGAGTCCTACCGGGAGGTGATTCGGCGGGAGTTCACGAACCGGATCGACATTCACCCGGACAACGTCCATGGCCCCGACGGTGCCGCAGACGACATTCCCGCCGCGTGCGCCGCCTTTGAGCAGGCTATCCGGGAGGCCGGGGGAGTCGATCTTCAACTACTCGGGGTAGGTACGGACGGGCATATCGGCTTCAACGAACCGGGCAGTTCCCTGGCATCACGGACGCGGATCAAGAGCCTGATCGATCAGACCCGGAAGGACAACGCCCGCTTCTTCGACAGCATTGACGAGGTGCCGCACCACGTGGTGACCCAGGGGTTGGGCACCATCATGGACGCGCGCCACGTGGTGCTGATCGCCACCGGGGCGCAGAAAGCCCGGGCGGTCCACGACTTCGTGGAGGGGCCGGTAGCCGCCATCTGCGCGGCATCCGTTCTGCAAATGCATCCCCACACCACCGTTCTCATCGATGAGGCCGCCGCTTCTGGGTTGAAACTAGCGGATTACTATCGCCATACTTACGCGAACAAGCCTGCCTGGCAGGGAATCTAGCCGACCCCGCGACAGGCTGGACGACCTGAGCAACGATAGGATGGAAACCATGAGTACGCCTGCAGATCCCTATGACAATGACCCCCGCAGCGACCCGCGGAGCGACCCCCAACGCTCAGGGTCCACCGCGACGCTGGAGCGCGAAGAGCTCCGCGAGGAACTGGAACCCGGCGACCGCGAACGCCTTGCGCACTACGTGCGCAAGGAAAAGATCATGGAGTCCGCGCTGTCCGGGGACCCGGTGATCGCGCTGTGCGGCAAGGTCTGGACACCGGGCCGTGACCCCCAGAAGTTTCCGGTCTGCCCCGAGTGCAAAGACATTTACAACGGAATGCGTCCGGGCAAGGACGACAAGGACAAATAGGTGCCGGCGCAGTCGAGCTAGGTGTCGGCGCGGCACCGCCGCTTCGTCGCGGGCTGACCAAGTCGTAGGTTGACTAAGGATTCATGACAGATCGCCCCGCCCCGAACACGGCAGAGCCCGCTACCGGGCAGCCAGCCAGCCTGCGCCCCCTGACCATCGGGATCATTTCCATCATCACCTGCGCCGCTTTCGAGGCGATGGCGGTCACCACTGCCATGCCTGCGGTGGTCGAGGAACTCGGTGGGGTGTCCGGCTACGGGCTGGCCTTCTCGATGTATCTGACAGCGTCGTTGCTGGGCACCGTCATTGCCGGTACCTGGTGCGACAGGGTAGGTCCCCGCCCCGCGCTCGCCGTCGGCCTGACGCTGATGATCGCGGGTCTGCTGGTCTCAGGTGCCGCGGGCGAATTCTGGCTGGTTACTGCGGGCCGGGCAGTGTCGGGGCTGGGGGGCGGTTTCATGGTGGTGGCTGTCTACGTCATCATCGGAGGAGCCTACCCCCAGCATCGCCAGCCAGTGATCTTCGGGTGGTTATCCGCGGCCTGGGTGCTGCCGTCCCTGATTGGACCCGCCGTGGCTGGCTACCTGGCGGAGGAGTTCACCTGGCGCTGGGTGTTCCTGGGGGTCGTGCCGATTGTCCTGGCAGCGTTTGTCATGGTCTGGCCGAAAACCGCGTCACTGACAACCCCCGAGCCAGGTGCCGGTAACCGCGGTGACGGACGACGGCGGTCCCTGACCGGGATGGCCCTTGCCGGCGGCGTGCTGGCCGCCCAATTCGCCATCAACCGGCTCGCAGCGCAGGGCCTGGGGGACAGCGCCGGGTCAATAGTGCTCCTGCTCCTCGCCGCCGGGGGCGTCGCCGTCGCAGCGCTGACCTTCCCCCGCCTGCTGCCGAAGGGGACAGTGCGGCTCGCCCGAGGGTTGCCGAGCATCATCGCCACCCGCGGCCTGGTCACCGCCGCGTTCTTCGGCGCCGAGGCGTTCCTTCCCCTGATGCTGGTGACATCGCGTGGCATGAATGAGGCGACCGCCGGCCTCACCCTGAGCGCCGGCGCCCTGGGGTGGAGTGCGGGGGCCTTTGTGCAGGCTCGTGTCACCTTCCGCCGACAGTGGCTGCTGGTCCTTGGGGCGTCGATCCTGTCGACCAGCGTCGGCGGACTGGCACTGGTCTCGGTTCCGACGGTGCCCTTCTGGGTTCTGGTGGTGGTGTGGACCCTTGCCGGTTTTGCCATGGGAATGACCCTGTCGAGCACCTCGGTGCTGGTCCTGAAGCTCTCACCGGCAGAGGAGCGGGGGAAAAACTCCTCCTCGCTGCAACTCAGCGACCAGATGGGTGGGGTGGTCGGAAGCACCATCGCGGGAGGGCTTTTCGCCCTGTTACGTGACCCGTCGAACCCGGGACAGGTGGGCGTGTTTGTTGCGATCTGGCTGGCTCTGTGCCTCTTCGCGGTTGCCGGTATAGTTGCCGGTTCGAGGGCGGTGCTGGGATCCTCCGATGAGCCGGCTAGTCCCCACCCAGACACAGACAGGCATGGAAAGGTCTCTTCTTAAGCGTGAGTAATAACATGCTCTTCGGCGTTGCCCCTGCCACAGGTGCATCGCTGCCACCGGCCTACCCGGAACGCGCGGCGTGGGGTACGGCGCCGAAACTCCGGCAGTGGCAGGAGCAGGCGCTCGCCAAGTACTTTGCCACCGGCCCACAGGATTTCCTCGCCGTTGCCACCCCGGGCGCGGGTAAAACCACTTTCGCGCTGCGGGTTGCCACCGAGCTCGTGGAACGCGGCACCATCAACCGGATCACTATCGTCGCGCCGACCGACCACCTGAAGCGGCAGTGGGCTGACGCCGCGGCGCGGATTGGCCTGGCGATCGACCCCAACTTCCGGAACGCTGACGGCCGTCACGGTCAGGGTTTCATCGGCGTGGCAGTGACCTACGCCCAGGTGGCCAGCAAGCCGATGCTGCACCGTGCCAAGACCGAAGCCGCCAGGACCCTCGTCATCCTGGATGAGATTCATCACGGTGGCGATGCCCTGTCCTGGGGTGACGGTATTCGTGAAGCCTTCGAACCGGCGACCAGGCGGCTGGCGCTCACCGGGACGCCGTTCCGTTCGGACACGGCGGCCATCCCTTTCGTCGAGTACGCGGCCGACGCCGACGGTATTCGACGCTCCAAGTCCGATTACACCTACGGCTACGGCGAGGCCCTGCGGGACCACGTGGTGCGGCCTGTCATTTTCATGGCCTACTCGGGCCAGATGCGGTGGCGCACCAGTGCCGGCGAGGAGATGGCGGCTTCGCTCGGCGAAGCGTCAGTCACCAAGGACATCACCGCTCATGCCTGGCGGACGGCGCTGAACCCCACCGGCGAGTGGATCCCGGCGGTCCTCGCCGCGGCCGACAAGCGGCTCTCCGAGGTGCGGCGGACGGTATCCGACGCCGGCGGCATGGTGATCGCCACCGACCACGACGACGCCCGGGCCTATGCTGGCCTGCTCAAGAAGATCACCGGCGAATCACCGGTAGTGATTCTCTCGGATGATGCGAAGGCGTCGGAGAAGATCGAGGAGTACTCGGCTGGCGAGCAGCGCTGGATGGTAGCGGTCCGGATGGTCTCCGAAGGCGTTGACGTACCGAGGCTCGCCGTCGGGGTCTACGCAACCTCGACAGCGACGCCGCTGTTTTTCGCCCAGGCGGTGGGACGCTTTGTGCGTGCCCGACGCCGGGGAGAGACCGCTTCGGTCTTCCTGCCATCGGTGCCGAACCTGATGATCCTCGCCAACCAGCTGGAACTTGAGCGTGACCATGCCCTGGACCGTCCGGCGACTGACGAGGACGGATTCGCCCCCGAGGAAGCGTTGATGGAGGAGGCGAACCGTGCCGAGAAAGCCTCCGACGAACTGACCAAGCAGAAGTTCGAGGCGCTTGAATCCCAGGCGTCCTTTGACCGGGTTCTTTTCGACGGCGGTGAGTTCGGTACCGGCGGCGAAATGGGCAGCGAGGATGAACAGGATTTCCTCGGCATTCCGGGGCTGCTCGACGCTGACCAGGTGGGAGTTTTGCTGCGCCAACGCCAGCAGGAACAACAGACCCGGCGGGGACGCAAGGGCGTCGCGGTGGCGCCAGCCCCCGAGCCGCTGGTCGTTGATCACCGGCTACTCACAGAACTACGGGGTGAGCTCGCCAAGAACGTATCAGCCTGGTCGGCACGCTCCGGCATGCCCCACGGTGTGGTGCACACCGAGCTGAGGAAGGCCTGCGGCGGTCCGGCCGTGGCACAGGCCAACGAGGATCAGCTCCAGCGGCGGCTGAAGAAGTTGCAGGACTGGTTCATCGGCCGGAAATAGCCGCCCGGTGCACTACCGCGAGGGGTGAGGGACCTGAGCGCGCGGCAGCGAAGGCCAGGTCCTACTCGACCAGTTCGACGCCGGCTTCTTCGAGTTCCTCGAGGGTAGTCTCGACGCCGTCGGGGTGGACCCCGCGGGTGTAGCGGACCAGGACCGAGGTGGTGTAGCCGGCCGCTACAGCGTCCAGGGCGGTTGCCTTGACGCAGAAGTCGGTGGCGAGGCCAACCACTGCCACCTCATCGACCTCCCGCTCACGGAGCCAGTCATCGAGTGTCACCGGGTCTTCTGTCGACCCCTCAGCCAGGGCGCCGAGCTTCTGCTCGCCGGTGGGAACCTCGTCTTCGGGGGCGAGGACGCCCTCAAAGCCCGAGTACGCCGCCTCGAACTGGCCTTTCCGGAAGACTGCTTCGACATTCTCGGTATCCAGGTCCGGGTGGAACCGTGATCCCTTGCTGTCGGCGACGCAGTGGACCGGCCAGGAGTGGAGGAAATCGGGGGTCTGTGAAAAGTGGGCTCCAGGGTCGATGTGCCAGTCCTGGGTGGCGACAATGTGATCGAACTCCCCGCCCTGCTCGTCGATGAAGTCGCTGAGCAGGGAGGCGAGGTCGGCGCCGCCGTCGACGGCTAGCGACCCACCTTCACAGAAATCGTTCTGGACGTCGACAATGATCAGGGCGCGGGTCATGGTTCCTCCTCGTATTCGGTGGGGATGGCGGGTTCTCCGCGCTGCAGTCGCATGACCGAGCCCGGCAGTTCGGTCATGGACGACCGGTGGTGTTCGACGGCGCGGCGCACCGCATCGGCCCCGGTCCAGCCGGGCAGGATGTCGCCGTCGCTGACAAATTGCTGCAGCAGCGGCCGGTCGTTTCCGTCGTCGTGAGGCGAGCGGCCAATTCCCACCACCTCGGTTGTGGCGATGCCCGCGTCGTTGAGGCGGCGGAGTGCGTATTTGCGCCCGCCGCGCGAGGCCTTGTTCAGTGCTGACTTCGCTACTGAAACGAATTCGCCGTCGTCATCGGTCCGGCTCACCAGTTTGTAGACCAGGCCCGCGGTCGGGGCGCCCGAACCGGTGACCAGTGAGGTGCCGACGCCGTAGGAATCCACGGGAGCGGAGGCGAGGGAGCCAATCGCAAACTCGTCGAGATCCGAGGTGACCACAATCCGGGTGTTGTGGTTGCCCAGGTCATCGAGCAGCTGACGGACCCAGCGGGCCTGGGCCACGAGGTCGCCCGAATCCAGCCGCACCGCACCCAGCTCCGGTCCAGCCACCTCGACGGCGGTCCGGACGCCGCGTTCGACGTCGTACGTGTCCACCAGCAGCGATGTTCCGGCGCCCAGCGTGGCGACCTGGGCGGCGAAGGCATCCCGCTCCGTGTCGTGCAGCAGGGTGAAGGAGTGGGCTGCGGTGCCGACGGTCTTCACGCCGTACCTCCGACCGGCCTCGAGGTTGGAGGTGCTGGCGAAACCCCCAATGATGGCCGCCCGCGCGGCGGCCACCGCAGCCTCCTCCTGGGTGCGGCGCGACCCCATCTCGATGCAGGGACGGCTGCCGGCCGCCCCGGTCATCCGTGACGCGGCCGAGGCAATCGCGCAGTCGTGGTTGAGGATGGAGAGCACCAGGGTTTCCAGGATGCAGGCCTCGGCGAAGGTTCCCTCAACGATCAGGATGGGGGAGTGCGGGAAGTACGCCTCGCCCTCGGCATAACCCCAGACGTTCCCGCCGAAGCGGAAGTCGGCCAGCCAGTCAAGAGTGAGGGTGTCCACCACTCCGGCCGCTGACAGGTGGTCCAGCTGTTCAGTGCCGAAGCGAAAGTTTTCGAGGCTCTCCAGCAGGCGTCCCGTTCCGGCCACCACCCCATAGCGTCGGCCCTCCGGGAGGCGCCGTGCGAAAGCTTCGAAAACCGATTTCCGGTGCGCAGCCCCGGAATGCAGGGCGGCCTGAAGCATGGTCAGCTCGTAGTGGTCCGTATACAGGGCGGTGCTGGCCCGGGTGCTGACGACCGGGGCGGAGTTGGTGGGGCTCACAGTCACGACTCTAACCCGTTTGGGCGCCGACACAACCGGAATCCTGTCACCCGACCTGCGTTCTACAATGGTGCTATGACTGTTGGCACCGCTCCGGACACCGAACGGCTCGAGGAAACGGACACCGACCAGCTGACCGCTAGTGATATCCCGTGGGTAGTGATCGTCTGGAATGATCCGGTCAATCTCATGAGTTATGTCAGCTACGTGTTCCAGACCTATTTCGGGTACAGCGAAGCCAAGGCGAACAAGCTCATGATGGAAGTCCACGAGGCGGGTAAGTCGGTGGTCGCCGGTGGCAGCCGGGAAGAGGCCGAGCGGGACACGCTGGCCATGCATTCCTACGGACTCTGGGCGACGTTCCAGAAGTCCGACGCCCCCTGAGGCGAGCTACCCAGTAACTGTGCGTTAAGGAGAATTCTTGGCCAAGGCATTCAAGGCAACCCGTCGTGGGATCATCGGCACCCTGGATCCGGGGGAGCGGCAGCTGCTGCGCAAGCTGTTCGAGGACATCATCGAACTGCTGGAGCCCGCCGAGCCAGCCAATGCCGATCCGCTCGCCGCCATGGTCGGCGTGGATAGCACCGCGGTCACCCCCTCAGACAGCGCCGTGAGAAGGTTGCTGCCGGATGCGGTCCGGAACGACGACGGCGAGGCGCTGGAATTCCGCCGGCTGACCGAACGGTCCCTCCGCGAGGACAAGATCGGCACCCTGCGCGGCAGTGCCCTGCTGCTGGAGTCCAGCCCGCTGACCCTCACCGCCGAGCAGGCCCGGCTGATGGCCCGGGCGCTCAACGACGTCCGGCTGGTCCTCGCGGACCGGCTGAAGATCGAAACCGACGAGGACGCGGCCCGCCTTCACAACATTGACGACGTCGCCGACGCCGACGACGTCGAGACCTACCTGGCGCTGGTGTACAACTTTGCGAGCTGGCTTCAGGAGTCACTGGTCCAGGCCCTGTTTGGGCTGAAAGACAAGTGAACGAGGCCTGCTGCGCCGCTGTGGTCGAAGGCTGTGACTAATTCCACTGGCGTCGGGTTCGTCTAATCCCGGTGACAGGTCTTATGGTCGGTAGGTTATGACCTCCGTCCCGGGCGATTTTTCAGCAGTGAAGCGAACCGAGGCCCCGATCGGCATTTTCGATTCGGGCGTCGGTGGGCTGACAGTTGCGCGCGCCGTGATTGACCAGCTCCCGCGCGAGTCGATTCTCTACGTCGGCGACACCGCTCACGGCCCCTACGGCCCGTTGCCCATTGCCAAGGTTCGCGCCCACGCGCTGGGCGTAATGGATGAGCTGGTGGATTCAGGCGTCAAACTCCTGGTTATTGCCTGCAACTCCGCGTCAGCGGCCGTGCTCCGTGACGCCCGCGAACGCTACACCGCCCGCTACGGCATCCCGGTGATCGAGGTGATCCAGCCAGCGGTCCGGCGGGCCGTCGCTGCAACCCGGAGCGGGAGGATCGGGGTGATCGGCACCTCAGCCACGGTGGGCTCCCGCGCCTACGAGGACACCTTCGCCGCCGCTCCGCACCTGTCCATCACCTCAGCCGCCTGTCCCGAGTTCGTCGAATTTGTCGAAGCTGGGATCACCTCGGGTCCTGAACTCCTCTCGACCGCCCAGCGGTACCTGCAGCCGCTGAAGGAGGCGGGAGTGGACACGCTGGTGTTGGGGTGCACCCATTACCCCCTGCTGACCGGGGCGATCTCCTATGTGATGGGGGATGCGGTCACACTCGTCTCAAGCGCCGAGGAAACCGCGAAGGATGTCTATCGTGCGCTGATCTCCCACGACCTGGAGCGGGTGGGGGAGGCTCAGCCCAGGCACCACTTCGTCGCCACCGGCGACGCCCAGCGGTTCGGTGAGCTGGCCCGCCGGTTCCTGGGACCCGAGGTCCTCAGCGTAGAACACGTCGACCATGTGGCCGCCCAGTATCCCACCGGAAGTATGGCCAGGATCACCCCGGAGATGATCGCCACTGCGCGCGCCGATGCGAGGGGGAACTCCTAGCCATGAAGCTGACCATCGTGGGCTGTAGCGGGTCGTTTCCTGGCCCCCAATCGCCGGCGTCGTGCTACCTGGTGACCGCGACGGTGCCCGACGGCGACAGCACCCGGACCTGGCGGATCCTCCTCGATCTCGGCAACGGCGCCCTGGGCGCGCTGCAGCGTTACATGGACCTGCGCGATATTGATGCAGTGTTCCTCAGCCATCTGCACCCCGACCACTGCATGGATCTCTGCGGTCTGCACGTTGCGGTGCACTGGGATCCCAACGGCTGGCACCGGCCGCGGATCCCGGTGTGGGGCCCCGCGGGTACCGCCGACCGGATGGCGACCGCCTACGGGCTGGACCTCGACCCCGGCATGCATGAGGACTTCGACTTCCAGATCTGGAAATCCCGCGCCGCCGTCACCCTGGGGCCCTTCACCGTCACGCCGTACCCGGTGCTGCACCCGGTCGAGGAGGCGTATGCCCTGCGCGTCGAGGTCGCGGGCGACAATCCCGGCGACCCGCCCCGGGTGTTGACCTACTCCGGCGATACGGATGCCTGCGACGGCCTGATCGAGGCCGCCGCCGGGTCCAATGTTTTCCTGTGCGAGGCGGCGTTCCACGAGGGCCGCGACGACGCGATTGAGGGCGTCCACCTTACCGGCCGGCGGGCCGGGCAGGTGGCGGCAGCGGCGTCGTCGGACCGGTTGCTGCTCACCCACATCCCGGTGTGGAATGACGCCAACAGGACCATCGAGGAGGCCAGGACCAGCTACCGTGGGGATCTCGCCGTCGCGGTTGCTGGCGTTTCCTACGAGATCTGACGCCAAAAAAGTACCGCCCCCGCACACGAGTGGTTGCCCAACAGCGCACTTGCGGCTCGGCCACTTTTCCGCCGGCCCGTAGACTTAAGCCCATGACTCCAGCAGACACTTCCTCGCCCATCGCTGCCATCCTCCGGGCGGACGGCCGCACCCCGGACCAGCTCCGACCCATCAGCATCACCCGCGGCTGGTCCAACCAGGCCGAAGGGTCGGCACTCATCGAGTTCGGCAACACCCGTGTCCTCTGCACCGCATCACTGACCCAGGGCGTACCCCGCTGGCTCAAGGGCGAGGGCAAGGGCTGGGTCACGGCTGAGTACGCCATGCTTCCCCGCGCCACCAATACCCGATCGGACCGCGAATCGGTCAAGGGCAAAATTGGGGGCCGCACCCACGAGATTTCCCGTCTGATCGGGCGGTCTTTGCGCTCCATCATTGACACGAAGGCGCTGGGGGAGACCACCATTGTGCTGGACTGTGACGTACTCCAGGCCGACGGCGGCACCCGCACTGCAGCGATCACGGGCGCCTACGTGGCGTTGGCCGAAGCAATCCGCTACGCCAAGGAAAACAAGCTCATCGCCGCGTCGGCGCAGCCCCTCATCGACACGGTCGCCGCGGTCAGCGTCGGAATCATCGACGGCGTGCCCATGCTTGACCTGCCCTACGTCGAGGACGTCCGCGCGGAAACGGACATGAACGTGGTGGTCACTGGCAGCGGCAAGTTCGTGGAGGTCCAGGGCACCGCCGAGGGTGCACCGTTTGATCGTGACGAGCTCGACGCACTCCTTGACCTGGCCCTGCTCGGCACTTCCCAGCTGACCCAGATCCAGCTCGACATCCTTGGTGAGGGTGCCGGTGTCTGAGAACACCGGGAACGGTCGACCGGCTGTGGCAGCACCCAGGCTGGTGCTCGCCACCCGTAACGCGGGCAAGCTCCGGGAACTGCGTGAACTGCTGCGGGGCCAGGTTCCTGGTCTTGACGTTGATACGCAGGTTATTGACGCTGCGACAGCCGGCGCGCCCGACGTCGTCGAAAGCGGCACCACCTTCGAAGCCAATTCCCTCCTCAAGGCGCGGGCGGTGGCGGCGGCAACCGGGCTGGTGGCAGTTGCCGACGACTCGGGTCTCGCCGTCGACGTGCTCGGCGGTGCGCCGGGGATCTTTTCGGCACGGTGGGCAGGACGCCACGGTGATGATGAGGCCAACCTGCAGCTCCTCCTGGCCCAGCTCGCCGACATACCGGGGGCACAGCGCGGCGCATCATTCGTCTGCGCCGCCACGGTAGCCCTCCCGGATGGGACCGCCCAGGTGGCTCTGGGCGAGCTCAGGGGATCCCTCCTCAACGAGCCCCGGGGAGCCGGTGGATTTGGGTACGACCCCATTCTGCAGCCGGCAGGCCGTGAGGAGAGTTGTGCCGAGCTGTCGTCGGAGGAGAAGAATTCGATCAGCCACCGCGCGAGAGCCTTCAAGGCTTTGCTGCCCCACCTGATCGAAGCGTTGCGCTGAATCCCGCCTCCGCTCCCAGCAAAGCCCAGGCTCGTAGGGCAAAATTGGTCAGGATATGACTATTTCCTCGCAAACAGCACCGACCACCCCGACCGGCGGCGGGTCGGCGCTGGACAGCATTTCCGATTGGGCCGTTTCCATGATGGAAACCATCGGCGCGCCCGGCGCCGGTCTGGCGATCGCACTGGAAAACCTCTTTCCACCACTGCCCAGCGAAGTCATCCTGCCGCTGGCGGGCTTCACGGCAAGCCGGGGTAGCTTCACCCTGTTCGAAGCCATCTTCTGGACCACCGCAGGCTCACTGGTCGGTGCGCTGATCCTGTACCTGCTGGGCGCCTGGCTGGGACGCGACCGGATGCGAGCCATCGTGTCCCGGGTCCCACTGGTCGATCTGGAGGATGTGGACCGCGTAGAGGCCTGGTTCGACCGCCACGGCTACAAGGCAGTGTTCTTCGGCCGGATGATTCCGCTGTTTCGCAGTCTGGTCTCCATCCCGGCGGGCATCGAGCGGATGTCGATCTGGATATTCATTGCCCTCACCACCGCAGGAAGCCTCATCTGGAACTGCATCTTCGTGCTGGCCGGTTTCTACCTCGGGGAAAACTGGCACGTTGTCGAAGCCTATGCGGACGTGTTCCAGAAAATCGTGATCGCCGCCGTCGTCGTATTCCTTGGCTACTTTGTGGTCAGCCGGATCCTGAAGATTCGCCGCAATCGGGCTGAGCGGGACCCGGCCTGACACACGGCCTCCTGCCGATGGTGCAGCTGTGGCGAGTGTCCCCAATCGCCCGAGCGGCAGTGGCGGGTTCGAGGCGTGCTTCACCCGCCAACTGCGCAGGAGTTCCCGACGGCGTCGTGCCCACCACAGCCGTCCCAAAAAGCCTTGGCATCGCCCGCCCCCGGTTGTATGGTTAGTTACATCAGTAACTAACCAATTGACCAGCTGACTGGTCACCGGGGGGCCAGATGATCGATGACAGTAGGCCCATCTTCCTTCAGATAGCCGAAGAGATCGAAAACGAGATTGTCGAGGGAACCCTGGCCGAAGAGGCGCAGGTCCCATCAACGAACGAGTTTGCCGCTTTCCATCGCATCAACCCGGCGACCGCCGCCAAGGGCGTCAACCGACTCGTGGACGAGGGCATTCTCTACAAGCAACGGGGAATAGGAATGTTTGTTGCCACCGGTGCCCGCGCCGCGCTCCTGCAGCGCCGGCGGGACCAATTCTTTGACCAATACGTCCGCCCGCTGGCGGTAGAGGCTCGGAAGCTGGGAATCAGCCCCTCCGAACTGGCGGAAATGGTCCGCTCCAGCGAATCAGTTTCGGGGGGAACACCATGAGCAGCGTTATCGAAACACATGATCTGATCAAGACCTACCGCAACTCCACGGCGCTCGACGGGGTGAGCCTGTCGCTGCAGCCCGGGAAAATTTACGGCCTCCTCGGACGTAACGGGGCAGGCAAAACCACCCTGATGTCCATCCTCACCGCGCAGGGTTTCCAGACCTCCGGGACAGTCGCCGTCTTCGGTGAGAGTCCCTACGAGAATGAACGGGTGCTGAGCCGCATCTGCTTCATCCGTGAATCGCAAAAGTATCCAGATGCGTTCACGCCCAAGCATGCCTTCCGGTCGGCGGCGTTGTTTTTCACCAACTGGGACCAGGCACTTGCCAACCGATTGGTCGAGGATTTCCAGTTGCCCCTCAAGCGATCGATCAAGAAGCTCTCCCGCGGGCAACTCTCGGCCGTCGGCGTCATCATCGGTCTGGCATCCCGCGCCGAACTGACGTTCTTCGATGAGCCCTACCTTGGTCTGGACGCCGTGGCGAGGCAGCTGTTCTACGACCGGCTCGTCGAGGACTACGCGTTACACCCGCGGACCGTAGTGCTCTCCTCCCACCTGATCGATGAGGTGGCGAATCTCCTGGAACACGTGATTGTGATCGACAAAGGCCGCATCATCATGAACGACGACGCCGAGAGCATCAGGGGTTCGGCGTTCACGGTGGTCGGATCCGCAACCGTGGTGAAGGCTTTCCTTGCCGGCCGGGAAATTCTTCACACCGACAACTTCGCCTCACTGGCCTCGGTGACTGCCGTCGGCGTGCTCACGCCGACGGAGAAACGCGAGGCCGCAGAGCTGGGCCTGGAGCTCGCTCCGGTCTCACTGCAGCAGCTGGTGATCCGTCGAACCTTGGCAGCGACCAGCGGCGATCTGGACGCCGTGCACAACCACTCGCTGGAGGTATCACAATGAGTCGTGTAGTCAATGTCATGCGCATGCAGCTCAGCAACAGATGGACCTTTATCGGCATTCCGGCCGTAATCCTCGTGGCGTCCTTCGGGTTGAGCTGGGTCATCTGGTCCTTCATTCCCTATGAGGGAGCAAAATATTCGGGCGGTTCCCAGGCCATCATGTGGTACTTCCTGGCGCTGGGAATCCAGTCGCTCACCCTGACCTTCCCCTTTTCGCAGGGACTGAGCATCAGTCGCAAGTCCTTCTTCCTCGGGACCCTCGGCTTGTTCTCGATCATTGCGGCAGTGACAACGGCACTCTATTACGTGCTCGGCCTGATCGAGATAGCAACTGACGGGTGGGGACTCAACGGCAGATTCTTCGCGATTGACTGGATTGCCGAAGGATCCGGCCTGCCGATGATGGTCTTCTACTTCACGGCGATGATGGTGCTGTTCCTGGTTGGCTTCTGGGCCGCGACCATCTACAAACGGTGGCAGACCACGGGACTCCTGATCACCGGGATCGGGACTGCAGTCGTGCTGGTCGGCCTCGTCTTCTACCTCACCCGCCAGGAACTCTGGGGCCAGGTGGGCCAGTTCCTCAGCAGCCAGACCCAGCTGAGCGTCGCAGGCTGGCTCGCCGTCGTCGGCCTGGCGCTGGCGGGCGGGTCCTACCTCACCCTGCGACGGGCCGTGCCCTAGCTCAGCGTGGGGCGAACAGCTCACGTTGCAGGTCGATGCCTGGCTGGTGGAGCATAGCGTCGATGCCCAGCTCCTGCGCGGCAGCGACATTGACCTGGGCATCATCAACGAAGGTGACCTCATGTGGTTCGGCGCCAAGGTCCCGCAGCACGTGTTCGAAAATTTCCCGCTGCGGCTTCACCAGCTGGAGCACCGAACTGAAGTACATCTTCGTGAAGTACCCGGTCCAGGACGCCTGCTCAAACCTGGCCACCATCGGGGCAGGCATATTCGAGAGCAGCGCCAGCCGGGCACCCTGGCTGCTGAGTTCCTCGAGGACATCGAGGGTTTCCAGGTTGAAGTGGGACCACTGGTTGGCATCCAGCGTGTCGAGCAGGTCCGTCCGGCTCTCAGTGACGTCGCGTCCGGTGACCAGCGACCAGTATTCGACGCTGGTCTTGCGGCCAGCATCGAAGTCTAACCGGTGCTGCCAGTAGGGCGAGCCGGGGTCCATCAGCTGGACGCCAGCAGCATCCTCGAGGTTCAGCCAGTCCTCGGGTGTGGGCGCATTGGAGATCACCATGCCGTAATCGAACAGGTACCACTGTGTCTTTCCCATACCTCAGGGTAGGGGACTGTGGCAGGTATCTCCCGGCGCGCGGGTGAACGTTAGGTAAAATCCGTCGGTTCAACCCGTAGCGTTGACCCGGTGGGAATTGAGTTCACAGCAATCGATTTTGAGACAGCAAACGGGTTCCGTGGCTCGCCCTGCGCGGTTGGCTTGGCCAAGGTGCGGGACGGCAGGATCGTGGACGAGGCCCACTGGCTGATGCGCCCTCCCGCGGGGCACGACCATTTCGACTGGCGCAACGTACGGATCCACGGCATTTCCCCGGAGATGGTGGCGACCCAGCCACGGTTTGGGGACCTATTCCCGGAGATCGGTGCTTTTATTGGCGACGACGTCCTGGTGGCACATAACGCGGCCTTCGATCTGGGCGTCATCAGGTCGGGACAGGAAGTTTCCAACATCGCGGGCCCGGCCTACAACTACACCTGCACCGTGGTGCTCTCCCGGCGCAGTTATTCGCTGCCCTCGTACTCGCTGCCCTTCGTCGCCGAGGCGGCCGGAGTCCCGCTGGTCAACCACCATGATGCAGTTGAGGATGCCAGGGCGTGTGCCGGCATCATGATCGACATCGCCAGGATGAACGGTGCGGACTCGCTGGCAGAACTAGCCGCGCTGCAGCGGCTCCCACTCTCGATCCAGGATGCCTACGTACCGGGAATCAACCCTGTCTCGAAGGCGACGCGCGGTGCCCTGGCCCGTGGCCCGGTTGCTACCCGGACCGGCCCCTCCGGGTGGCCCGAGGAGGGCTTGAACCCGCCCGCGAATGGCGCAGCCGATCCGGCAAACCCGCTGTACGGCCAGACGGTGGTGTTCACCGGCACGCTCGGCATGCCCCGTCCGCAGGCCAAGGAACGGGCCGCGCGGCTCGGCGCCCAACCAGCGAGCACGGTCACCCAACGCACCACAGTATTGGTGGTGGGCGACGGATTTGAGGCCTCGGATCTGCGCAATGGACGCGTCACCGGCAAAGCCCGGCGTGTTCTCGACCTCCACGAGCGAGGCCAGCGGATCGAGGTCCTCTCGGAAGCCGAGTTCCTGCAGATGACTGAGGGCCGCTGGCCCGTCGACAGTCCCTGACCGGTCTACGGTCCCTGACCTGCTTACGGTTCCAGCCGCTCTACAGGGCCAGCTGGACCCCGGTGAGCTCCTCCGACGCGTCGATCAGCCGGGAAGCGGTGTTGCGCTCGCGGGCGTGCGGATGCGCCGGCACCGACGTCGGGTGACCCCGTAACTGGAACCAGCCGCTCGGCCCGCAGTAGGAGCCGTTGTCGACGCCCGGATCACCCACCGCCCGAACCAGGGGCCACGCCCCGGTGTCCTTGCCGTGCGAGACGGGTGCCAGCACGCGGCGCTGTGCAGCGGGTGGGGTGTCGTTCAAACCGATTCCGGGTCGGTGCGGGGTGAGCATGTCCAGGGCCAGACCCGGATGGGCCACGATGCTCTGTACCGGGCTCCCCAGCAGGTGAAGCCGGGCAGCGAGTTCGAAACCGAAGGTCATGACAGCCAGCTTCGACGTCGCGTAGGAGCGCGGATTGTTGTACTTCGCTGGCATCAGGTCGGCAGTGTTCAGCCGGACCCAGCGGTGGCTGATGCTGCCCAGATGAACCACCCGGCCGCGCGCAGCGGTGAGGGCAGGCAGCAGACCCGCCGTGAGGGCAAAATGCCCCAGGTGGTTGGTGCCGAACTGCAGCTCAAAACCATCCGCCGTGTGCTGGCGTCCGGCCGCGCCCACAACTCCGGCGTTCGCCAGGAGCGCATCGAGGGGACCCCGTGAGGAGAGCACTTCCACGGCCTGCCGTACCGAGTCGAGCCGGGCCAGATCGAGCTCCTGGTAGTGGACGTCTGCGTCGGGAACCCTGCGCCGGATCGCTGCAATGGCCGCCGTGACCTTCTGCTCATTGCGCGACGCCATCACCACGGTCGCCCCGGCCGCCGCCAGCTGCTCGCAGGCAAAATAGCCGAGCCCGGCGTTCCCTCCGGTGACCACCACGGTGCGGCCGCTCAGATCCGACAGGTGAGCGGGACTCCAGTTATCCATGAGCCAAGACTAGGCACAGCAGGGGCCAGCCCAAGAATCGACCAGAACCGCCCCAGGGAAAGGCTCAGCCGGTCGAGGTGGTTTCCACCAACAGCTGAGCCATCGCGCTGACGGTTTCGGCACCCTCCAGCAAGGACACCCACGCGGCGGGCAGCCCCTGCACCCCGTAGAGCGCGCCGAGAATGTTGCCGGCGATCGACCCCGTCGTGTCGCTGTCACCGTCGTGATTGACAGCGAGGCATAACGCAGCGCGGAAGTGGTCCTCTACTCCCGCGGTCGTCTCGGTTGCCAGCACCGCATACACGGCAATCGCCAGGGCTTCGTCAGCTGTCCACCCACCGCCGAGGGCTGCCGTCATCAGCTCAGGCGAGACACCGCCGTCGTCGGCCAGTTCGACAGCGGTCTCAAGGAGGCGGACCAGCTCGGGTACCGCCGAAGCGGCTGCCCGGGAGACGGCGGCAGCCACCGCCTCAGCGAGAGGCTTGCCATCACGGGCGATTGAGTGGATCAGGACCGCGACCACGGCAGCGCCGTGCTGGGCCGTGGGGTGGCCGTGGGTCAGTGCGGCGGCGTTCATCGCCAGCCGATCGGCAACCTCGACAGGAATATGGGGCACCAGCCCAAACGGGGCGGAACGCATCACCGTGCCGGAGCCTTTGGCGTCAAGATTCAGTGGCCGCGCCTGGGTGCCCATCTCTCCGCTGCGGAGTGCGCTGAGGCACGCCGCGCCGGGCCGGCGGCGGTGCTGAAGGACTTCCTGGGCATCGATCCAGCGGGGCGGGGGAGCAGGCGCCGACGACGACGGCGTCTCGCCCTGCGTCGCCAGCCACCGCAGGTAGGCCAGCCACAGGCAGGCGGTCTCATCAGCCGCCACTCCATCATTGGCCCATTGGATGGCATCAACGAGTCCGTCGACCGTATACAACGTGAGCTGGGTATCGTCGGAAAACCGGAACGTGTCCGGCAAAGCGTCGGGGGAGGTCACACCGTGTGGACCGTAGGCTGTCCGGATGGATTGCAGGTCGAGTTCTTCGACGGCATAGCCGAGGGCATCGCCGAGGGCACCGCCCAGCAGGCAGCCATGAACACGGTCGGAATAAGTCGGGGCAACAGGCACCTCAACAGTCTAGTGTCGGGTATGGTGCTACTGCCCCGTCCACCGGCGTCGCCCGCTCACAGCGGGCATCCAGCAACAAGTGGAACGCTGGACGGGTTTGCCTGACCGGATCGTACGGTCCCGACAATAGAGTCGACCCCCATCTCGACTCTCCCATTCAGCTTGAAGGAATACGTTCACCATGACGCAGACATCTCTGCCCAGCCACGATCTGCACGCGGACCCGGAACACTCCGGGCGCGCTGCCGGGATCAAAGACTTTCCACTGGTGGCCCGGTCCCTCGCCGAAGCAGCAGGCTCGTTCCTGCTGGTCCTCGCGGGACTGGGCGTCACCATCCTGAACACCCAGACGGGTGTTCAGCCGACTCTCGCCTTCGGTCTGGCGCTGATCGGAGCGATGGTCGCGTTCGGCTATGTGTCGGGGGGTCACTTCAACCCGGCGGTCACGCTCGGCTCGGCAATCGCAGGTAAAACCTCGTGGGCCTCGGTACTGCCCTACATTGTGGCGCAGGTGGTCGGCGGGGTTGTCGCAGCAGTGTTTATCTGGTTGCTCCTGAGCGCCAACCAGCAGTTTGCCGGTAGCGTCCAGGCCCTGTTCGCCGTCTCGGCCAACGGTTACGCAGACAATTCGCCCACCCAGTTCGCCCTGAGCAGCGCTCTCCTCGCCGAGGTTGTCGGCACCGCGATCTTTGTCGCCGTCGTGCTGGGGGCTACCTCCCGCACCGCCACTGGTGCGCTGCGCAACGCCGGTGGGCCCTTCGCCATCGGGCTGGTCTACGCCGCGCTGCTGACCTTCCTGCTCCCCATCACCAACGGGTCGTTGAACCCAGCCCGGTCAACCGCCGCCGCCATCTTCTCCGAAGGCTGGGCCATCGAGCAGCTGTGGCTGTTCTGGGTAGCACCGGTGCTCGGCGCAGCGATCGTTGGACTGATCTACCGCAGCACCGAGCTGTTTGGTGGACGCAAGAGTGAAGCCGGGGTGGCTGGGGCGGCCGACGGATCCGTCGCCGCACCTGCCGACGACGACGCAGCCCCGGCAGTCACCGGGGTCAACGCCCCATCGCAGACCACCGGGGTGACGTCGGCTGACCGCTACCCGGCCGGCCATGCACGCACCGGTGACACGGCCGAGGATGGTCAGGTTGACCGTCCCGCCGGGACCGACGAGGCACGGAGGTTCTTCGACGGATCCGACGATCGCCGCGACGAAAAGTAGGCTAAAACCGGGCCAAAGTCCGCACCGCCGGGAACCCTCCGCAGGAATGTCAGTGGGGGCCGGTAGCTTGGAATCATGAGGCTACTGCACACATCCGATTGGCACCTGGGACGGTCGTTCCACGGTGTGGGTACCCTTCAGGCGCAACGGATTTTCATCGACCACCTCGAGAAATCTGTCCGCGAGCATGAAGTCGATGTGGTGCTGATCGCCGGCGACGTCTACGACCGTGCACTGCCCGGCGTCGACGTCGTCGGCCTCTTCGACGACGCGCTGGATCGTCTCACCGGGGCGGGAGCGCAGGTGGTGGTTTCCAGTGGAAACCACGACTCCGCCACCAGACTGGGATTCGGCGGTCGCATTCTGGAACGCGGCGGAGTGCACTTACGCACCCGGCTTGAGGACATTGCGCGGCCGGTCCTTTTCCCCCTTGACGACGACGGCGCCGAGCTGGCCGTCTATGGCCTGCCCTACCTCGAGCCGCGGCTGGTCGCAGGTGGGCTCGGAGCCGAGGCCCCGACACACACCAGCGTGACCAGGGCAGCCCTGGACCGGGTCCATTCGGACCTGGCGCATCGCCGGGCGGCCGGGACCGTCCGGTCCCTGGTCATGGCGCACACCTTCGCCAGCGGCGGTATCACCTCGGCCAGCGAACGCGATCTCAGCGTGGGTGGGGTTGGTGCCGTGCCCCTCGATCTCTTTGAATCCTTCGACTACACGGCCCTGGGGCACCTTCATGGCCAGCAGCAATTGGCACCCAATGTGCGGTACTCCGGTTCGCCCCTGCCCTATTCGTTCTCGGAAGCCAACCAGGCCAAGGGCGCCTGGCTGGTGGACATCAGCGCCGACGGGCTGGGTGAGGTCAGTGCAATTAACTGGCCAGGGTACCGCGAGCTGGCGGTCCTGACTGGGGAACTTGAGGACCTGCTGGCGGACCCGCGCCATGACTGGGCCGAGAACGCCTATTGCCACATCACCCTCACCGACGCTGACCGGCCCGCCCAGGCTATGGAGCGCCTGCGGAGCCGCTTCCCCACCACCCTGGTATTGAACTTCGAACCGGCCGGTGACCGGCAACGCGCAGCGCAGACCTACAGCCAGCGCATCGCCACGGCCACTGATGATGTGGAGGTGTGCTGTGGCTTCTTTGACCACGTCCGGTCCCGTCCAGCGAACGATGGCGAACGCGCTGTCATCACCTCCGCCCTTGAGACAGTCCGTTCGGCACAGGTCGAACGATGAGGATCCACCGCCTGGAACTTCAGGCGTTCGGCCCCTTCGCTGAACGCCAGCAGGTCGACTTCGACAGGTTGGGTGCCCACGGTCTGTTCCTCCTGAACGGCCCCACGGGCGCCGGAAAATCGAGCGTACTCGACGCGATTTGCTACGCGCTCTATGGATCGGTGCCCGGCGCCCGGCAGGGTGCAAAGCGGCTCCGCAGCGACCACGCACCCGAGTCGCTGGCCCCCGAGGTGACCTGCGAGTTCAGCGTGGGCGGTCGCCGGTTGGAAGTGATCCGCAATCCGCAATGGAATCGCCCGGCCAAGCGGGGCAAGGGGACCACCTCCGAGCCGGCCCGCACCCTGCTGAGGGAGCAGGTCGACGGCGAATGGGTCCAGAAATCCGCCCGAAACGATGAAGCCGGCGACGAGATCCAGACCCTTCTCGGCATGAATCGTGAGCAGTTCACCCGGGTGGTGATGCTGCCACAGGGCGAGTTCGCCGCTTTCCTTCGCTCCGATGCGAAATCCCGCCGGGAACTGCTGCAGCGGCTCTTCTCCACCGACCGTTTCGAACAGGTGGAGCAAGTCCTCGCTGAACGAGCCAGGGCGCTCGGCGGCCGGGTCGCCGACGCCGAAGCCGGGTTGACCCACATCTTCCGTCGGGCCCTGGATGAGGTGGAGCGCCATGCCCTCATAGGGGGAGAGGCGGACCCCGCCCCCGATTCCGCCCCTGGGTCCGACGCGGCTCCGGAAACCCAGGAAGCCGGACCGGAAACCATCAGCGGCTTGCAGGTGCGTCTCGCCGGTGCGCTGGAAGGTGCAACCCAGACTTCGACCAAGGATTCGCAGGAGCTTGCTGCATTCCGACAGGCACACCAGGAGACGTCGGCCCTCCACGCGCGCCAGGGTGCACTGGCGAAGTTCAGGGCTGACGAGGCCGCGCATCTGGCCCAGCGTGAGGATGCGGAAGCGTTTCAGGCTGCAGTGGAACGGGATCGGAAGGCCCGCATCCTTGAGGGTGGCCTCCGCTCATTGGATCAGGCAGAGCGGACGCTCAGCCACGCCACCGCCGGGGCGAAGGTCGCAACGCTCCGGATCGCCGAATCCGAGGTGGCCGGATCCCTGGTGCCCGGCCTCAATCCAGACGACGTCATTTCCGTCATCACCGCCGCCGACGGCGTCGACGTGAGCCCTGACGGCGTCGATGTGAGCCCTGCCGGCGTCGACGGCGCGGGGTCCAGCCTTGACGAGACGATCGGCGTGCTCGATGCTGCCTGCACCAGTGCCACCTCAGACCTCGGGGTGCTGCGCTCGGCACTGCCGGAGGAACAGCGTCTGCAGTCGCTGGAGCACAGGCTCGCCAAGGCGGCGGCCGAGCAGGAACGGATTGAGGCAGCCCTTGCGGACTGCTCGGGTGCCCAGGAGGAGGTCCGTGCCGAGGCCGCCGATGCCCGTGCGGAGCGTAGCGAGCTTGAGCGTCAGGTCAACCAGGAATCGACGCTGGGGGAGCGGGTGGCAGAGGGCAAGCGGCTCCTGACCACGATCGCGGCCCTCGGGACCGCGCGGGACAGGGTCCTGGGCGAGGAGGAGAAGTACACGGCAGCCGAACGGCGCTTCCTTGAGCTCAAGGGTCACTGGCTGGATACCCTCCGGCAACGCCTGGAACAGGCTGCAGCCGAGTTGGCTGACCGACTCACCGACGATAGTGACTGCCCGGTCTGCGGCAGCCGGTCCCATCCCCGGCCGGCCTCGGCCGATCTGGACACCCTGGTCACCCACGACCAGGAAGAGGCTGCACACCGGAAGCAGGACGCCGCCGAGCAGGAGCTGGACCGGATCCGACGAGTGCGGGACGAGGCAGTCCTGGAGGCCGCCAGGTTGGAGGCGCAGGGTGGTGGCAGGGATGCTGCCGACGTGCAGGAGGACCTCACGCGGGACACTGGCCTGCTGGCGGAAGCCGTCGCAGCACGACAGGCATTGGAGCGCGTCACGGCCCGGCTGGTCGAGTTGACCAAACGCGAAGAAAGCCTCACTGCCACCTACAACGGGTTGACAACTTCACTTGCTGAACTGCGGTCACTGATTGCCGGGCTGGAGGAACAGCGAGGGGAAGTGACGGGGCGGCTGGTCACGCTCCGCGACGGGTATGACACCCTGGCGGAACGGATTACTCAGCTGTCGGCGGGACACGAAGCTATTGCCACCTGTCGGGACGCCCTGCAGGGCCTGATCCGTGCCCGCGACGGCCACGATCAGGCGTTTGGCTCGCTGGCCGAGGGACTGTCGAACTCGTCATTCGACGACCCGGATGAGGTGCGCGCGGCCCTGCTGCCGTCGGCTGAGCTGCAGCGCGCCGAGCAGTTCCTCAGCGGCTATCAGCGCACCACGCACCGGCTGGAAGCTGACCAGGGCCTGCCGGAGATTGCCGGGGCACTTCAGGACGAGGCAGCCGGTCTGCCGGCAGTGACCCGCGAAGTGCTTGAAGCAGCGGCAGCGGCGGAGAGTGAATCGGCTGCACGCGCCGCGAAAAGTGAGGTCAAACGTCGGATGATCGAGGAGTCGGCCGCACAGCTTGAACGCTATGCAGCCGAAATGGGCCGCCAGGAGAAGCTGGTGCTGCCGCTGCGGACCGAGTATGAACTCGTGAAATCGTTGGCCGACACCGCGGCCGGAGGCGGAGACAACTCGTACAAGATGAGTCTTGGCACCTACGTGCTGGCTGCACGCCTGGAGCAGGTAGCGGATGCAGCGACTGAACGGCTGCTGGCCATGTCTGATGGGCGCTATGCTCTCGTGCACAGTGATGCGCTATCGGGCAACAAGAAGTCGGGCCTGGGACTCAACGTCATCGACGGCTGGACCGGAAATACGAGGGACACGGCAACCCTCTCAGGCGGCGAATCCTTCATGGCGGCCCTGGCGCTCGCCCTCGGCCTGGCCGACGTCGTTCAGGCCGAGTCAGGGGGAATCGAGATCGAGACACTGTTCGTTGATGAGGGCTTCGGTAGTCTCGATGACCAATCCCTGGAACAGGTCATGGACGCTCTGGAAGGGCTTCGGGACGGCGGCCGCATGGTGGGGCTGGTCAGCCACGTCGCCGAACTCAAGCAGCGCATCACCGCCCAGCTTCAGGTGATCAAGGGACGAAACGGATCCACCCTGCGGATTGTCGACCAGTTACCGGTCGACCAACTGCCCATCGACCAACTGCCCATCGACGATCAGCCCACCGGTCCGCATCAGACGGATGGGCTGCAGACGGTGTAAATTGAGGGTTGTCACCGGGTTGGGCGCATCGGGAGGGGGGACGATGCGCAATCAGCTGTATCCGGAAAGACCCTCACCATGACACTACCCGCAGTATCCGCTAGCCGGCTGGGACGCTATGGCCGGCTCCCGGCCCTCGCCGGATCTTCTTTCCTCACCATCGGCTTCTTCGCCCGGCTGCCCCTGGCCATGTTGACTGTCGGGGCCCTGACCCTGGTTACGGCGGCCAGCGGGTCGGTAGCAACCGGAGGGTTTGCCGCCGGAGCGGTCGGCGTCGGTTCGGCGCTGGGAGCCCCTATTCTCGGGTACCTTGCCGACCGCACCGGGCAACGGCCCGTGCTGCTCGTCTCGGCGGTCCTGAACACTATGGCGATTGCCCTGGTGGTCACGGCCAGTTACTCAGTGCCTGACTTTTCGGCGGCCTCCACCGCACTCATTCTCGGGGCAGCCTTCGGCATGGGATTGACCTGCCCGCAGATCGGGCCACTGGCCCGGGTGCGGTGGATCGCCCTGACCCGCGGAACCCAACAGGGCGATCTGGATACGGCGCTGTCCTACGAGAGCACCGCGGATGAACTGACCTTCGTTCTGGGGCCAGCACTTGTGGGCCTGTTGGCGAGTGTGATTGCCCCCTGGCTGCCGCTGGCCCTCGCCGCCGTGCTGACCATCGTCATGGTGAGCGCGTTCGCAATTCACCCCACGGTCCAGGCCGTGGTGCCGCTAAGCCGGCGTCCTCACCCTGCCCGGGAGGGGGAGCCCAGCACCCGCCGGAGGGAGCCCGGCAGCCGACGGTTCTGGTTGCTGGTTCCGCTCCCGGTGCTTGGCATGGTTGCAATGGGTACCTTCTTCGGCTCAACGCAGACGGCCCTGATCGCGTTCGCCGGCGAGTTCGGGGCTGCTACGTCGGCGGGTCTGCTGTACGCCGTGATGGGTCTGAGCTCAGCGGCGGCGGCGCTGTCGGTGGCGTACTGGTCAGCCAGATTCTCGGCGTCGTTTCGCTGGATCATCTCCGCTGGCGGGATGAGCCTGCTCAGCCTGTTCCTCTTCATCCCGCAGGAGGTCCCGCTGATGCTGCTGGTGCTGTTCGTCCTGGGTATCCCGGTGGGACCCACGATGGTCACGATTTTCAGTATCGGCTCCCTGGTGGCCCCGAAGGAACTGATGGGGACGGTCATGACCCTGCTGGCCAGCGGAATTGTCGCTGGGACGGCGATCGGGGCCGCAGTGGCCGGGACCCTGGCGGAAGCGAACGGCTTCAGTTCTGCCTTCGTGGTTCCGGTAGCTGCGGCTGGTGCGCTGCTGGTGCTGGGAGTCGTTTCATTGACGGTGCCCCGGCAGCATCAATCCGATTAGCCCGCTGCACCCCATACCCCAATACCTGCACCCAGCACCCCGCGCCTCGGCCTGGGTGGGGGTGGGGGTGGCCTCAGCGCAACTGTTGTTCGATGGTCCGCGCGCAGTCCGCGAGTTGAGCACCAAGCTCCGCCGGAGTGTGCTGGCTGCGGATGTAGACCAGCGCTACGGCTGCCGGTAGTTGACCGGGGATGCGGACCGGTACGGCTACCGAGGAGACGCCCTCAATCACCTCATCGTGGCTCACCGCGTAGCCGGTGCGCTGCGCGGTGCGGGCGGCTTCCCGGTACTGCTGGCCAGGGGCAAAACGAGCCCAGTCCTGTTCAGTCATTGCCGATTGGATGGCAATTCCCGGCGCTCCGGCGCTCACCGAGTGGCGGGTGCCAGGCCGCTGGGCAACGGTGGCACCGGTGTGCCGGGGCTCTACCGTGACCAGCGTGACGCAGTCATGTTGGTTCAGGACGGCAACGAAGGCGGTCATGCCCAGGCTATTGGCCAAATGGGTCAGTTCGGGCAGCGCCGCCGACTGCAGATCGCCCGCCACGCCGCGGGCCAGCGCGGCGAGGCCGGGGCCCGCCTGCACCCGACCCGCAGCATCCCTCACCACCAGCGAGTGGTCTTCAAGGGTCCGCAGGATGCGGTAGGCGATGGAGCGGTGCACCCCAAGCTGCGTGGACAGCTCGGCGATGGACAGGGGAGTGCGCGCTTCGGCCAGGATTTCCAGGGCACGGATGCCCCGAGAGAGGGTCTGGGAATGTGATGACGGTGCCACCGTAGCGCTGGTCTGCACACTGTCCATGGCGTCCTCTCGGGTGGGCGGCTGTTGTCTTCGTCACTTCCGCCAATATTTCACTATCAGAATGAATTGTTCAACTATAGAACAGCTAGGCTGTCCTTAACGCTAGTACAGGCACGTCAAGGGAGTTTGACCATGACCGCTTCACCGCAGGACGGGAGTGCAGCCAGCAGTGGCGCACCCGTTCGTCGGCGCTCCCTGAACGTACCGCGGGCCCACCACTTCAGGGGAAGCCTTGGCCGGTTCGCGACCGGCGTCGCGATCGTCACCTTCGACGGCGCCACCAAGCGTCATGGGATCACCGTCAATTCCTTTACCTCGGTGTCGATGGATCCGCCGCTGGTGCTGGTGAGTATCGCCCGCAGCACCACGGCCCACGACGAGTTGGCCGGCAGACCGTTCACCGTCAACATCCTCGGCGCCGAGCAGCGCCAACTGGCCCTGCACTTCGCCGGGCGACCCGTTGATGAGCCGCTCTGGGTCGAGGGGGAAGGTGCGCCACGTCTGGGAAACGTCCTGGCCTACTTTGAGTGCACTCCGTGGGCAGCGTACGACGGCGGCGACCACACCCTGTACCTCGGCGAGGTGCAGGATTTCAACTACCGCAAGGGCGATGCCCTGGCGTACGCCAACAGTAGCTTCACGACCATCCCGGAAGACCAGCTGGGGATGGAAGACCTACTCTGACCGGGTCCACCAAAACCCCAGGCAGCTGAACCGCACGACTTCCTCAAGGACTGAAGACAATGGGCATCCGATCCGGCACGCAGTACCTGGACACATTGAATTCCATGCGACCGCACGTGGTCATCGATGGTCAGGTGGTCAGCGAAAACATCGCCGATCACCCTGCGTTCAGGAATGTGGCGCGGTCCTACGCCCGGCTATTCGATCTGCAGCACGATCCCGAGTATGCGGACCGGCTGACGTACCCATCGCCGTCGAGCGGTGACCGGGTCAACGCCTCCTTCCTCGTGCCGCGCACGGTCGCGGACCTGGAACGGCGTCGTGCGGCGACGGCCTGTTGGGCCGAATATTCGCAGGGTTTCCTGGGCCGCACCGGGGATTACATGAATGGGTGCCTGACCGCGCTGAGCGCGGCCGAACACTGGTTTGCCCAGGCGGACCCCATGTTCGGCGAGAACATTCGCCGGTACTACGAGTTCTGCCGGGAGAATGATCTCCTCACCACCCACACGCTGATTCCGCCGCAGGTCAATCGGTCGGTGTCGGGATCGGAGCAGCTGGGTGGTCACCTGTCGGCCCGCATCACCGAGGAACGCGACGACGGAATCATCATCAACGGTGCCCGCATGCTCGCGACCAACGCCCCCATCGCCGATGAACTGCTCGTCTTCCCATCCACCCTGTTGCGCGGAACCCCCGAGGATGCGCCGTATTCCTTCGCGTTCGCGCTCCCCAACGACGCTGAGGGTCTGAGGTACCTGTGCCGTACCCCCCTCCACAATGGTGGGTCGATCCACGACGAGCCGCTGGCTTCGCGGTTCGAGGAAATGGACGCCGTCGTCATATTCGACAATGTGTTCGTGCCGAACGAGCGCATCTTCATGCTCGGGCACCCCGACCTCTGCAACGGCTTCTACTCCGAAACCGGCGCCGGGGCGCTGATGACCCACCAGGTGGTCACGCGGACCATAGCCAAGAGCGAGTTCTTCCTCGGCCTGGCAGCGGAGTTGTCGGAGTCCATCGGTATCGGCGGATTCCAGCACATCCAGGAGGATCTCGCCGAGCTCATCCAGACGGTCGAAATCGGCAAAGCCCTGCTGCGGGCGTCCGAGGTCGATGCCACACCGAACGACGACGGCGTGATGTTGCCGAAGTGGACCACACTCAACGCGGCACGCAACTGGTATCCGAAGGTGGCCCAGCGCTTCCCCCAGATTATCCGCAAATTATCCGCCAGCGGCCTGATGGCGCTCCCGGGCGAGGCCGATCTGGCCAGTGCGGCGCTGCCGGATATCGAACGGTATCTCCAGACCAAAACGCTCACCGGACCCGAACGGGTGCGGCTATTCAAGCTGGCCCATGACGCGTCAATCTCCGGTTTCTCGGGTCGTCAGGCCTTGTATGAGTATTTCTTCTTCGGCGACCCGGTTCGGATGGCCGGGGCACTGGTCAAAAGCTATGACACTGCCCCTGTCCAGGCGCGGGTGCGCGAGTTCCTGGCTCGTACCGACTAGGCGCGCCGCCGCATTTCGACAGGCTTCCCGGCAGGTCTTCCGGCAAGTCGTCGCCGGGGAGCGTGCATTAGGCCATCCCGGGGTAGTATGATCAGCGTCACAAACCGAACGTTCTGTCAGTAAATAGTCCGTCCCACCCTGGAGTACACAATGACGTCTTCTTCCACCAGCGTTGGCCAGCCCAAACAACGCGTGACCCGCGAGGAACGCAAGGTTCTGGCGGGGACCCTGGTCGGCACCACCATCGAGTGGTACGACTTTTTCATTTTCGCCCAGCTGACCGCGACAGTCCTGGCCGGGCTCTTCCTGACACCCCTGTCGGATTCGAACCCCGGCCTGGCCCAGATCCTGTCGTTCGCCCTGATCGGCATCAGCTTCCTCTTCCGTCCGCTCGGGGCGATCGTCGCGGGTCACCTCGGTGACCGGATTGGCCGCAAGGCCGTGCTGGTGATGACCCTGCTCCTGATGGGTGGGGCGACCGCTCTGATCGGCCTCCTGCCGACCTACGCGCAGATCGGCATCTGGGCACCCATCCTGCTGATCCTGTTCCGCATCATCCAGGGCTTCTCCGCCGGCGGTGAATGGGGCGGTGCAGCACTCATGGCCGTGGAGCACGCACCCGTACACCGGCGCGGACTCTTCGGGGCCTACCCGCAGATCGGTGTCCCCATCGGGATGATCCTCGCGACCAGCCTCCTGTTGCTGCTGCGAACGGTTCTGACCGAAGATGAGTTCCTGGCCTGGGGCTGGCGGATTCCGTTCCTGCTGTCGGTGGTCCTGATCGTGGTGGGATACCTGATCCGCCGCTCGGTCGCCGAGAGCCCAGTGTTCAAGGAGATGGCGCAGCGCAAGGCGGAAAGCAAGGCGCCACTTCGTGAACTGTTCCGGAACCACACCAAGAACGTGCTCCTGTCGGCTGCCATCTTCATCGGTAACAACGCCGCCGGGTACCTCCTGATTGCCTTCTTCATCTCGTATGCCACTGGGCGTCTGGAACTTCCCATCCAGGAGGTGCTGCTGGCAACAGTGCTGGCCTCCTTCGGCTGGCTGATTTTCACCATGGTGGGAGGCTGGCTCTCCGACAAGATTGGCCGGGTCCGGACCTTCCAGATCGGCTATGCCTGGGTCTTCGTCTGGATGATCCCGATGTTCATGCTGATCGACACCGGCGACATCGTGCTCTACGGGGTGGCCCTGTTCGTCCTGACCATTGGGTTGGGTCTGTCCTACGGCCCCATGTCGGCCATGTACGCCGAAATGTTCCCCGCCCAGGTGCGGTACTCGGGCATCTCGATCGGCTACGCCCTCGGCGCAATCCTCGGCGGAGCGTTCGCTGCCACAGTGGCGCAGGCGCTCCTTGAGGCGTACGAATGGTCGGGTTCCGTGGCGATCTACATCATGGTGCTGTGTGTGATTTCCTTCATCGGCGTCAGCCTGGTCAAGGAGACCAAGGGCGCACCGCTGGGCGTGTCTCACCACTAGCGCGTCATACTGCATCAACGGGGCCGGCAGCGGCGGGAGACCTCCCGCCGCTGC
>NZ_JBTNDD010000007.1:0-219209 GCF_054511195.1 Arthrobacter sp. Sr33 | reverse complement strand
TCGAACAAATAGGGGGGGGGTTTGATCTGGATCATGTTGAGGGGGGCGGACTTTGGTCTGGGGGTTGACCCCGGGGGGCTAGGGGGGGCCGCACCTACGTCGGGCGTGGGCTGGGACGGCTCGACGCCGCTCATGCTGACCAGCATGGTCCGGTTGCGGGCTCCGGTCTTGCGGAGCAGGGATCCAACGTGTTTTTCAACGGTCTTTGCGGAGATCTGCAGCTGGCGCGCGATCTGTTTGTCCGCCATGCCCTGTAGCACCATGTCGCGCACCTGCCGCTCGCGCACCGTGAAACTGTCCAGCGTGGTGTCCTCCGGGGCGGCAGCCATGAGGGAATCGAAAAGCTCGCCCTCCACCAGCGCCTGCCCCTGACCAGCCGCGACGATCACCCGCGCAATCGCCTCTCCTCCCGCTTTGCGGTTGATGAATCCTCGCACGCCAGCTTGTTTGGCTGACCGCACCTGGTCCACCGTGGGATTATCCGTGAGGACCACGATGGCGGCCTGTGGATCGAGTTTCCTGACCTCCGTGAGTAGTCCCGTATCGGTTTCCTGGACCATGTCCAGATCAACCACCAGGACGTCGGGGCGGAGTAGTTCGTATGCGTCCAGCAGTTGCCCTGAAGAGCTGACTTCGGCCGCTACCTGAACTGCTGGCTCGCTGATCTGTAGTAGCCTGACCAAGCCAGCGCTGATGAGGGGTTTGTCGTTGGCGATCAGCACCTTCCACCGCGGCTGGGGGCGCTCGCCCCGCTCCGGCACCTTGTCGGGCAGGGTGGCCCTCACCTTGGTACCCCACCCGGGCATCGTGTCGATGTGCAGGTCACCTCCCAGATGGACCGCACGCGAGGTCATCCCATGCAGGCCAAGGCATCCCGTGGGCAGGGCTGAGTGGTCCCCGTGGGTGGTAGCCAGATCAAATCCCCGCCCGTTGTCTTCCACCAGGACAGCTAGCGAATCACTCTCATAGACCAATCCCACCCGAACGCTCGTCGCCCTCGAGTGTGTGACCACATTGCCCAGCGCCTCCTGGATGATCTTGAACGCCTGGTGAGCGATCTCCGGGGCAAGCGCGCGGGGAGACCCGATGACGGTGAGTTGCGTCTCCGCAGCGCTCATCGATTCGGCCCAGGTCAGTTCGGCCGCGACTGCCACGTCGAGGTCCCGGCCCGCGAGGGACGCCGGGCCCATCCCCAGGATTGTGCGGCGCGTTTCGGCCAGGGCATCATGGGCGATATTACGGGCGGTTCCGATGTGCCGGGTTGCGGCGGCTTCCAGGCCGTCCCGCCGGACCGCTTTGTCCGCATCATCAAGACTGAGAAGCAGGGTGGCCAGGGACCGGCCGATGGTCTCGTGAACGTCCCGCACCGCCCGCTCCCGTTCCACTCCGATGGCGGCCTCCTGCTCGCGTTCAGAAGCGATGGCGTGCAATTCTGAATTTTTCAACGCGATCGCTGCGTGGCTGGCGAAGAGCTCAGCCAACGCGGCGTCATCGGGAGTAAACACGCGCTGCGGATCGGCGCCGAAGATGATGCAGGTCCCGATGACGCGTGCATCCCACTGGATGGGTACCCCAATGACCGCGCAGTTCCACCGGGGATCTTCTGGGGAGATATGGCCCTTCGACACTTGACTGTAGGTCCGGAGGATCACCGTGGAGCGATCCCGCACCACCAGGCCGGTGATTCCTTCCTCTAGCGAGAAGGTTTGCCCTTCCTGGCAGCCCACGCCGAAATCGACTTTTTTGGCGTAGGTCCCGCTCGCTTCGTTGACTAGGGAGAGGGAACCCGATTCGCAGCCAAGCAGCAGTGCGGCATGCCCCAAAATCCGTTCCAGGAGCGGTTGAAGCTCAAATCGTCCGGCGAGGTCACGTGCCAGTTCCGCGACAGTGTCCAACCGCTTTTGCGCGCTATCCACCTGCAGCGTGCCATGCATTAGTGGGTCAGGCCCCAGCCAGGAATCAGTCATTTCCGTCCTCTCTGACGAAATGCGCGTTGAATCTCCGTGGGACCGGACACCTGTGCAGCACACCATCGGTTTATGCATTAAATCACTATGCGTGCTGGTTATCCCCCATGGGGACGGCGGGTAAGCCCTCATGGCAGGTCCAGTGGATTGATGGTTGCGTTGAGGTAGGCAAAACAAGGGTCCCGGACAGGGCGAAACGATGGCTGGAGAAGAGTAATGGCTCGGATTGGAATTCTGACCAGCGGCGGAGATTGCCCGGGGTTGAACGCTGTGATCCGGTCCTGCGTGCTCCGGGGGATCCGGAACCATGGCGACGAATTCGTCGGCTACATCGACGGCTGGCGGGGGTTGGTTGAAAACAATTCGATCATCCTGGATTGGATGAGCGTTCGCGGTATTGCCAAACAGGGCGGAACAATTCTTGGCACTTCCCGCACCAGCCCGTTCGGCGATGGCAGCGGCGTGCAGCACATCGAAGCGAACCTTCGTTCCCTCGGGGTGGATGCGCTGATTGTAATTGGCGGTGAGGGAACCCTCGCCGCCGCTAAAATCCTCAGTGATGATGGTGTGCGGATCATCGGTGTCCCCAAAACGGTGGATAACGACCTGTCCGCGACCGACTATTCGTTTGGCTTCGACACTGCGGTGCAGATCGCGACCGAGGCGATCGACAGGCTGAGTACCACCGGCGAATCGCATCATCGGTGCATGATTGCGGAGGTGATGGGACGCCATGTTGGCTGGATCGCGCTACACGCGGGCATGGCCACGAGTGCCCACGCGATTCTCATCCCGGAACAGCAGCCCAGCATGGAGGAGATTTGCGAGTGGGTGGCGAAGCCGTTTCACCGGGGAAGAACCCCGCTGGTGGTTGTGGCCGAGGGATTTGTCTCGGCGGAGATGAACCACCCCCACTCGGAACGCGGACTTGATGCCTTCAATCGACCCAGGCTGGGTGGTATTGGTGAAAGGCTCGCACCCATCATCGAGCAACGAACCGGGATTGAAACGCGGTCCACAACTCTCGGGCACATCCAGCGGGGTGGTGCGCCGAGTGCGTCAGATCGGGTGCTCGCCACCCGGCTGGGCATGGCAGCAGTAGACGCCGTTCACGACGGCGCGTGGGGCACCATGGTTGCCCTCCGCGGCACTGACATCGTGCGGGTAGACCTAGGAGAGTCGGTGGCGCAACTCAAGACTGTCCCGCAGTCACGCTATGACGAAGCAACAACGTTTTTCGGCTGATCGGTTGGTCTGAACGGCGCGATTGCGGGAACGGTTCGCCTCTGGCACCTAATGTTCCTGCCAGATCAGATCAGGTCATAGGGCTCAAGGGGACGGTTCTCGCGGTAGCGGTCACGCCAGCGGTGGTGTGGTTCGGCTTTTCCGTCGTCGTGCACCACGACTACCGGGCAGACGGCACGCGCGACACACGCGTTGCTCACGGATCCCAGGTGCAGGCCGCGGAGGCCGCCGTGACCCCGCCTGCCGACCACCAGCATCTGTGCCCTCGCGGCCGCCTCGACCAGCACGGTCGACGGATGACCGCGGATGATGGTGCTGGTGAATCCAGGCGGCGTCTCGTCTCCAAACGCCTCGTGAATAGCCTCATCGAGGCGTTTCTGGGCACCCTTTCCGAAGATGGTCATGTCGGGGAGGAGGTACTCCTCGTACATCCTTGGATAGTCCCAACAGGCAACGGCGTGGACTTCAGCGCCAAGGGCCGGGGCGAGTTTCGCGGCCAGCCTCAGGGCGAGGATCGAAGGCTCCGAGCCGTCGACGCCCACCACTACATGAGGATCCTCTGGGGTTCGTTCCATCACAGCTCTCCTTGGCTCGCAGGACCACTTCCGGGTACCCCAATTTTACGCCGCGTAAGCCCCTATGCGCAGGGAAACAGCCGCCAATATTCAAGGCTTATACGGAGTGGTCGGGGGCGGCGACCATACGCTGAACCAGCTCGCCGAGGCCTTCGATGCGATCGTGACGACGTCGCCAGCGGTCAGGTAGGGAACTCGGCCGGAGAGCGCGACGCCCTCGGGGTGCCGGTGTTCACTGGGTCTGCCGGGTACAGGGCCATGTACGGGGACGGCTCCAACGCCGGTCAGAGGTGCACCCACTCTGAGGGAGCCAGTGTGTTCGAGCTGAGGCGAATCCTCCGCGGCCAGCGCATCAGTTTCTTTTGGCTGATCCTATTTGTGCGCTGCTTCATCCCAGAGCGTGCTCATTTCGGTCATGGCACGTTCCATGATGGCGAGCATTGAGTGGTGGGCATCGACCGGGTTGCCGCGCTGGATGGCGCTGGCGACGTCGACGTGCAGTTGCAGTGCTTCGTCGTGCGGGTGCTCGGGCATGAGGCCATAGTGGGTTCGCCCGGTCAGAACCTCGGCGACGAGGGAGTTGAGCTTCCCGAACATCTCGTTCCCGGAGCTGGATAGCACCAGGCGGTGGAACTGGATGTCGAGGGTCAGGAACAGTTCAGTGTCGCCGTCCTGCCCGGCGGCCCACAGCTTTCCGGCCAGTCCCATGAGCTCGCTGGCGTCGGCCAGCGGCGCCCGCAGTGCTGCCAGCCGGGCGGCCTGCGGCTCCACTGCCGTGCGCAACTCGGTCAATGAGCGGAGCTGGGCGACCCGCCCCGGGGAGGCAAGGCGCCACCTGATGACCTGGCGGTCGTAGAGGTTCCATTCGGTGGGGGGCAGCACCTGGACGCCCACCCGCCGTCGTGATTCGACCATTCCCATGGAGGCTAGGACACGCAGCACCTCGCGGATGACCGAGCGGGAGACGCCGTAGCGCTCCTCGAGCTCTTCGATCCGCATCACCGATCCGGCGGCCCATTCGCCGGCCCCGATCGCCAGTCCCATCTGGTCAACCACTGACGCATGCAGGCCAGAGGGCATGACATCGGTGGAATGGGGTTCAGTTGGCTGCATGAAGTGAAGCGTATCAAGAGCATCCCATTTGAGTAACGGGGTTGCATAAGTATGATCTTTGTCACTACTATCGTGGCTATTAGCAGATGTAAACCGATCATCTACTCCTGGCCCCGACTATTGCGGGTGTCCTCAACGAAGAGAACTGGAGCAACAGTGCAACGCAAAACTATGCGGGTAGCCGGACTGGCATTGACGGCATTGCTGGGCGGAACCCTTGCAGCATGCGGCGGAGGCGGCGGCGACGAAGCCTCCGACACTCTGCGGGTTACCCTCGCCAACCATGTGTGGACCGATACCATCATTGAAGCAATTCCCGAATTCGAAGAAGAAACGGGCCTGACCGTCGAACTCACGCAGCTCGGCGAAGATCAGCTCTCAGCCCAGTACAACGTGCAGCTCAATGCTGGCACTGACGAAATTGACGTCATGATGTACCGGCCACTGCAGGAGGGCAAGCTGTTTGCTCAGAACGGCTACTTGGCCGATCTGACGGAACGCGTCGAATCTAACCCCGAGTGGGAATGGTCAGACTTCCAGAGCGGCCCCGTCGACTCCACCACGTTTGAGGACAAGGTGGTTGGCGTCCCAACCATCACCGAGCGCGAGGTGCTGTACTACCGCACCGACCTCCTCGAGGCTGCAGGCCTCGAGGTCCCGGAGACTCTCGAAGAGCTGGAAGCCGCCGCGAAGCAGATCAGCGAAGAGAACCCCGACGTCGCAGGCTTCGTCGCCCGCACCGGCAAGTCACCGGCCGTCACCCAGTTCTCCAGCTTCCTCTACAGCTTCGGCGGCGACTTCATCGATGAGGAAGGCAACTCAGCCATCGCCTCACCGGAAGCCAAGGAAGCCTACGATTACTACGGCCGCATGATCAACGAATATGGTCCAGAGAATGTCAGCACCGACATGAGCTGGCCCGAAGCCATGGCCATCTTCACCCAGGGCGGTGCAGCCTTCTACACCGAGGCAGACAGCCTCTATCAGAACGCCACCGACCCCGCGAACTCGCAGGTTGCCGAGAATGTCGGCTTCGCCCCACTGCCTGCAGGTCCTGCCGGATCCAAGCCCTACAACGTACCATCGTGGGGCCTCGGCATTAACGAGGCATCGAAGAACCAGGACAACGCCTGGAAGTTCCTCGAATGGGCCACCAGCAAGGAAATGGTTCTCGAAATCCAGCAGGCAGGCGTCCCCGGTCCCCGCACATCGGTCTGGGCCGACCCTGAAGGCACTGCGACCTATCCCGAGGACCTCGTTGCGGCCATCGAGGCCAGCGCCGAAAACGGCGTCGGCTACGATCGCCCGCTCGTGATCAACGTGGCTGAAGCCCGTGAAGTGGTGGGCGATCCGATCGTCATCGGCATCACCGGCGGCGACGTCGACGCGGCAGCTGATGCAGCGAGCGAATCCTTCCAGGCCTTCCTGGACGACGAACGCGAATAGCGTTCGACGGCGGCTCCCGCAGCCGCCCTGCGATGCGGCGCCGCCCGGCGGAGACAACCTCCGCTGGGCGGCGCAACCACCGGGCCCGCTGACCGGCCGCCGCACCCTGACGCGCTCCACCCATCACCTTTGCAACCATTGCCATTAGCGCACCAAGGACGTTGACCATGACTGTCGCCTCCCCACCGAGGATCAACCCGCCGAAGGACCGCAGGCCGGGGAACACCCACTACAAGGCCTACTCCGACTGGGCGAACAACCACCGGAAGTGGCTGTTCGCGGCGCCGGCCATGATCTTCGTCGGCATCCTCATCATCTTCCCGCTCGGCTGGACCATGTACTTGAGCCTGACCGACTCCTCAGGGTCGGTCCGCGCCGAATCCGAGTTCATCGGTTTCGCCAACTACGCCGAAGTGCTCACCGACACTGAACGCTTCTGGCCCGCCGTCGGGCGCACCTTCGCCTTCACCTCTGTGGCGCTCGCCGTCCAGATGATCCTGGGCATGTGCATCGCACTCCTGCTGTGGCGCCCGTTCAAGGGCGAAAAATGGGTCCGGGTGGCAATCCTCCTGCCCCTGGTCGCCACCCCGGTCGCCGTCGGCATGATGTGGCGGCTGATCTTCGACCCCAACATCGGGTTCGCCAACCAGGTGCTCGGCTTTGTGGGCATTCCGCCCCAGCCCTGGCTCTCCGGTCAGGCGACCGCGCTACCCACAGTGATTTTCATCGACATCTGGCAGTGGACCCCGATGGTGGTCATCATCCTGCTCGCCGGCCTCACCTCCCTCTCCGAGGAGCCGGACGAAGCGGCCCGGATCGACGGCGCCAACGCGTGGCAGCGGTTCCGCTACGTCACCGTCCCCCTGCTGATGCCGACCATCATTGTGGCGGTCCTCCTGCGCAGCATCGACGCGCTCAAAACCTTCGACCTGCTGTACGCCACCAAGGGGCGCGGCGGTGGATCCTTCAACGAAGTGGAGACGCTGAATATCTACGCCTACGGGCTTAGCTTCGACTACAACGACTACGGGTTGTCCTCAACCGTCCTGATCCTTTTCTTCCTCATCATCATCGCGGCCATGTGGGTTCTGACCCGGCGCCGGAAGGACGTGTAGCTCATGAGCACGATCGCCCCCAACCTCAGCCAGGGCAGCACCAAGCCCACCGGCATTCCCGCGCGCCGGAAGAAACCACTTCGCCGGCAGGGCTACAAGATCTTCCGCGTTGTCGCCCTGACCCTCGTGGTCCTCGCGTTCATCGCCCCGCTGGTCTGGATGTTCCTGGCCTCGCTGAAGACCAACGTCGACATCTACGACGCCAGCAAAACCCTGATCTTCACCCCCACCACCGCCAACTACGAAACGGTGTTGGGTCGCAACAACTACTTCTCGTTCGTGTTCAACAGCTTCTGGGTGGCGTTCGCGTCGACGGCGCTATCCCTGATTATCGGCGTCCCGGCGGCCTACTCCATGAGCCGGTTCGCGATGCGCCGTTCAGCGCTGGTGGTGCTGATGGCCCGCATCATCCCGGGCGTGAGCCTGCTGGTGCCCTGGTACTACGTATTCTCCAACCTGTCCCTGGTGGGCGGGTACGGGGTGCTGATCCTCTCGCACATGTTCGTGGCCCTGCCACTGATCGTGTACATCATGATGTCCTACTACGATTCGATGCCCCTTGAGCTCGAGGAAGCGGCCCGGGTGGATGGACTCACCCACATCGGCGCCTTCCTGCGGATCACCCTGCCCCTGTCCATCGGCGGCGTGGCAACGGCCGGAATCCTGTCCTTCATCTTCTCGTGGAACAACTTCATGTTCGCCCTGGTGCTCTCCGGCGCCGAGACGAAGACGCTGCCCGTGGCCATCTTCAACTTCGTGGCCTACGCCAGCATCGACTGGGGAGGCCTGATGGCCGCTTCCGTGGTGGTCACTATCCCGATCATGGTGATCGCGCTGTTCACCCAGAAGTACATCGTTTCCGGCCTGACCGCCGGCGCGACCAAAGGCTAGGTCATGGCAGACTCAAAAACCCCCCCAATCGTGGTCATGGGGGTGCAGGGTTCTGGCAAAAGCACCATCGGGTCGCTGCTCGCTGAACGCCTCAGCGTCGCTTTCGTTGACGGTGATGACCTGCACCCGGTGGACAACAAAACCCTGATGGCCGCAGGGACGCCCCTCACCGACGACAACCGGCTTCCCTGGCTACACACCGTCGGTGCGGTGCTCGCCGAAGGCCGGAAAGCCGGCGTCGTCGTCGCCTGTTCGGCTCTCAAACTTGCGTACCGGGACCTGCTCCGCGGCCACGTCCCAGAACTGGTGGTGGTGCACCCGCACGGCACCATGGAACTGGTGGCCGCACGGATCTCCGAGCGGGAACACGAGTACATGCCGCCGTCGCTGCTTGCCTCCCAGTACGAGAGCCTGCAGACCCTGGGCGACGACGAACGCGGCCTGACCGTTGACCTGTCCCTCCCACCACAGGCAATGGTTGACCACATTGTCGCGTACCTCTCCGAAAGCAACATTCATGCGCATTAGCAGGATCGAAACCTTCCTCGTCCCACCACGGTGGCTGTTCGTCAGGGTGGAAACTGACAGCGGCATTGTCGGCTGGGGCGAGCCGGTGGTGGAGGGTCGCTCCGAGACGGTGCGGACCGCCGTCGAGCAGCTCTCCGAGTTGCTGATCGGCGCCGACCCGCTCCGGATCGAGGACCACTGGCAGGTCATGACGAAGGGCTCCTTCTATCGTGGCGGTGCCATCCTGGCCAGCGCCGTCGCCGGGTTGGACCAGGCACTGTGGGACATTGCCGGGAAATCGCTCGGCGTGCCAGTGCACCAGTTGCTCGGCGGGCATGTCCGCGACCGGATCAGGATGTACGGCTGGGTGGGCGGCGACGAACCCGCCGAGGTGGCTGACTCCATCTCCGCCCAGCTTGAGGTGGGACTGACCGCAGTGAAGATGAATGCCAGCGGTCGGATGAGCCCGCTTGGCAGCGTCGCGGAGATCGACGCCGTGGTGGAGCGCGTCGCCGCTGCCCGCGAGGTGCTCGGCCCGCACCGGGACGTGGCAGTCGACTTCCATGGGCGGTTCACCCTTGCCAACACGCGGCGGGTTGCACCGCTGCTGGAACCGTTGCACCCCTTCTTCCTGGAGGAGCCGACGGTGCCGGAGAATTCGCACCTGATCGGTGGGCTGACCAGTTCCACGAGCATCCCCATCGCCACCGGGGAGCGGCTCTACAACCGGCAGGAATTCCTCCCGGTGTTGCAGGCGGGCATCGCCGTCGCGCAACCGGATCTCTCGCATGCCGGTGGCATCACCGAGGTCCGCAAGATCGCCTCCCTTGCCGAGGTCTACGACGTCCAGCTCGCGCCGCACTGCCCGCTGGGTCCGCTGGCGCTCGCCGCCTGTCTGCAGGTGGGCTTCGCGACCACCAACTTCCTGATCCAGGAACAGAGCATCGGCATCCACTACAACCAGGGCGCCGAAGTGCTCGACTATGTCCTCGACAAGACCCCGCTGAAGTTCGTGGACGGCCACGTGGAGCGCCTCACCGGTCCGGGTCTGGGCATCGAAATCGATGAAGCAGCCGTCCGGCGGGCAGACAAGAGCGGCCACGCCTGGCGTTCACCCGTGTGGCGGCACGACGACGGCTCCTACGCCGAGTGGTAAACCGGCCTTCCAGCCCTACGAAAGGACCACCCATGTCTGACTTTCTTGACGGACTCAGCAGCTCCCGCTTGCTGGCCATCATCCGCGGTACCGACCAGGATGCCTCAATCCGTGCCGCCGTAGCCCTGGTCGACGAGGGGGTCCGCTACCTCGAGGTGTCGCTGAACACCCCCGACGCCGTCGACGTCATTGCCGCGGTGCGTCAGGAGGTGGGAGACCGGGCGACCGTCGGGGCCGGTACGGTCCTGACCGCCGACGACGCCGAGCAGGTCGCCGCTGCCGGTGGACAGTTCCTCGTGACTCCGGCGGTCTCCGCATCAGTCGCCGCAGGCGTCAGGCTCCAGCTGCCGGTCATTGCCGGCGCACTGACCCCCACCGAGGTGTACTCGGCAATGGACCAGGGCGCCACTGCGATCAAACTCTTCCCCGCCTCACTTGGCGGGCCCCGCTTCCTCTCGGCCCTGCGCGACCCGTTCCCGGCCATCCCGTTTGTGCCGGTCGGCGGAGTGGACGAGGCAGCAGCCGCCGATTACCTCGCCCGCGGCGCCGTTGCCGTCGGCGTCGGTTCACCGCTGGTGGGGGACTCGGCGTCGGGCGGGGACCTGACCGAACTGCGGCAGCGTGCCCGGCGGTACCTGGAGCTCGCGGCGGCGGTCGCCGGATGAGTGCGGATGCTGACAGGGGGCCAGCGGGGAGTAGCCCGGTTCCTAATGAAGGAGCGGTGGGAGGTAGTCCTTCGGGAAACGTGCATGCATTGCAGGCATTGCAGGCACAATCCGAATGTGAAAGTGCATGCACTGCATGCAATGCATGCACCTTAAAAATTGAGGTAGTCACCTTCGGCGAAACCATGGCGTCGATCCGGGCTGCGGGCTTGCTGCGTGCCGGGGGCGCGATGACCATGTCGCTCGGCGGCGCTGAAACCAACGTCGCGATCGGGCTCGCCCGGCTCGGCCACCGGGTGAGCTGGGTGGGCAGGCTCGGAGCCGACGAAGTGGGGACCTTCGCATTGCGGACCCTGCGCGCCGAGGCCGTGGTGACCGACGGCGTCGTCGTCGACCCCAGGCGCCCCACCGGCCTGATGCTGCTGGAACGGCGGATCGCTGAGGTGTCGCGGGCCGCCTACTACCGGGCGAATTCGGCCGGCTCGGCGCTCTGCAGCGATGACTTGCGGGCGGCGCTGGAAGGCAACCCGCGGGTCCTACACCTCACCGGGATTACCCCCGCACTCTCCGTGTCCGCGGCTGAAGCCACCCTGTGGGCGGCGGGTGAAGCGAAACGTCGGGGCATCCTGGTGAGCTTCGACGTCAACTATCGGGCGAAACTGTGGGCCGTCTCCGAGGCTTCGGCGGTGCTTGGCCCGCTGGTTGACCTGGCCGACATCGTCATCGCTTCCGACGACGAACTGGCCCTCGTGGCCCCCAGCGTTTCGGAAGCCGAAGCCGTGGCGGGCCTGCACGTGCGCGGGGTGCGAGACGTCGTCGTTAAGCGCGGTGCGGCTGGTGCCTCGACCTTCACCGCGGGGGAGCGGCCGGTGCACCAGAGCGCGATCCCGGTACCGGTGGTGGACACGGTGGGGGCCGGTGACGCGTTCACGGCAGGGTATCTCTCAGCGTTGCTCGATGGGGAGCCAACCGCCGGGCGACTGCTGCGCGGGGCGACGCTCGGCGCGTTTGCTGTTTCCGGGTCGGGCGACTGGGAGAACCTGCCGTATCGCAGCGAACTTGCCCTGGCCGACCAATCGGCAGGCAGCACCATCCGCTAGTCAGTCTGGTTCATTTATCTGAAGTTCGTAGCAAGGAGACGTAAGTGAAAATCAAGAGCGCAGAAGTGATCGTGTCGAGTCCGGATCGGAACTTCGTCACTCTCCAGATCACCACCGAGGACGGCCTGACCGGGCTTGGCGACGCCACGCTGAATGGGCGCGAGCTGGCCGCCGCTGCGTATCTGGAACACCACGTGGTGCCGCTGCTGATTGGACGGGACGCGCACCGGATTGAGGACACCTGGCAGTTCCTCTACCGCGGAGCGTACTGGCGCCGGGGGCCGGTGACCATGGCGGCGATCGCGGCCGTCGACGTCGCGCTCTGGGATATCAAAGCCAAAGCCGCTGGCATGCCGCTGTACCAACTGCTCGGCGGCGCGTCACGGGACGGCATCCGTGCCTACGGCCACGCCAGCGGGCGGGACATCCCCGAGATCCTCGACTCCGTCCGGGAACACCTTGAGCTGGGATACAAGGCGATCCGGATCCAGACCGCCGTGCCGGGCATCGATGCCGTGTACGGGGTGGCAGCCCAGCCGAGTGCCGGTGGAACCCGCTACGACTACGAGCCGGCGCAGCGCGCGGCCCTTCCCGCCGAGGAGGACTGGGACACCCGCGCCTACCTGAGGCACATCCCCACCGTGTTCGAGGCGGTGCGCAACGAGTTCGGACCAGAACTGCCGCTACTGCACGACGGCCACCACCGGATGACGCCGATCGAGGCGGCCCGCCTGGGCAAGTCGCTGGAACCGTACGACCTGTTCTGGCTGGAGGACTGCACCCCGGCGGAGAACCAGGATGCGCTGCGGCTGGTCCGGCAGCACACCACCACGCCGCTGGCCATCGGGGAGGTGTTCAACACCGTGTTCGATTACCAGACCCTGATCCGCGAGCAGCTGATTGACTACGTTCGCTCGGCAGTCACCCACACCGGGGGAATCAGCGCGATGAAGAAAATCCTCGACTATGCGGCCCAATACCAGATCAAGTCAGGCATCCACGGGCCCACCGACATTTCGCCGGTGGGGATGGCCGCGGCCCTGCACTTGGACCTGGCAATCCACAACTTCGGCATCCAGGAGTACATGCGGCACGGCGATCTCACCAACGAGGTGTTCCAGCAGTCCTTCTCCTTCAAGGACGGCTACCTACACCCGGGCGAGCAGCCCGGACTCGGCGTCGAACTCGATCTGGACGCTGCAGCGGCCCATCCATACACCCCCGCCTACCTGCCGTTCAACCGGCTCAAGGACGGGACCATTCACGACTGGTAAATCCCCGATCGTGCGGGGGCAGCGACCCGGGCGGTGGTTCCTCGACAGGCCTTCGCGCCATCGAGGTTCCGTCCCGGATCGCCGCCGGTCTAGGCGGGGTACGCCGCTTGCAGCTCGCGCATGCTCCGCGTCCCGCACTGTTCGAGGGATGGTAGGAGACCGACTACGCCATCCAGGTCCTGATGCTTCAGTCTGGTTTTCAGCACGCCCGCCAAGGCGGCGAGCTGGAGAAGTCCCAGCATTCTGCTGGAGCTTTCGATACTGAGGATGACATCCATCAGGAGACGCTCATCCCGATCTTCGGCGGCCCGACTGAGTCGGTAGAACCGTTGATCCCACATGCCGATCGAAATCTGGACGAAGGCGTTGCAGGCTTCAGGGTTCTCGAGCTCACGCTCCAGGTCCTTGAGTGTCCCCGGGGAATAGAGAGGCAGAGATTCGATGGCGTAGTCGATCATAGTGTCCTGTCTTCCCGTGGGATTTCAGGCTAGGAGGACACGGCGGTGATGTAACGCGTGCCGACTACTCGATTATGGGCTGGCGATACGCGAACGGTCCTTCATTCCTACCCGCCCTTTATGCAGGCAGGGCCGTCAGGTGTTTACCAGGCCACCGTTGGCCCCTATGATCAGATCAGAGGTCTAACTGGGGGTCAAAAGGGATGATGAAGAAAAATCGGAAAGTCGACGGGCCGGCAGCGGACCAGCCCGATTCAGCGGCGTCTTCCCCCAGCGCACCCAAAGGAAAATCGGTGAGCTGGCCCAGCCGCCGCCGATCGAGCACTCAGAATCGGGCAACGGATGCGAACGGTGAGTTACGCCGTCTCGCGGCCCGGCGGTGGGACTCGCTCACCAAGCTAGGGCGCCGCCAGCACCCCGGGCAGCCTGAGTAGCCCCGGTAGCTCAGCGGACGGGAACACACCAACGGCTAACCGGCCAGTTTGGCGAGCACCCCGCCCGCGTGGCGCCGAGCGTCGGGACTGCCCAACTGCAGGGTCAAAGCCGACCCAGCCGCCAGGACGGCGTCGACCACGGGTAGGCCGTACCGCCGGCGAAGTTCGCGCGAGACCCCCATGCTGGTCAGCCCAGTGCACGCCTGCAGGATGACGTCGGCGCCCTCGTCAACCAGCCGCTCCGCCGCGAGATAGGTTTCGTAAACCCCGGACGGCGTGAGTAGATCCTGGGTGTGGGTGACGCCGTCGGGCGCCTGAACCGAATGCAAATGCTCACCCAGCACCCGGGCAACGGCGAGCGGCGGTTCTGTGCTGAGCGCGAGCACACCAATCCGGGAGCCCAGGGCGAGGGCAGCGGCCGCCCCTGCAGAGCCGGCGCCCACCACCGGAATATCAACGAGGCTGCGTACGTCCTCCAGCCCGGGATCGGAGGAACAACTGATCATGATGCCGTCAACGTGGGGTGCCAGGTCGGCGGCGAGAGCCATGACCTTGGGGGACGCGAAATCGTGAGTCAACTGGTCGTGGACGCCTTCCGGCTGGTCGTGGACCGCTCGCGAAACAACTTCCACACCGAACGCGTCGCGGACCGCGCGACCGTGGATGTTCAACAGTCGGGGATCACTCGAAGTGAGAACCCTGATTAGGCCGATGCGTGTCATTGATTCCTCATTGGAAGGCCGGTTGGGTCAATTCAATGGTGACAGCGGCGGATTAACGCGAGGTTTCGCGCCGGTTAGCAACTAAAGACCCGTGGGCGTTGCCGCTTTCGGGGGCATGGACGGCGAACTGGGAATGCGACATAATCCCTTCAACTCCTGCCAATAGTTTCGCCCCTCAATGCCTTCTGGAAGGAACGAGCATGGAGCAGATGGTGGTTACCGGGGCTGGTCCGGTCGGATGGACGGTAGCCGAGTTGCTCGCTGGCGCCGGTCACCGGGTGCGGATACTGACCAGGAACGGCACCGGCCCCGACTCGCAGCTGATCCAACGGCAGCCGGTGGATGTGTCGGACCCGACGGCGGTGACTAAAGCCGTTGAGGGGGCCTCCGCCGTCTTCCACTGCATTCACGCCGCCTACAACGCCGACGCCTGGCGGCGGGAGCTTCCCCGGTCGGAGCAAAACATCCTGGCTGCTGCGGCACGCGAGGGCGCCGTCGTCGTCTTTCCCGAAAGCCTCTACTCCTACAGCAAGCCGGAACAGGTGATGACCGAAGCCGGTCCCCGCGACGCGACGGGAGGTAAGCGCGGAGTCCGCACTGACCTGTTGAAGGCGCGGGAGGCATCACCGACCCCCACGGTAAGCGTTGTCTCGGCCGACTTTTTCGGCCCCCGGGTGCTGCAGTCCCAGATGGGTGAGCGGGTGGTGCCCCGGGTGATTGCCGGTCGGCGGATCAGCGTGATCGGGAGCGCAGACACCCCGCATTCCTTCACCTACGTCCCCGATCTTGCGGCCGCATTGATCACCGCGGCCCGCGACGAGCGGGTGTGGAACACGGTGTTGCACGCGCCGACCCTGCGTGCGATCACCCAACGGCAACTGGTCGCCGCCTTCGCCACGGCTGCGGGCGTGCCGACCCCCAACGTCGTCGCGGTGCCGGGCTGGTTTGTTCGGGTACTCGGACGGGTGCAGCCCTTGATGCGCGAGCTGACGGAACTGCTGTACCAGATGGAGCACCCCTTCATCATGGATTCCACAGCGTCGGAGCAGCGGTTGGGGCTGGCCCCCACCCCGTTGCCTGAAGCAGCGGCGGCAACGGTCAACTGGTGGCGGGACAGATCCGTTGCCGGGCGCCGTTAGAGAGCGAGACCGCTTCGGTGGGGTAGGTGGCGGAGGCTCGTAGTCTGGCCCTGCACTACGAATGATGCAAGGATCCAGGCCCGTCCCGTGCCGCCTCAGAGGAGCTTGTCCAACCGCCGTCGGGCGCTGTCCACGGCGCGCTGCGCATCACGGACGGCGCGGACCGCGACCGACTGTTCCTGTTCGGCCTCGTCGATCTGGTGATCGAGTGACTTGAGGTCTGCCCTCAACTCGGCGAGACGGTGCTGCAGGTCCTCAATCTCTGTGGATAACCCGGTACGGCGGTCCTGGAACTTGTCGATCCTGCGTTCCGCGTCCTCGGCGTCGTCGTCGGCCTCCGCCAGAGTGCGCTCGGCGTCCTCCAGTGCGGTGCGCGCGCTGTCGACGCGTTCCTCGTCGACCCCGTTCTCTCCGGCGGTGATCTTCCCAACCCCGGCCCTGCCGGTGGCGGTGGTGGCCTGCTCAAACGGCCCTCCCACAGCACCTTCGAGGTCGACGGCGTCCCAGCCGCTGGCGCTCAGGACGCGTAGGAGCCGCCCGGTCGACACCGCGGCGGCGGCATCCGCGTCGGTCATGGCGGCACGGAACGTCTGCTCCACTTCGGCTGCGACCGTGGCACTGACACCATGGCCGAGTTCTTTCGCGAGCGAGATGCCCACTGTGCCCAGCCCGCTGAGTAGCCGCTGCCGCTGCTGTCCGAGTTCCTTCATCCGTTTCTGATCTAGCTCTTCCTGGGCATTGCGCAGAGCCATCCCAAGCTCAAGGGCCTCGTCAACGGCGTCCCGGCGGTGCTGGACGAGCATGTTGACCAGCCACGCTGCCATCGAAGGTTTGGGGAGCCGCCTGATCTGACCGGATAGCAGCTTGTCATCGGCGCTTTTCGCCCGCGCGTTGCGTTCGGCGGTGAACTCTTCGAGGGGGAGGGCATACAGGTGAGCGGCAGCCTCGGTCAGGGGGTGTTCGGATTGCTTCCGATCGCTCACGGTGTCCTTCCTCAGCGCGGGTGGGTTTGGCCCCAATGTAACCGTGGTGATCTACCTCTCACAATTGCCGCTACCATTCCTCTAGAGGAATTGATCTGGGGAAACGGATCGCCCACCGTAAGACTGGGCCGCCAAACGTTCGTTGGCGTGCGACATCGGCGTAACGAAGCACACTAGGGGATGAGTTCAATGGCGACCAAATGGGAACCTCGGTTCGAGGGCGAGGTATTGCCCGAGTCGCTGTTTGCGCAGGCTCACGCAGCTACCTCCGAGGTCACACTGATCACCGATGCCAGCCAGAACATCGTCCACGTCTCGCAGTTCTTCACCACTATTACTGGATACAGCCCTGAGGATGTGGTGGGGCTGAACTGCCGGTTGCTGCAGGGGCCTGGATCTGATCCTGAGACCAAACGCGTCATGAGGACGGCACTGGCCGCAGGGGAGCCCTTCCGCGGGGAAATCCTTAACTACCGCAAGGACGGGTCAGCATTTTGGAATGACCTGAGCGTGGTCCCGCTGCGCGACGCCGACGGTCGGGTCGCCCACTATGCCAGCGTCCAACGGGACATCAACACCCGGATTGCCCTGAACGAGCAACTGCGGTTTCAGGCGATGCATGATCCGGTGACAGGGCTGCCAAACCGGGTGGCGCTCACCGAACGGTTCCAGGACGTGTTCGCCAGGGGCGACCACACCAAGGTCACGGCAGCCGTAGGCATGATCGACCTTGACGACTTCCGCGCCGTCAACAACGCATTCGGCCACGAAGCCGGGGACCACGTCCTCAAAGAATGGGCTGTGCGCATGCAGGCCATATTGCGCGACGGCGATTTTCTCGGCCGGATGGGCGGCGACGAATTCATTCTCCTGGTGAAGGACATTGACCGCGCGGCGGCGCCGGTAGTGCTCGCTGGAATCCTGGATTCGCTGCACGATGCGGTTGAACGGCCGTTCACCGTCAATGGGAGAAGCATCAGGGTGGGGATGAGCATGGGGCTCGCGTTGTATCCCCGCGACGGGTGCGACATGGCGTCGTTGCTGCGGAATGCCGATGAAGCGTTGTATCAGTCGAAGAAGTTGAAGAGCAACCGTGACCGGTGGTGGACGCTGGCTGCTGCTGAGCCGGAGGCCGGATTGGGGTCCGACCTGAATTATCTGGCAGCGGGCGTGGCTGGCGTCGGCGGGCGGCCGGATAGCAGCGTCATCGACAGTTACCGGGAGCGGCTGCACTCAGGGGGGCTCGATGCGTTCATGCAACCGGTGGTTGACCTCCGAGATGGGTCGGTGCACCTGTTTGAGGCGTTGGCCCGGCTGCGGATGGCCGACGGGCGGATTGCTTCGCCCGGCGAGTTCCTTCCCTATCTGACCAAAAATGAGCTTGACCTGCTCTTTGTCGGGATGCTTGATCAGGCGCTCGGCTGGGTCGCCACCTGGGATGGGGAAGGGCTGAAGGCGAACATTTCGGTGAACCTTCCCCCGAGCACGCTCCTGAATCCGGACTGTCTCACTCTGGTGCGTGACGCTCTGGAGCGCCATAATATTGCCCCGAACCGGTTGGGTCTCGAGTTGCTTGAATCACAGACCCTGGAGTGGGAGGTGCAGCGCGATGCCCTGGATCAGCTCGTGGGCCTCGGTGTCGGGCTTGCCATGGATGACCTCGGCGCAGGCCACAGCAGCCTGAAACGACTGTCGGTGCTCCCCTTCAGCGCCATCAAGCTGGATCGCGAGCTGCTCACCGAGATCCGCAGGAAGCCTGTGGAGACGCTGAGCATGATTGCGTCCCTCATCCAGATGGGCCGTGATTTCGAAATGAACGTCGCCATTGAGGGGCTGGAGGATCTCGGGATCACCGAGGCCGCCGTCGTCCTCGGCGCGCCGCTGGGGCAGGGGTACTACTTCACCCGGCCGCTGCCTGCCGTGGAGGCTGCCGGCTGGGCGCGCGGCTTCATCCTCGACGTGCAGCCGAATGCGCCACGAACCTACCTGGGCGGGTTGGCCTACCATTGGCAGTTCGCCCGGCTGGGTGCGCCGCATCCGCGTCCGCTGGCAGCCTGTCCTCTCACTGGGCTACTCGACGACAGTCCCGCCAACGAGGATGTGATGCGCTGGCACGCTTTGCAGCACGATCCCGAGGCCACCCACCCCTCGGCGGGCCGCCTGCTGATGGACTGGCTGGTGCAGCAGATCCGACGCAAAGGAGCGGAAACCGTCGGGGTTTTCACCCCGGTGTAGCACCCCCTTATATATGAAGCCTGCTTAGTATTACGTGTAGGCTGACAGGGTAGCGACAGGAACTCTGCGCTACCCGAGTGTCTGGAGCAATCGATGTCTGAGCAGAATTCCCCCATCACCAACCCCCCTATTCCTGGTGCGCCGTCGGTTGCGGCGCCGAGCCTGGCGGAGCCGGTGGAACCTCGCGAGCCGCTCCCGCCCAAGCCCGATCAGGATGCGCCCGAGACTGTGTCACCGACCGGTACCCCCACCGGCGCTGCCAAGACCGTCAATTCGCAGAGCGGTCGGTTCCTCACCACTGCCCAGGGCGCCCGGGTCGCCGATACCGATCACTCTCTCAAGGCGGGTCCACGTGGGCCGGTCCTGCTCCAGGACCATCATCTGCGTGAAAAGATCACCCACTTCGACCACGAGCGCATCCCCGAGCGTGTCGTTCACGCCCGCGGGGCTGGCGCTCACGGAACCTTTGTGGCCAACGGTGCCGCAGCAGGAGTCACGAAGGCTGGCTTCCTCGCCAAGGACGTCGAGACGCCAGTCTTCGTGCGATTCTCCACGGTGCTCGGCTCACGCGGTTCGGCTGACGCGGTGCGTGACACCCGTGGCTTCGCCACCAAGTTCTACACCGATGAAGGCACCTACGACCTCGTGGGAAACAACATCCCGGTGTTCTTCATCCAGGACTCGATCAAGTTTCCCGACGTCGTCCACGCTGCCAAGCCGCACCCGGACCGTGAAATCCCCCAGGCCCAAAGCGCCCACGACACGTTCTGGGATTTTGTCTCCCTGCACAGTGAAGCGCAGGCGCACACCATGTGGAACATGTCCGATCGCGGCATTCCCCGCTCCTACCGGACGATGGAAGGCTTCGGCGTCCACACCTTCCGGCTGCAGAACGCAGCAGGCGAAACCACCCTGGTGAAAATCCACTGGAAGCCGAAACAGGGCGTCCACTCCCTGGTATGGGAAGAAGCCCAGATCATCAATGGGATGGACCCCGACTTCCACCGCCGCGACCTGGCGGATTCCATTGAGGCCGGAGCCTTCCCGCAGTGGGACCTGGGCATCCAGACCTTCCCGGACACCGAAGACGAGATGTTCGAGGGAATCGACCTGCTCGACCCCACCAAGTTTGTCCCCGAAGAGTTGGCTCCCGTGCAGATCATCGGAACGATGACACTGAACGCAAATCCGACCAACTACTTCGCTGAGACCGAGCAGATCGCGTTCCACCCGGGTCACCTGGTGCCGGGCATCGACGTCACGAATGATCCCCTGCTGCAGGGTCGGCTGTTCTCCTACATCGATACCCAGATCAGCCGGCTCGGTGGACCAAACTTCGCCCAGCTGCCGATCAACCGGCCGCACGCTCCCGTCAATGACATGCTCCGCGACGGCATGCACCAGACCGCAGTCCACGGGGGAGTGGCGCCGTACCGGCCGAACTCGCTCGACGGCGGTTGCCCGTTCCTCGCCGGTGAGGACATGAGCGCCTACATCGACGTGCCGCAGAAACTTCCGGCGTCGCGCAAGGTACGCGAAAATCCGGCCACGTTCGAAGATCACTTCAGCCAGGTGCGGATGTTCTTCAAGTCCCTCACCCCGCTGGAACAGGATCACGTCATCTCCGCGTACACCTTCGAACTGGGAAAAGTGTACGAAGAGAACCTGCGCGTCCGGCAGCTGCAGAACCTCGCCAACATCGACGAGCGTCTGTGCGCCGAGGTGGCCAACGGTCTCGGCCTGGCAGCACCCGCACCCATCGAACAGGTCGAGGATCACGAGCCGAGCCCCACGGTTTCGCAGATCGGCGGCACCTGGCCTGTTGAGGGCCGGATCATCGGTGTGATCGCTGACGCCAACAGCGACGTCACCGCCGTCGCCAGGCTCAGCTCACTGATCAACGACGCCGGAATGGTTCCGTTGATCATCGCTCCCAAGGGCGGCAAGCTCGACGGCGGACTGGTGGTCCAGCGGACCTACCTCACCGCCCGATCCACCGAGTTCGACGCGCTGATCGTGGCCGGCGCGGCAACCCCGAGCGACGACGCTGCCAATAGCCGGGACGCTAAGGCCGGGTCACCGGGCGTGACAATCGACCCCCGTGTCGCACTGCTCCTCTCCGAGGCGTTCAGGCATTCGAAGGCCATCGGCGGCGTCGGCGACGTTGCCTCGGTGTTGCAGTCAAGCGCCATCAGCCCCGAGGCGCCAGGCGTCGTCGTCGGCGACGCGACGCCAGTGCTCACCACGCTGACCGAGCTGCTGTCCAAGCACCGGGTCTGGGACCGCTTCCCGGTTCCCGCTAAGTAAATAGGTTAAAGGCAACTGACCGCTGGGAGAGACCCCGGCGGTCAGTTGCCTTTAACCCCGACCCCTCCGCCGAGAAGTTAGAGTAGCTGCATGTTTGAGGCTTTTACGGAATTCGTGACGACGGTTGACGGGGTCGATATTGCGGGCAGGATCTCCCGCCCCACGGATGAACCCAAGCCGGCGCTGCTGCTGCTGCACGGGCATCCCGAATCTCACGTGATGTGGCACAAGATTGCCGACCGGCTGACCGAGCGCTACACCGTGGTGATGCCTGACCTGCGCGGCTATGGTTCCTCGGGAATTCCGGCCAGCGATCCGGAGCACCAGACCTACAGCAAGCGCACGATGGCCCGAGACCAGGCGCTTCTGATGCAGCATTTCGGCGCTGAGCGCGGATTCCGGCAGTTTGCGGTCTGCGCCCATGACCGCGGTGCACGGGTGGCCCACCGGCTGCTCACCGACCACCCGGACCTGGTGACCGCAGCAATGCTCCTGGACATCGCCCCCACCCTCGACATGTATGAAGCAACCGATAGAGCCTTTGCCGAGGCTTATTTCCACTGGTTTTTCCTCATCCAGCCGCAGCCGTTGCCGGAATCGCTCATAGAGGCCAACCCGCGCGCCTACATCGAGAATCTGATGGGAAGCAGGTATGCGGGCCTCGCCCCCTTTCCGCGGGATGTTCTCGACCAGTACGTTGCTGCCCTCTCCCGGCCCGGCGCAGTTCACGCGATGTGCGAGGACTATCGGGCGTCGTCGACCATTGACCTCGAGCATGACCGCCACGACCGGGCCAGCAATCTGCAGATCAGCACCCCGCTGAGGGTGCTGTGGGGGCAGCACGGGGTGGTCGGCAAGCAGTTCGATCCACTCGCACTCTGGCGCGAACTGGTCCCCAACGTGACCGGCCGGGCGCTCGACGCCGGCCACTACCTGCCCGAGGAAGCACCGGCAGACGTATTGGACGAGATCCTGAGCTTCCTCTAACGTCCGACCCCGCCGGGTTGAACCTGCCTTAACGAACCGCGCCGCCCGACCCCGAAGGGCCGGACGGCGCGGCGGCCTGGAAAAGACCTAGTACACGAGCCCGAAGACCCAGGCCGCCAGCGTCATCGTGGTGATGGTGGTCAGCACCAGCGCAATGAGGTTCAACCAGATGCCGGCCTTGAGCATGTGGGCAATCTCGACATGGCCGGAAGAGTAGGCGATGGCGTTGGGTGGCGTCGCAACCGGCAGCATGAACGCGCAGGTCGCGGCGATAGCCACGGGGATCACCAGCAGCATCGGATCCACGCCGAGCCCGACGGCGACCCCACCGATCAGCGGCAGGAAAGCAGCCGCGGTGGCCGTGTTACTGGTGAGCTCGGTCAGCAGCAGCACGATGCCAGCCACGATGGCGATGATCAGGACCAGCGGCAGCACATCGAGTCCGGCCACCCGCGTGCCAACCCAGGCGCTCAGACCGGTGGCGGTGAACTGCGCCGAGAGCGCGAGGCCTCCGCCGAACAACAGCAGGATGTCCCAGGGCAGCGCCCTGGCGCTGGCCCAGTCAAGCAGGGGCACGCCCTTCTTGATATTCGCTGGGATCACGAACAGCAGGACAGCGACCACCATGGCGATGACGGCGTCAGCAATGTTCGATCCCGGCCACAGCAAGGGGACACTGATCCAGGCAGCCGCTGCGAGTACGAAGATCACACCGACCTGCTTCTCACCGGTGTTCATCGAGCCGAGCTTCTTGTACTCATCCCGGATCAGCTGGCGCCCGCCCGGGATCTCCTTGATCTCAGGCTTGTAGAAGACCTGGGTAAGGAGGAACCAGGCAATGAACATGAACACCACCGACATTGGCACGCCGACCAGCATCCACTGGCCGAAGCCCACCTGAATGTCGTGGGTCTCGGCCAGGTAGCCGACCATGAGTGCGTTGGGTGGGGTGCCGATAATGGTGCCGAGCGAACCGATCGACGCCGAGTAGGCGATGCCCAGCATCAACGCGATGCCGAACCGCTTCGGTGGCTTGCCGTCGCTGACAGTTGCCACCAGGGTGAGAACCGAGATGCCGATGGGCAGCATCATCACGGCTGTGGCGGTGTTGGAGACCCACATACTCAGGAATCCGGTGGCGATCATGAAACCGCCGATGAGCTGGCTCGGCTTGGTACCGACCAGGAGGACGGTCGCGAGCGCAATCCGCCGGTGCAGGTTCCACCGCTGGAGCGCGAGGGCCAAAAGGAACCCGCCCATGAACAGGAAGATGATGGGGTTGGCGTAGGGCGGCGCCACCTCATCAATGGTGGACACGTTCAGAATCGGGAAGAGGACCAGGGGCAGCAGCGCTGTCGCGGCCAGCGGGATGGCCTCGGTCATCCACCACAGCGCCATCAGGGCGGCGATGGCGGCGGTCACCCTGGCGGGCTGCTCAAGGTCGGTCGGCAGGGTCAGATACATGATGATGGCGACGACGACGCCGGCCACCAGCCCGATCCGTTTCCGCATCAGCACCCGTCGGTCCTCGGCAGGCTCCAGCATGCCGGGTGCAGTCGAGGTATCGACCTCTTGTTCGCTTGATGGTTGTTCGGTTGACGGCGTTGTCACGGTGTATCCTCCCGATGGGAGCGTCCGGGCACCCGAACGCTGACTACATATGCAACCCCATGAATCCAACCAAGTAAAGCTGGGCAGTTGTACGACGGCCGGCCGTGGGAGGATTCTGAGCATGAACTTCTTCGACCGGTCCGGCCGCAAGCCCGTTGTGACAGTGCTCGTGGGGGACCGCCCGGTGGTCGGACTGGAGCGGGTTGCGGCGCTGGCGGAGCTCCGAGAAACCGACGCCGCCGGCCTGCCGATGGCGCTCCGCGGAGCCGACGTGCTTTACCTCTGGGACTTCTTCTCCGGCGCGGTCGAGCCGGCCTGGAAACACGCCGATTCCTTGACGTGGCTGCACGTCGCAGCGGCCGGCGTCGACAAGCTCCTTTTCCCCGGTTTGATCGAATCCGCTGTCACAGTAACGAATGCGCACGGCGTGTTTGACCTTCCGATGGCCGAGTACGTGCTCGGCGCCATGCTGTTTTCCGCCAAGGACTTCGGCCCCACCCGCGACCTACAGCACAACCGGGTCTGGGGCCGGCGAACCACCCGCAACATCGCCGGCGCGCGGGTCCTGATCGTGGGAACGGGAAGCATTGGCCGGTGCACTGCGCGACTCCTGAGCGCGGCGGGCGCCGACGTCGACGGCGCCGGCAGAGTGGCACGGACCGGCGACCCCGACTTCGGCACCGTCCACAGCAGCTCACACCTCACGGCGGTGGTCGGCGCCTACGACTATCTCGTCCTCGTGGCCCCGCTGACCGCCCAGACAGAGGGGATGGTCAGCGCCGAGGTGCTCGCCGCGATGGCACCAACCGCGGTTCTGATCAATGTGGGGCGCGGCCGCCTCGTCGACGAGGCGGCGTTGGTGCGGGCGCTCGACGACGGCGGCATCGCCGGAGCGGTCCTGGACACCTTCGCCGTCGAGCCCCTCCCTCCGGCCAGCCCGCTCTGGGGGATGGACCAGGTGCTCATCTCCCCTCACATGGCCAGCGACGCCGATTCCTGGCTGCAGGATCTGGCCCGCCAGTTCGAAGACAATTTCCTGACCTGGTATGCGGGAAAGCCGTTGCCGCACCGGGTGGACAAGGCGCTCGGGTACGTGCCAACGTCTGGCGCTGACAGCTGACCGCGGCACCCCGACCATTTCTCCTCCGGAATAGATTCTCTTCTTTCGTGCGTTGCGGCTATTAGGATCTGCTCCTCCCACACCACCTCAAAGGAATTTCTGTGTCTCATGGTGCCCCGCCCTCCGCTGCGCGCCAGCCAGCCGAGAACCAGCCGGCCGAGAACCAGCCAGCTGCGAGCCAGCCGGCCGGGAGCCGGGAAGACGCTGCGGAGGCCAAACGCAACAAGCTCGTCATCTCGCTGCTCCTCGTATCCGCCTTCGTGGTGATCCTCAACGAGACCATCATGAGCGTGGCACTGCAGTCGCTGACCGTGGACCTCGGCATCACCGTCAGCGCCGGCCAGTGGCTGACCACCGCGTTCATGCTCACCATGGCAGTGGTCATCCCGGTCACCGGGTTCCTGCTGCAGCGGTTCCACACCCGCCCAGTCTTCATGGCCGCCATGTCCCTCTTCAGCCTCGGCACCCTGGTGTCCGCGCTGGCGCCGGGCTTCGAGGTCCTGCTGGTCGGCCGGATCATCCAGGCGAGCGGAACCGCCATCATGATGCCGCTGCTGATGACCACCGTGATGACCCTGGTCCCGCCTGCCTCACGCGGGCGCACCATGGGCAACATCGCGATCGTAATCTCGGTGGCCCCGGCCATCGGCCCCACCGTCTCCGGCCTGATCCTGAGCGTGCTGGACTGGCGCTGGCTCTTCTGGCTGGTCCTGCCCATCGCCGTCGGCTCGCTGATTCTCGGCGCCACCCGCATTCAAAACGTCACCACACCGCGGCGCCTGCCCATCGACGTCCTCTCGGTAATGCTTTCCGCCCTGGCGTTCGGCGGCATCATTTACGGCCTCAGCCAGTTCGGTGAAGCAGCCGAGGGCGGCGGACCGGTTCCACCCTGGCTGCCCCTCGTCGTCGGCGGCGTAGCGCTGGTCTTCTTCATCCTCCGCCAGCGCAGCCTGCAGCGCGCCGACCGCGCCCTGCTGGATCTGCGAACGTTCACGTCCCGCACGTTCACCATCTCCATCCTGGTGATCTCCGTCAGCATGATGGCATTGTTCGGCACCATCATCCTGCTGCCCCTGTACGTCCAGAACGTGCTGGGACTGTCACCGGTGGTGGCGGGCCTGCTGCTGTTCCCGGGCGGGCTGACCATGGGTCTGCTCGGCCCGGTGGTGGGGCGCATCTTCGACAAGCGCGGACCCCGCATCCTGGTGGTGCCCGGCGCGATCCTCGTCAGCCTGGTGTTCTGGGGGTTGACGATGCTCAGCGAAACCACTCCCTTCCTGATGGTGATGGTGGCTCACGTTTTCCTGAGCATCGGCCTCGCCCTGATGTTCACGCCGCTGTTGACCTCGGCCCTGGGATCGGTCCGGCCGCAGCTCTACTCCCATGGCAGCGCGATTGTCGGCACCGTCCAGCAGCTCGCCGGTGCAGCGGGCACCGCGCTGTTCATCTCGGTGATGACCATCCAGGCATCTGCCCTGCTCGACGGCGGTGCCTCCGAGGTTGCTGCCGAGGCGGGCGGCATTCAGGCTGCCTTCTTAGGCGGCGCGATCGTGTTCATGTTGGCCGTGATTGCCGCGTTCTTCATCCGGAAGCCCGAAGAGGCACCCGTTGATGCTGCCGACGCCCCCATCGACGGCGCCGGAGTGCCGGCAGTCCACTAGGCGGACGGCTAGGGGTGCCTGACTCCGTCCCCATTGAGGACGGCCAGGTACCCTTCCCGGAACGTGGGGTAGGTGAAAGTGAACCCCGTGGCGGTCAATGCCGCATTGCTCAGGCGTTTGCTTCCGGTCCGCGACGTCGACGCCGGCCCCACCTGCGGTGTGGGCACGCCCAGTTGGGCGGCAAGAAACTCAAGGACCTCGCCCTGGTCGACCGGCTCATTGTCGACGCCGATATAGACCGGACCCGGCTCGCCGACCTGGGTGGTCAGGTGCACGATGGCCGCCGCCGCATCATCGCGGTGGATCCGGTTGGTCCACTGGACCTCCTGCGGCAGGACCGCGGTGCCGGAGGACAGTTGGTCGATCAGCCGGGTCCGGCCCGGACCGTAGATCCCTGACAGCCGCAAGATGATGGCCGCCGGTCGCCGGTCACGCAGCAGCTCCTCCGTGCTGGCCAGGATTTTCGCCGTGGCAGTGCCGGGCGCCACGGGAGTCGATTCGTCCACCCACTCGCCCTCGTCGCCCCCGTATACGGCGGTGGACGAGACCAGCAGCACTTGCGCGTCGATGCCAGCACGGTCCAGCGCGTCCAGCACGTTGCCGGTAGCAGTGAGATAAGCCGCGCGGTAAGCGTCCTCGGTACGGCCGTCCGCGGCGGTCGCCAGCACCACAATGCGGGTGTCGGCGGGGAGCGGCGGCAACTCGCCGGTCAGATCCACCGGGACGCCCGCAATTTCCGCCGGGAGCTTGTCGGCTGACCTCCGCCATCCGATCACCCGGTACCCCGCCGCGGCGAATCTCAGCCCGGCCTCGGTCCCCAGATCGCCGCATCCAGCAATCAGTACAGTCCCCCGAGGAGATTTACCTTCGCTCACGTCAGAACCCTTCTCGAACCGGTCGAACTATCCTAAAAGTCGAGCCTACAACGGCGCCGGACCTGCAGAAATCCCACCGGTCGAGGTCGGTCAGTGGGATTGTCTAGATTATCCCAGTGACCAGGGCTGACCGGTGGGAGAGTCGGAACTGGCAGGATCCGGTGGGAGAGTCGGAGCGGGCAGAATCCAGAATTTGCTACCCGGCGGCTGCAGGCTCCAGCTCTCGCTCGTTCGCCGCGGCCCGCTTGTCCTTGCGGTGACGGAGCTGGCCGATCAGGGTCACCACAGCGGACAGGACCGCCGAGAGGGCGATGCCGACCCAGAGGTCTAGTTGAAGCGCTGCCGCCCCCACGAGGGCGCCGAGCAGAATCAGTGAGATCGCGAGTGCGCGGCGCACCCAGAACGGGCTCTTTCCGCCGGCGAGGCGCGAATCCGAGGCCAACCCGGTAATGGTGGAGGTCACCACCACCGTGGTGATTTCGGCGACCTTGAGGCGTTTCGCCGTCGCGGCCTGAATACCCATCGCGAGGGCGAGGGTGCTGGTGGTGATACTGCCCAGTAGGTGGTCGGCGGTGACGTCGACCAGGGCGGTGAACAGGGCCAGGCCCCCGGTCAGCCCTGCCACTAGCAGGAAGGTTGCCGATGTTCGTCCGCTCCAACCCTCGGATGCCGTGCGCAACACGCGCCCGCCAATGACGGCGCCAACCATGAAGAAGAGCAGGGCCAGGGCCGGGCGGAGGACCGGGAGATCGCTGCCGCCTGCGATGGCCATGCCCAGCAGAACGACGTTGCCGGTCATGTTGCCGGTGAAGACCTGATCGAGACCCAGGAAACCCACCGCGTCCACCACCCCGGTGGAGAAGGTGAGCGTCAGCATGAGCCATAGGTGGAGTCGGTCGGTGGAGACGGGCTGCCGCTTCATTGGATCCTCCAGGGGTAGATGGACCGTCGCATCACCGTCGGCATGTATACAAAATGTACCTTTCTGCCTATTGTTGTATGCAATCGGTTGCTTGTGGAAGCGGGCTGCGTGACGCACCCGGACCCATCAAGACCCCAACCCAGTCCACGGACCCGCTCAACGAACCGAAAAGGACCTCGATGACCTATACCCAGCCCGCTTCCTTCACCACCCGGCCCACCCTCGAGGGCACCTTCGGGATGACCGCTTCCACCCACTGGCTGGCCACCGCGTCGGCGCAGGCAGTCCTTGAGCGTGGGGGCAACGCGTTCGACGCCGCCGTCGCCAGCGCATTTGTGCTCCACGTCGTAGAGCCGCACCTCAATGGCCCGGGTGGGGATATGACCGGCGTGTTTGCGACGGCGGCAAACCCGTCCGAGCCCATCGTCCTGATGGGGCAGGGCCCGGCCCCAGCCGCCGCCACCCGCGAGCACTACCTCTCCGAGGGTCTGGAACTGGTGCCAGGCTCCGGTGCGCTCGCCGCAGCCGTACCCGCCGCCGTCGACGCCTGGTTCCTGCTGCTCCGTGACCACGGCACCTGGGAGCTCGGCGACGTCCTGCACTTCGCCATCGGCTACGCCCGGAACGGGCACCCTATTGTCGGGCGGGTGGGTGCGACGATTTCAGCGGTCGCTGACCTCTTCAACGAGCACTGGCCCACGTCGGCAGCGCTCTGGATGCCTGAGGGCAAGGCCCCAGCGGCCGGTGAAATGATCAAGAACGAGGCCTACGCGGCAGTGCTGGACCGGTTGGTGGCTGCCGGGGCGCCGGACGCCACCCGCGAGGAGCGCATTGATGCTGCCCGCCGCGAATGGAGCGAGGGTTTCGTGGCGCAGGCCGCCGTCGCCTTTACCGCGCAGCCGCACCGCCACTCGTCCGGCACCGACCATGCCGGGGTGATGAGCCTCGAGGACTTCGCCGGTTGCCAGGCCACCTACGAGCCCGCCACCACCTTCGAGTTCCGCGGCCACACGATCGCGAAAACCGGGGCCTGGGGGCAGGGACCAGCCCTGCTGCAGACCCTCGCCATCCTCGCCGGGTACGACGACGAGCACCTGGACCCGTCCACTGCCCTCGGCGCCCACACCATCCTCGAAGCGCAGAAGCTGGCCATCGCGGATCGGGAGGCCTACTACGGCGACGCCGACGTTCCGCTGGATTACCTGTTATCCGAGGAGTACTCAGCCCAGCGCCGGGCGCTGATCACCGACTGGGCGTCGGCAGAGTTCAGACCCGGCACCGTCCCGGGGCGCGAACCCTTCATCCCACCGCTGCGCACCGAATACACGGCACCGGCTTTGGCCGGGGTGGGCGCAATGGCGGGCGTCGGCGAGCCGACCGTCTCCCGCAGCGGTGAGACCCGCGGCGACACCTGCCATATCGACGTCGTCGACCAGTGGGGCAACATGGTCTCCGCCACGCCGTCCGGCGGCTGGCTGCAGTCCTCACCGACCATCCCCGAACTCGGGTTCTGCCTGGGCTCACGGTTGCAGATGACCTGGCTGGAGGACGGTGCGCCGTCGACCCTGCGCCCCGGCAAACGCCCCCGCACCACCTTGACTCCGACCCTGATCCTCAAGGACAGCGTCCCGGTGGTGGCGCTCGGATCACCCGGCGGCGACCAGCAGGACCAGTGGCAGCTGCTCTACATTCTGCGCACCGTCGTCGGCGGCTACTCACCACAACAGGCCATCGACGCTCCCTCGCTGCACACCACGTCCATCCCCGGATCCTTCTACCCCCGAACCTGGGAACCCGGGGGAGCCGTGGTGGAGGATCGCCTCGGTGACGACGTCATCTCCGATCTGGAAGGCCGCGGCCACGTGGTGACCAGGGCCGGCGACTGGGCGCTCGGCCGCATCTCCTCGGTTGTGAGCGACCCCGCGACCGGTGTACTGAAGGCCGCCGCCAACCCCAGAGGAGCACAAGGCTATGCGGCAGGACGCTAAGCTGCGGGGCGCACGGGAACTGCCGGCAGCGATCCGCGGTGCCGCTCTTGCCGCCTGAGCCAGAGTCGGTCGATCCTGCCCCGAAACAGCGGGTGCAGGACGAAATCCGGCATGACATCATCTTCGGGTCCCTGCGCCCTGGCACCCGCGTGACCGAGGCGGCGCTCGCCGCCAAGTACGGGGTCTCCCGCATCCCTGTCCGGGAGGCGCTGCGTGCGCTGGAGGCTGAGGGTTTCGTTGATTCCAGGCCGTACGCCGGATCGACGGTGTCGGAAATTCCGGTGGACGACGCCGACGATCTCTTCGCCGTCCGTGAAGCGCTCGAGGCTGCCACCGCGCGGCGTGCGGCGCGGCGGGCGTTGGCCCAGTTCAGTGCGGGCGAGCCCAGCGTCGGGTGGTGGAAGACCCGCAGGTTGCTCGCCGACCTGCTCGACGACGGCGACCAGGCCGTGGCGGAGGGCAACCTCAAGGTGCTGCCCGAGCTGAACATCCGCTTCCATCTGGGGATCGCCGATCTCAGCGGCAGCGCCTCATTGACGGCCCTGCTGCGCCAGATTTCCGGCAAGATCGAATGGCTTTACGCCACGGACGTCGATCATCGGGGGAAGCAGTCGTGGGGTGAGCACCGGCTGATCATGGCAGCGATCGACGCCGGCAACCCGGTCGACGCCGAACGGCTGATGGCCGAGCACGTCCACCAGTCCCGGGTGGGATATCTGGACCGCTTCGCCACCCCCTGAGACTGGCCCCCACGGTTTTTCCCGCTGACCGTCGCTAGAGGAGCGGGCGGAGGGGAGCGAGGATCGCCTCGCTGACGCGGGCCACAAGGTGGCGTCGCTCCCATTCCTTAATTGTGAGAATCCGGCTGTTGCCACTGTCGATCGCGAAGATCTGCTCCATGTTGTGTGCCAGCCCCTCGTCGAAGATCTCCAGGTTGATCTCGTAGTTGCCGGTCAGGCTCAACCGGTCAATGTTGGCGGTGCCGACTGTCGACCATTGCCCGTCCACGGTCGCCGTCTTCGCATGGATCATGGCGTTCTGATAGAGCAGGATCTGGATGCCGTTCTCCAGCAGTGATGAATAGAAGCCGCGGGACAACCAGTCAGAAAGCACATGGTTTGATTCCTCTGGCAGGATCACGCGGACGTCAACCCCGCGTTTACTGGCCCGCAGCAGGGCGTTCAGAATCTGCTGATCCGGAATGAAGTAGGCGGTGGTGATGTAAATGTGGTCCTTGGCTCGATTTATTGCATCCAGGTAGACGCCGCGAATCGGGAACACCAGGTTGGCGGGGATGTTGTTGACCGCCCGGAGGCGGGGCTCCCAGAAGCCGGCACTGGTGTCGTCCAGGGGTTGCCGGGACCGTGTGGTGGCCAGGTTCCAGACGCTGACAAAGGCTTCGCGCAAATCCCAGACTGACGGCCCGACAATCCGCAGGTGGGTATCCCGCCACTTCGTGGCGTACAGGCTGCCGATGTTGTAGCCGCCGACAAATCCGATCCGCTCATCAACGACCAGGAGCTTGCGGTGGTCAAACCCGGTGCCGCGAATGTTGGTGAAAAGGATTGACGGCCGCAGGACCGGGAACCGGAAGACTTGCACATCGGGGTGGAACGAGTAAAAGGATGGCCGCACCACCAGGTTCGCGAAGCCGTCGTAAATGACATGCACCTTCACGCCACGCGCTGCCGCCTCGTTCAGGGCGTCACGGAAGGTGTGGCCGACGGCGTCGCCCTTCCAGATGTAGGTCTCCATCAGGATCTGGTGCTCGGCAGATCGGATTGCCTCGAGCATCGCTTCGTAAAGATCTTCGCCGTAGGTGAAGACGGTGGTCGCCGACCCGGCGACGTGACCGTCGAAGGTCCCCGGCTTGGGGAATCCCTCACGTTTGGTTCTGATCTTCTTCTCGACCGCGTCAATAACCACCAGTGTTGCGGCGACGACCGCCTGCAAAGCCCCGAGCACCATCGCAGCTCTTCCGACGACGGTGCTGGCGAAGCCGACGAGGCGCTTGGGGTGGTGTAGACGCATATTCAAGAGCCTATCGGACCGCCGTCGGTTTCAGAGCTGGCGTAGATACCGGTCGGGCGCGTTCATGAAGCTACGCCAGTTGACTGTCAGATCCAGTTCGTCCCAGTGCATCTCGCGGAACCCCCAGGGCCCGAGCTCGAGGATTGTGGCGCCGGGAAGGGCAGCGAGGAGAGGGGAGTGGGTGGAGAGGAGCACCTGGGATTTCCCGTCGGCGAGGAGTTCTTTCAGGATCCCGAGCAAAGCCAGACAACCGCCGAAGGACAACGCCGATTCCGGCTCATCCAGCACCCACAGGCCTGGTCCACGAAACCGGTCCACCGCGAGTTCGAGGAACGACTCCCCGTGTGACATCGAATGGAACCGGGTGTCGTTGCCCGACCGGCCGGGATTCTGCTCCAGATAGGTGAAGAACCCGTGCATGGTCTCGGCACGCAGGAAATAGCCTCGCTTGCTGGCGCCCGGGTTCCGGACCAGCTGGAGGTGATCCGACAGTTCCGACTCGGACGGCCGGGTTGAGTGACGCGCACCGGTCGACCCGCCCTCGGGCGACAGCCCGAAGGCCAACGCAATCGCCTCGACCAAGGTCGATTTGCCCGAGCCATTCTCGCCGACCAGGACTGTGGCGGAGCCGAGCGCCATCCCGTCGTCCAACAGTTGCGCCACGGGCGGCAGGTTGGCCGGCCAGCTCCCCTGCTCCAGTTCGGAGGCCGGATGGGCAGTGACCCGCCGGAGGGGGAAACGGTCGAGGCGCATCACAGCATCATGGCAGCCGCCTCAGACAGTCACAATCTCCGGTGCCGTCCAACGGTGTGTCATGATCAGCGCACTGCACGTTTCGCATCCGACACGATCAGCACACGACAAAGGAGTCACCCGTATGACCGGCTGGAGAATCAGGGACTTTCACTCTGCTGACATGGACGCGATCCTCCACCTGTGGGAGGAATCCCGCAGCGCCGGCGTCGAACCGGTGTACGCGCTCGCTGAGGTCCTCGCCTCCTGCCAGAAGGATCATGCCGTCGTCGCCGTCCACGGTGAAACGGTGGTCGGCACCGCGGTGGCCCGCGCCGCGCACGACCAGGGCTGGATTGTCTTCTTCGCCATCGACGAGGGCTGGCGTAACCACGGGATCGGCAGTGCGCTGCTCGCCGCCATCGAGGGCAGGATGGCACCGCACGGCCTGACCAAGCTCTCCACCCTGGTGCCCGACGCCGAACACCGGGTGGCTGCCCTCCTCAACTCGGGATTCCAGGACCGGAAGCACCTGAGGTACTTCGAACGTGACATTCCCGTGCAACGCCAGGAAATGGGTCTGCTCAGCGAACTCGGCGGACGGTTGATGCCGCGCAACCTGTGGAACAACGTGGGCGGCATGCAACGCGAGAAGGAACTGCTCGAACGCCGTTTGGTCCTGCCGCTGGCCAACCCCGACCTGGCCGAGCAGTACGGGGTGGTGCCGCCGCGTGCGGTGATGCTGTTTGGCCCGCCCGGAACCGGCAAGACCACCTTCGCCAAGGCGATTGCGTCACGGTTGGAGTGGCCCTTCGTCGAGGTGTTCCCCTCGCGGCTCGCCGCTGACTCCAAGGGCCTCGCGGGTGCACTGCGGGAGACCTTCCTCGAGATCGCCGAACTCGAACACGCGGTGGTCTTCATTGACGAGGTCGAGGAGATCGCCGCCCAGCGCCAGGGGGAGCCGCCGTCGCCGTTGCAGGGTGTGACCAACGAACTGCTCAAGATCATTCCCGCGTTTAGGGAACGGCCCGGCCGGCTGCTGGTGTGCGCCACGAACTTCATCCGGGCGCTCGACACGGCGTTCCTCCGGCACGGGCGCTTCGACTACGTCATCCCTATCGGGCTGCCCGACGACGACGCCCGCCACGCCATCTGGCAGCGCTACATCCCGTCCGAGGTGGCAGCAGAGGTCGACATCGTCCAGTTGGTCAAGACGTCCGACGGATTCTCGCCGGCCGACATTGAATTCGCTGCCCGCAAGGCGTCCCAGCGGGCCCTGGAGCAGGCGGTCTTCGGCGCGGTCGACGGTGGCACGCCAGCCCCCGGCCCGTCCAGCGAGGACTACCTGTCGGCGATCGCCGAAACGCGGACCACCGTGTCGGCGTCCGTGGCGCAGGAGTTCCGCGAAGACATTGAACGGATCGCCAGGCTGTAGTGGGACCCGGGGTGCGCGACGTTATCGGGGTTTGCGGCCCAGATACACGGTGTTGGTCGAGTCCCTGCCCTGCAGCGGGTTATCAAAGCTGACGACGTCGGCGCGTACCTCGGTGAACACCTCGCCGAGGACGGCCAGGTACTCGGCGTCGGGCGGGTCATTGGACCAGAGCGCGAAAATCCCACCCGGGTGCAGGTGCCCGGCCAGCCGCCGCGTGCCGGCCGGATCGTAAAACGGTGAGTGGCTGGGGTGGAGGACGTGCCGGGGGGAATGGTCGACGTCGAGGATCACCGCGTGGAACAGCCTCGCCGGGGCCTCGGGATCGAATCCTTCCGCCGATGCCGCCAGCGCGAAAAAGTCGCCGTGGACGTAACGGCACCGCGGGTCCGCGGTCAGCGTCTTCCCGGCCGGTATCAGCCCGGTCTGGTGCCACTCGATAACCTCGCCGAGCGCCTCGACGATCAGGAGCGACCGTGCACGCGGGCTGTCGAGTACCGCCTGAGCTGTGTAGCCGAGACCCAGGCCACCGACGACGACGTCGAGCCCGTCCTCCGGCAGCTCAGCAAGAGCCAGCTCGGTGAGCTCAATCTCGGCGACGGTGAAGAGGCTCGACATGAGGAAGTCGTCGTCGAGCTTGACCTCGTAGACCTCCTTGTCGAAGGTGGGGTCCCAACGCCGTCGGAGGCTGATCTCACCCAGCCGGGTCTTGCGCCAGTCGAGTTCCTCGAACCGGGCGCTCACCGCCGCAACCCGGTTCGCCGGCAGGAGGATGAGCTGACATTGGTGTGTCGGGCAATGAGGATCATGCCTTTAGTCTGGCAGGTAATCGGCTCCACGGACGGTGGGGCGAACTGTGCGCTGCGCCAGCCCGCGGCCGATAAAGACAGCACTGAAGGTAATTAGCTTCCTAGTCGCGGACGCGGACGGCCGTCTCCCGCAGGTATAGGTCCACGCGGGTGTACGCATCGCGGGTCAGGGCCTTCCAGAGCTCGACGGCGAGCCGCGGGTCCTCGGATTCGAGCTGACTAATTACGTCGGCGGTGAGCACCATGACCTTGACCCCGCCCTCAGCCTTCACCGTGGTCTCCTGGCGGTCGTCGCTGCCGAGTGCGAGTTCGCCGAACGTCATGCCGGCGCTCAGGGTGGTCAGGCGCACCCGACCGCCGGTGGGACCGGGGACCGAGGTGGTGATTTTTCCGGACAGGATGAAGAACACGCCGCCGAACCGCTGGCCGACCCGGCGGATCACGTGCCCGTTGTCGTACTCGCGCTCTTCCATGCGAGCGGCGAGAGCCGCGGCGTCCTCGCTGGTCAGCGGGCTCAAAGCCGGGCAGTCGGTGACCTTGACCAGCGTTGGGAGGAAGAGGTTATCGCCGTAGGCGGCAATGAGTTGGTCCTCGCACCACTCGACCGCGGCGGTCCGCGTGTCGAAGGTGGGAACCTCACGGTCCACGTCCTCGAAGGTGTCGGCGAGGGCCCCGTCGCTGTCAATCAGCACCAGTTCCCTGCCTTCGCTGACCAGGTTCTCCCGCGCTTCGGCCAGCAGCCGCAGGGAGACGTCGGCGACTTCGTCGACCCGGCGGAGGTCGAGGATGATGAACTCTATGGTCTGGTCGAGGGAGCTCAGCTCACGGATCATCGACTCGGTGCCAGCGAAGAGCAGGTCGCCGTTGAGTTCGATCACGCGGGCGCGGTGACCGTTGTCCCGCAGGATGTCCATCGCCTCGTCGTTGCGGCGGATGCCCGACGGTGATGCCGAAATGTCGTAGGTGGACCGGATCGCGGACTTGCCGGTGCGGGCGGCCCTGACGAAGTGCAGTTCCATATCCCGGGACAGGCGCTGGCTCGTGGCCATGCCGCGGACACTGCTGCCGTGTTCGTCCAGGGGAGGGGAGTAGACAGCGAGTCCCACCTGACCGGGCAGGACGGCGATGGTGCCCCCGGCGACTCCGCTCTTGGCGGGCATCCCGACGGTGCTGATCCACGACCCGGCGTCGTCGTACATGCCGCAGGTGGTCATCACCGACAGAACCCGTTCGATCGGGCCGATCTCCATCACCTGACGGCCGGTGAGCGGGTTGCGGCCACTGTTGGCCAGGGTGGCGGCCATCACCGAGAGGTCGAGACAGTTCACCAGGACCGAGCACTGGCGGAAGTAGTCCTCGATCACCGGGGTGGGATCGTCCTCAATGATGTTGAACGAGCGCAGCAGGTGGGCCAGCGCGCGGTTGCGGTGCCCGTGCTTGAGTTCGGACTCGTAGATTTCGGTGTTGACGCTCAGCTGTCGCCCGGCGAACGCCGAATAGGTGTTGAGGATGCGCTTGAACCGTCCGTTGCCGCCCGACCCTTTGATCAGGGAGGTAGCAGTCAGGGCGCCAGCGTTGATCATGGCGTTGGAGGGCCGCCCGGTGCCCTCGGCGAGGGAAATTTCGTTGAACGAATCGCCGGAGGGTTCGACGTCGACCTTCTCATCAACAGCCTCCATCCCCAGGTCGGCGAGTGCCAGTCCGTAGGTGAAGGGCTTGGAGATGGACTGGATGCTGAACTCGTCCCGGGTGTCTCCCACCTCATAGATATAGCCGTCAACCGTGGTGAGGCAGATGCCGAAGTTGTTCGGATCGACATTGGCCATTGCGGGGATGGTGCTGTAGGGCTTGCCATCCTTCAGCTCGGCGATCTCCCGATGAATGCGCTTGAGGTAATTTTCAATAGGAGAGTCCATGGTCCAACACTAGCTGGAACCCAATGGCACTCAGCCGGTGCCGCCGGTACCTGGGGGCGACGGTCAGGAGCGGAGACAGGGCCAAGTACAGGGACAGGGACAGGGCCAGGATCGGGGGCGGGAACCGGATCGAGGGTAAGCGGATGAAGCTCAAGATCGAGCCCTTGGTAGTCACCGGCACGCCCCGTGACGAGCGGCATCATGAACTGGCGGGAAATCGCCGCCTGAATAAGCACGCCCAGGGGATAATAGGACCCGGTCGCATTCTTCGTCGTCGCAAGCTTCGCCAGGGTTATGGCACTGTCGGCGTCCAGAGGGAGCACTCGCCGATGCAGCAGCCCCCGCAGCAGATCTTGCAAGGCCCGATCCCGGATCGACCGCAGCCGGGGATCTGTGGCCGCATAAATAGCGGCTGTCACTTCCGCAATAGCGAGTGCGGTTGTTTGAGGTCGAGACGGAAACTGCTTCACAAACTCGACAACACCGTCATCCTCGGTCGAGCGAATGAGTGCGAGAAGAACGTCCGAGTCGAGAATGCTCACGATTCGGCCCTCCACTCGTGTGGAGCGGGTTGCGTGGAGGCCGCTCGGTTCAGCGTGGATTGACTGCTCTCGAACTGTTTCGGCTCGGGTTGTCTGAGCTCGGGTCGTTTGAGTTCCAGTCGCCGGAAGGGTGACCTCCGCTGTGGCAGTGCGGCATCGGGAACCGAGCCAATGTCCAGACGGATGTTCCAGAGCTTCGCGTACCACTCCGGCACCTGTAAGGCGGCCAGGGGGGTGAGTGCCTGCCGGGACTCGGCCGGTAGGCTGGCGAATCGGTTCACCAGCAGCCGCAGTTCCTGTTGCATTGACCGGCCGTTTTGCGCTGCTATCACTTTAATCTGGTCTACTACCGCGGGCTCTATTTGGCGAAGCGTGATGTTCGGCATGGGTGTCTCCTTTTCAAATCGTGCATGCAGTGCATGCGATGCATGCATTTCCCCATCCAAAAGTGCATGCATTGATTGCACTGCATGCACCAAATAAAAGGGATACCGTCCCCCGTCTATGTGGGTAAGCTCACTGCCTGTCACCTCAACCGTGAGAGGATACCTAGGGCCCGAACGCCGACGGCGCGAGCTACTAGCCTCCAACCCAGGGCCACCCCGACACCCGGGTGGGCGGCAAATACTTCAGGTTCTACGTTCTGTGGCTGACTTTCCCGCCGATGATCCTGTTTGCGCTGGGTCAGCCGATTGGGCTGATCCTGGCGTACGGTGTCCTCGGTTCACTGTTCATGCCGTTCCTCGCCGTCACCCTGCTCGGACTGCTGAATGGGAAGCGGATCCCCAAGAAGTACGCGAACAAGCTCCACACCAATATCGCTTTCGCCGTCGTCGCCTTGCTGTTCATTGTGCTCGGCATCAACCAGTTGGTCGGCGCCGTCGCGCCTCTCATCGGGAGCTGACCCCGGGGTTTAGCCGCTCCGGCTGCGCCAGAAACGGCCCTGCAACTCAGACCTGCCGGTTGCAATCGGCGAACGTGAGCCTCGGGGCCGTTTCTGGCTCCGGTCGCCGTTTCTGGCTGGGGACTGCAGTGCTGGGGGACCGGCCGCTAGGAAAACCGGAGGCTAGGAAAACCGGACGTCTGTGAAGCCGCACACGGTGATCTCCACTGAACTCACCGGCCCCACCGAGGTCACCGACTCCACTGACTCCGCCGAGCCCGCCGAGCCCGCCGAGCCCGCCGGCCCTGCCGAGCCCGCCGACCCTACCGAGCCCGCGAGCCCTACCGAGCCCGCCCGGGCGTCACCGGCAAGACCGCCCAGCTCCGCCCGGACCGCGGCGGCCACGTCGCGGACCAGCCGGGGTGCCGGGGCGCCCGTCAGCGCTGCAATCCGTGCCCTGATGACCAGCCCGGTATCGGCTGTGTCGACCGCGACCACCGTTTCGTTGGCACCGAGGGTGCTCGCGATACCGGCGAGCACGGCCGACCGCGCCGGATACAAGCCAGCGACTCCTTCCACCCCAGCAATGATCTCCTGGACGCGAAGGGCTAGTTGGTTCTTATTCATTCACCGCTCCCTTCGGGGCTGGGCTGAAATGCTCGTGGACATCGGTTACGGTCACGTCGATCGACGTGAGGTTGAGCTCGGAATGGGTGCTGATCATCGCCGCGATCCTCGATCGGAGGGATTCGATCATCGCCGGCAGCGGGTAGCCGAAGAAGGCTGTCACGTTCACTTCGATCATGACGTCGGCGCCAGGGGTGGTGATGTCGCCGTGCAGCCGGCATTTGCCGATGGTTGCGCCGTCGACGTCGTCACCAATTCGCCGGATGAGAGCCAGCAGGCTCCCCTCGGTTTCGAAGAAGGCGTCCTCGGGATATTCGCTGGACAGTGGAATGCTCCGGCCGGAACGCATTTCCAGCCGGAGATTGCCAAGGATCGATTGCAGCCACGGCTCGTCAGCCGATCCGGCCTGCTCGGTGTCAGCTGCCGCAAGCTGACCGCTGAGGCGCTGCAGGGAGCGAAGCCCCGCCAGCCCGGCCTGGCACTCGGGGCACCGCAGGTAGTGTTGCTCGGCCGCGGACTGTCCGGTCCGCAGGTATTCTTCAAGCTCGTCGAGGCTATGGCCACAACCGGGGTCAGGGAGCTCGTTATTCATCGCCAGTCCTCCATTTCCTTCATCAGGGTGGTGCGTGCTCGCGACAGTCGACCGCGAACGCTGTCGGTCGTGGTGTCCATCGTCTTGGCAATGTCCTCGTAGGATTGCCCGCCCATTTCCTTCAGCACCCAACATTGCCGTTGCTCCAGTGGAAGCCTTTTCAGGGCTTCCACCAGGGAACGCATCTGGGTGTCCTGCTCGACTGCCCGCTCGGGACCGGGCCCGTGGTCAAACGGTTCGACGTCGTCGAGGTTGACGGTGTTCTTGCGCTTCCGGATCAGATCGATGCTTTTGCGGCCGCAGATCCGCATCAGCCACGGCTTCACGGCCGAACCGTCCTGCAGTTTGCCGAGCTGGTTCCAGGCCTGGAGGAGGGTTTCCTGCACCGCGTCGTCGGCGTCAGCCGTCGACCCGGTAAGGCGGCGCGCATACCCGCGCATTAGTGGCCCATAGCGTCGGGCGAGCGATTCGAAAGAGGACACGTCGCCGTCGGAGGCCCGCTCCACCAGGAACGAATCCGCCGCATCGTCGAGGTTGAGACGTGGACGGTCAGGGACCGTCAATCGACTCTCCGGGTGCGGGTGAACCGGGTCCTGGCGCCGGTCTGCACACTGACCAGAACGGGGATCCGTTCGCCGAGCAGCGTGTCCAATCCGGCGATGGCTTCGTTGGCTGCTGCGACCACGGCGCCCGGGGAGGCGCCACGGCGTGGCTGAACCCTGACCCGCAGGCCGGTTTGGCGACGCACCCGCCAGGAGGACACCGCAACGGCGAGGATCTGGCCGTTTTCTTCCAGGGCGGTCCGCAGCGCGTCGGCCACCAGCGAGGTTTCTACGGTGGTGTTGCCCATTGCGGATCCTTGCCGTCCCACGGTGCTGGTCCGCCCGCCGCCCTGGGAAGCGATCCACCCGATGAGCAGGGCAACGCACACCACGACCAGCGCCAGCGCGGCGATGGTCCACCAACTGGTGTCGGCGGTCAGGGGTGCGGACGCCAACAGGGCGGGGAGCCCGTTGACCGCCGTGGCGCCGGTCGAGGTCCAGGCCTCGGCAACGTCCGGCACGAGGCCCGCCGCGGCGGTCAGCGCGCCGACGGCCACCAGTATCAGTCCAAGGACAGCGAGCAGCGTGCGGTTCAACCAGCGGTGTGTGGAACTCATATGCCCAACGCTCCTTCGTGCCTGATGTTGATCCTAACCGTCGGCTCCGGACGAAGCCCGTATCCCGACAGCTCATCCTCGACGGCCGACCGGATGGTCGATTCATCGAGGGGCGACCCGCTGGTCGGTCGGACGTCCACCGTGATGCGTCGCCGGTCGACGCGGGTGGACACCTGATCCGGGTCCAGTCCGGCCTCTTGCCGGGTACGCCGCGACACTGCGGCAGCGATCACCTCCGAGTCGACGACAACAGCCGTCCGGTCCTGGTCGACCACGTGCAACGCCTTGGTCCCTGGTGTCACGGCGACCAGCAGAAGCACCAACCCGATGAGAGCCAAACCGATGCCGGCTGCTGCCAGGCCCCAGGGGAGCGTCGACTCCGGCAGGTCCGCCGCCCACTGAAGCATCGACGGAGGATTCGCGACCAGCGGAGGCTGATCCAGCAGGGACAACACAGCCTCGGTTCCCAGCCAGGCCAAGCCCAGGAGGCCAACGACGGCGGCTGTCACCGATGCTCCAGCACGGGAGGAATGGGTCTCACGGCGCAGGAGCCGCCGGGTGTGCAGCAGTTCGCTCATGCCAGTTTCCGTTCCGCTGGTGGGTGGATGCCGGTGAGTCGGATGTCGATCCGGCCCACCTCCGACCCGGTCACCCGAGAGGCTGCTGCCCGGATCCTCGAGCGGGCGTTCTCGGCCCGTTCGAACAGTGTCCCTCCGCCCTGCTCTACCGCCTGCGGGTTCCGCGCAGCCTGGAGGAGGGTGGGCGCGGGGAGTGGCACCGACACGGCCATCCCGAGGGCGCCGCCGTCGTCGGCCAGGCTGACCCGCACGTCCCGGCGCGGGACACCAAAGACCTCAGCGACGACGGCTTCGGTGGTGTGGGTCAGCGCCGCCTTCGTGACGCGGGTGTGCCCGTTACGTCCGGTCCCGTTAAGCCCGGCCGGGGTGGCCCGGGCAGGGTTTGCCTTGGCCGGGGTCGCCGCGGTCATGAGGAGGAGCGCCTGCCCCGCAGGGCATCGAGCACCGAGCCAAGGTCAAGCTTCCCCTCCGCGGTGCGGCCGAGGAAGGCGCCGATTGCCATGAACAGTGCCACCAGGACGAAACCCCAGAAGCCGAAGATCAGTGCAGTCAACGCGAGGGTGGCGCCGACGGCGATGCCGGTGGTGGTCGGGCTCATGAGACGCGCGATTCTGCTGGTGCGGTCTGGGCGTCGTCGTCGTCATCGATGTCATCGCCGGGGACGTGGATATCGGTGACTGTCACGTTTACCTCGGTGACCTCCATGCCCACGATGTCCTCAACGGCCGAGTAGATGGCGTCGCGAACCTGGCCGGCGACCTCCTTGAGCGGGTGCGGATACTCGACGACCAGGGTGATGTCGACGGCAACCTGGGTCTGGCCGACCTCGACGGAAATACCCTGGGTGTGGTCCTTCTGGCCCATCGCGTCACGGATGGAACCGAGAGCGCGGGCTGCCCCGCCACCCACGGCGTAAACGCCCGGAATGTCGTGAACGGCGATGCCAGCGATTTTCGCTACAACGTTGTCGGCGATGGCAGTGGTGCCGCGGCCATCGTCATTCGGGTTCTTCCCGACGACGGTCGCGGTGGTCGGCTTGGAAGCCTGGGTCTTGTCCTGGGGCTGAGTAGTCATGAGGTGGCTCCTTGATCGATATCAGTCAATGTTCCGGTCAAACGGGTGCCCTCACGTCAAGTGCACCTGTCCCTAAGACGGAGCCGCCAGAAAGAAGCTCACGGTGCTGATAAAGTGAGCCAGGTCACATCAATATTGAAGGCCAATCGTGACCGCTGCGTGACGGTTCCTTAATGTTGATGTGCGTAGGGTGTAAAAGAGGCCAATTCACCGTGCCTCGGACTTTTCCGGAATTTTGCCTGCAGGCTGACACGTAACCAATGTGAAGAGGGTATTGATTTGTTGGATTTCTTTGGAGACCGGCTGCCTCAAATCCTGTTCGCCAGCTGGCAGCACTTTTCCCTGGTTGTCCAGTGCCTGATTCTCGGGACCGTGATCGCGGTGGGCATCGCGGCGCTGGTTTACCGCAGCAGCACCTTCAGGTCGATTGCGAACAGCGTCTCAGCGGTAGGTCTGACCATCCCGTCATTCGCCTTCATCGGGCTGATGATCGCGCCCTTCGGTTTCGGGGTGACTCCCGCCGTCATCGTAGTGTCCTTCTTCGCCGCGCTCCCGATCCTCCGGAACGCCGTGGTGGGGTTGACCGGGATTGACAACTCGATCGTCGAATCGGCCCGGGGGATCGGCATGAGCCGGTTCCGCACCCTGCTGCAGGTGGAACTACCACTGGCCTGGCCGGTAATCCTGGCCGGCATCCGGGTGTCTGCCCAGATGGTGATGGGCATCGCCGCGATTACCGCCTACGCGCTCGGCCCCGGCCTCGGCGGCTTTATTTTCTCCGGGCTCTCCCGGTTGGGCGGCGCCAACGCGCTGGAATCAGTTGCCACCGGCGTCATCGCCGTCATCATTCTTGCCCTTGTGCTCGACGTCCTGCTCATCGGCCTCGGCCGACTAACCACCCCGCGAGGTATCCGTGTCTGAGACCCTTTCCACAGCAACCGACAACACCGGGAAGTCCGGACCTTCCGGTATTACCGGGGCCAGCATCCTGTTGGACAAGGTCACCAAGCATTATCCGGGCCAGGATGCCCCGGCCGTCGACGGTCTCACCCTGGAAATCCCGGCAGGCAAGATCGTCATGCTGGTGGGCCCGTCCGGCTGCGGCAAGACCACGACACTCAAGATGATCAACCGGCTCATCGAGCCCACCGAAGGACGGATCGTCCTCGACGACGACGACGTCACCGACATTAACGGGGACAACCTCCGGCGCCGGATCGGCTACGTCATTCAGGCCGGTGGACTGTTCCCGCACATGAGTGTCGCCACGAACATCGGTATTGTGCCGAAAATGCTCGGCTGGAGCAAAGAGAAGATCGCCGCGCGGGTCGATGAACTGCTGGAACTGGTCTCCCTGGATCCCGCCCAGTATCGGGACCGCTTTCCCAAGGAGCTTTCCGGCGGGCAGCAGCAGCGCGTCGGCGTAGCACGTGCACTGGCCGCAGACCCACCCGTGCTGCTGATGGATGAGCCGTTCGGCGCCGTGGACCCGATCACCCGGCAGCGGCTGCAGGATGAGCTCCTGAATATTCAGGCGGAGCTGCAGAAAACCATCGTCTGCGTCACCCACGACTTCGACGAAGCGGTGAAGCTCGGCGACTGGATTGCCATCTTCACCGACGGCGCGCAGCTGGTGCAGTACGACACTCCTGAACGGATTCTCGCGAACCCCGCCAACGAATTCGTCGAAAACTTCATTGGGTCAGGTGCCGGGCTGAAGCAGCTCACGCTGACCCGCGTCAATGAGGTGGACCTTGCCGAGGCGGTTGTCGCCACTAGTGGCGACCTCGCCAGCGACGTACTCTCACGGCTCGACCAGGCACAGCACGACCACGCCGTCATCGTCGACGAGAAAAACCGCCCAATCCAGTGGCTCACCCGCCGCCAGCTCACCCGGATCGACCGGGTCAGCGACGACCGGGACGCCAAACTCCCCGTCGTCGGCGACCGGGCGACGCTCAACGATGCGCTGGACACCATGCTGGTCTCCAGCGCTGGCGCCGCGCTGGTGACCGGGAAACGCGACACCTTCCTCGGTGTGATCGACGTCGAAACGATCATGGACGCGATCGGTCGCGCCCATGCCCATGCCCGCTCAGCACATTCCTCCGGGCGCCCGGTAGGCGTCAACACCGGGACGCTGCAGGCAGTTGAGGGCCAGGATGTCGCCGTCGACGACGGCGAGCCGTCCCGTCCGGCTACGGGATCCGGCCAGTGAGCGCTGCCGCACCAGCCCAGAATCCTCTGGCCGTTGCCGCCGAAGCGGATATCGCCGGGCCCTCCTGGCGTCCGCTGGTCTATCAGCTCGCCGGCATCCTGGCGGCGCTTGCCGCGCTGATCATCTGGGCTCTGACCGCTGACCTGTCGGAGACCGAACTCAACACCCTCAACCCAGACTCGCTGCTCGGCTACACGCTTGAACACCTTGCCCTGACGGCTGTGTCAGCGGTTATCGTGCTGGTAATTGCCATCCCGCTCGGTATCCTGTTGACCCGCGGGCCGTTCCGGCGGCTCACCGGTCCGGTGCTCGCCGTCGTCAATATTGGGCAGGCGGCCCCGGCCATCGGGTTGATTGTGCTCCTTGCCTCGTGGCAGGGATTCGGCTTCGACGCCGCCATCATCGCGCTGGTCCTCTACGCTCTGCTGCCCGTTCTCCGGAACACGATGGTTGGCCTCAACCAGGTTGATGAGCGTCTCGTCGAGGCCGGCCGGGGCATGGGGATGAGCGCCGCAGCCGTATTGTTCAAAGTGGAGCTTCCGCTGGCGGTCCCCGTCATGCTCGCAGGTATCCGCACCGCACTGGTGCTCCTCGTGGGCACCGCCGCACTCGCGGCATTCATCAACGGCGGTGGGCTGGGGATTCTCATCATCACCGGAGTGAACCTCAACCTGGTCAGCGTCCTCGTTGTGGGCTCGGTCCTGGTGGCACTCCTGGCCCTTCTGGTCGACTGGATTGGGCGCGTTGTCGAACATGTCGCCCGCCCGAAAGGACTCTGATGCTTCCCAGCACCACACCACCCGACCGCGCCCTGCCCCGGCGGGTGCTGCGGCGTGCCGCCGGTGCCGCGGCCGTCCTGTCCGCGGGGCTGCTGGCCACCGGTTGCGGTCTGCAACCAGCCACCTCCTACGTCCCTGCTGCGGGTCCTGGCAGCATTGCGGAAATTGTCGACGGCGAACCCCTGACCGTCACCTCCAAGAACTTCACCGAACAGCTGATCCTCGGCAAGATTGCCGTCCTCGCCGGCCAGGCGGCAGGATTCGATGTCACCGACCTCACCAACGTTCCCGGCAGCCAGCCCGTGCGTGAGTTGGTGCTCGCCGGTCAGGCCGACATGGTCTGGGAGTACACGGGAACCGCGTGGCTCACCTACCTTGGCATGAGCGAAGGGTTCCCCAACCAGGAGGAGCAGTTCGCCGCAGTCTACGAGGCTGATCTGGAGAACGGGTTGACCTGGGGGGACACCGCGCCCCTGAACAACACCTACGCGATCGCGGTGCGCAGCGAGGCCGTCGAGGAGCTCGGCGGCATCAGCACCATCTCCGAAATCGCCGAACTGCCGGTGGAGGAAAGGACTTTCTGCGTCGAGGCGGAGTTCAACTCACGCCCGGATGGCATGAACCCCATGCTCGCCCACTACGGGATGGAGCGGGGTCAAGCAGACGGCGTCCCCGATGACAACATCAGCATTTTCGATACGGGAGCGGTCTACACCGCTACCGATAACGGCGATTGCAACTTCGGTGAAGTATTTGCCACCGATGGGCGGATCGACGCGCTCGATCTCACGGTCCTTGAGGACGATCTCGGCTTCTTCCCCGCCTACAATGCGGCACCGGTGTTCTACACGGAGACCCTTGAGGCGCACCCTCAACTTGAGGACGTCTTCGGTGCAATTGCCCCGACCCTGACCGACGAGGCGCTGCGGGCCATGAACCTGCGGGTCGACGTCGAGGGCGAAGAACCCGCGGACGTCGCCTTCGACTTCATGGTGGAGCAGGGCTTCATCTCCGAGCCGGAGGGGCCGCTCGGCTCCGACAGCTAGGGCCCGCTAGGGCTCGCTCGCTGTGAGGGCGGTGATCATCCGTTCCAGGCGGGCGATCCCAGAAAACCGGCCAGCGTTGTCGGTGACAAGGATTGGTTCGAACCGGTGGGCAGGTTCGCGGGTGACCGACCGGTCGAGGGCCGCAGCCAGGGGAGTGTCAAGATTCGCCCGCAGTCCTTGACTGACAACTCCCAGCGCTGCGGCATCGGGCGTGAGCAGCGAAACTGGCCGCAGATCAGCATCAATCAGCACCGCCGCAGCCAGCCCGGGATCGGCGGTGAAAACCTCGATTGCCTGGGCCATGCTCAGCACGGCGGGGGCGGGCTCAACGACGTCGCGCAGCACCGTCTTCGTATCCGCCACCTGCCGGGCGGCGAGACGATGCGCCAGCTCGAAGTCGAGTCCGGCCCACGGTGGTCCCGGCCGGGCCAGCAAATAGCCCTGCACCAGGGGGACGCCGAGACTGACCAGGGTATCCAGTTCTTCTGAACGTTCCACGCCCTCCGCAAGAATCCAGGCGTCCACCCGGCTGGCGAAAATCCCCAGCATCTCGATCAGGGCCCGTTTTGCCTCGTCACGGTCAACGTCCTGGATCAGCTCCCGGTCAATTTTGATCATTGCGGGGCGCAACTGCAGCAGATGCCGCAGGCCGGCATAGCCAGCGCCGGCGTCGTCGACGGCGATTTGGGCGCCCGCGGCACGCAACTGGTGCAGATCGGGCTCAAGCTCGAGGTAGGACTCGATGGGAGTCTGCTCGGTCAACTCGACAATCAGCCCGCCCAGGTTCCCCTCCTCCCGCCACACGCTGCGGATGCTCTCGGAGGTGAGCAGCTCTGGGGAAACATTGAGGGTGAGGAAACAGTTCGCTGGCAGACTGTGACGGGCCTGGAGCGCAACCCGGAGCGCGGCCGATTCGAGGTCGGCGGCCCGGCCGTGTCGCCGTGCGGCCGCGAACCAGACCTCGGGATTCTTCTCGCCGAAGCCCGGGAAACGTGCCAGGGCTTCGTAGCCAACAACGATGCCGCGGGCGGTGTCGATGATGGGTTGGTACGCCGCGGCCAGTCCCTCGCCCCGGCAGGCACGCGCCAGCAGCGCCTCCCAATCCGGCGCGTCACTGCTGCCGGCCTGGGAGGGGCTAGCTGCGGGCATCAACTAACCGGCTGGATGGCACCGCGGACAGACTGAACCAGGCTGTCTGGCACCGTGGTCAGACCGTGCACTGCAGCCGCGTGGGCGCCAACCTGGGCCAGGATCTCGTCGTCGGTGCTGCACACCCATTTGGCCTCGCAACCGGGGACCACATCACCACATGCAAACGATTTCATCGAATCTCCTTGTGCTCCGCCTTCGTTGGCGGGGAATTACCTTGCTGGACGTGTTGGCTTCAAGTGTTATTCGCCCCGGCGGTCCAGGAAGATTGCCCCAGTACCGGCTCATTTGAATACTTGAACCAGCCATGACTATCGGTCGTTCAACAAGCTGTGTAAGTGCTGCCAGTGCGTTGAGTCTCTCCAGGGTCCCGGACGAGGTCCGTAGCGTTATCCGACTTGCCGGGCTGTGTTCACCCGCTATTGGCTTGATCTCTGCTTTGATGGAGGTCAATTAGGTTGTAAACGGTTACCGCCAGCTACCTAGAAGGTCACCATGAATTACCGGACGGCCGAACATCCTCGGCCGCAGCAGTTTATCCTCCACCTCAGCGACACTCACCTGCTCGGCGGGCCCGGGCCACTGTACGGGGCGGTGGATAGCGAAGCCCGGTTACGTCAGATCTTCTCCGAACTCGAGGCCTCTGGCGCCCGACCCGAGGCGTTGGTCTTCACCGGGGACCTGGCCGACAAGGGTGAAGCCAATGCCTACGCGAAGCTCCGCGCCATTGTTGAACCGGCTGCGGCCAAACTTGGCGCGGAGGTAATCTGGGCCATGGGCAACCATGATGATCGGGCCAACTTCAGGGTCGGTCTGCTCGACCAGGCACCAGACACAGCGCCAATCGACCGTAGCTACCTCATCAACGGGTTGCGCATCATCACCCTGGACTCGACGGTCCCCGGCCACCACCACGGCGAATTCAGCCACGAGCAGCTGGTGTGGCTCGCCAACGAGCTTTTGACCCCGGCGCCCAACGGCACCCTGCTCGCCCTGCACCACCCTCCGATTCCGTGTGTACAGGACCTATCGGTCCTGGTGGAACTCCGTGGCCAACGCCAGCTGGCCGACGTCGTCCGCGGCACCGATGTGCGCGGCATCCTGGCCGGGCATCTGCACTACTCGACCACCGCCACCTTTGCCGGGGTGCCGGTGTCGGTGGCCTCGGCCACCTGCTACACCCAGGATCTGGGGTACGACGGCGGCGGCACCCGCGGGCAGGACGGCGCCCAGGCCTACAACCTGGTGCACGTGTACGACGACACGATCGTCCACTCGGTGGTCCCGATCGGTGCCTACCGGCCCGTCGGGGAAACCGTGCCTCTCGTGGAAACACGCCGCCGGCTCGACGCCGCCGGGGTACGCATCGCCGCCGCGACACCTCAGCGCCAGCTCACCGGGGCCTAGGCACCGGCTCGCTGGCGGACGGTCGGGTATCGCCTGAACCCTTCTCAGCTCGATCCCCACCTCGCTCCGGCCCTACACCTCGCGGTACCTACTTTTCCCAGGGCGCCTTGAGGGGGAAATACTTCTCCAGGAAGTCGGTGACCAGGTGTGCTCGCTCCTCCGCGGGAACCTCGGGGAAGCTCCCGTCATTGAGGCAGAAGAAGTCCGTATGCCGTTTATCCAGCAGTTTGTTCAGGCTGCGCAGCCCCGACCGCATGGTGGTGTCAATGTAGGCCACCTTGGCGGATTCCTGGGTGACGGCCCGGCCGGTCAGCAACGCGTAGTAGTGGTACAGCGAGTTGGTGACCGAAATGTTGTCCTTGGCACGGAACCGTGAGGCTGCGGTCGCGGAGAACTCGGCTGCGAACACCTCTTCCATTTCCAGCAGGACGCTGCGGCGCAAGGGTGCAGCCGTATGCTCAAGGTGTCGGGTGGTGATCCGGCCGAACCGGTCGTGCAGTAGCCTCCGGTTGACCCGCGCGGCGTTTTCGAAGCCGCTCCGTTCGGCGTCGTTGTCCCCCAACCCAATGCGGGTGTCAGCCTGGATGAACTTGGTAATCCCGCCGGGGGAGAAGAACATCTCGGGAGATACCGGACGGCCGAAGAACATGTCGTCGTTCGAATAGAGGAAGTGCTCCGACAAACCCGGAATGTGCTGCAGCTGGCTCTCGACCGCCTGCGAGTTGTGGGTGGGGAGCACCGACGTGTCCCTGAAGTGTTCCTCCGAGCGGACCAGCGTGACCGAGGGGTGATCGGCGAGCCACTCGGGGCACTCCGAATCGGTGGCGATGAAGATCCGCCGAACCCACGGCGCGAACATGTAGACCGATCGCAGGGCATATTTGAGTTCATTGATCTGGCGGAACCTGGCCTCATGGTCGTCGCCTTCGCCCACCACTGCGTCCTTCATCCGGGCCGCCCTGGCTGCCTGGTATTCGGGCGAACTACCGTCCACCCAGGAGAAGACCAGATCGATTTCGAAGTCGATATCCGTCGCATGGTCCGCGAACATGTTGTCGATGGTGGGCCACATCAGGCCGTGTCGCTCGACTGAGCCGCGGACCACCTCGGAGGAGGGGAGGGTCCGGCGGGTCAATGAATTCTCGACCGGCAGTTCGATGGTGTCGCCGTCGAGCTTCCAGAGTTCAATCTGCACACCGGCCGAGGGGCCGAAGGACAGGCCGCCGATCGGTTCAATCCGAGGGCGGAACAGCCGGAAGATCCGCGCTTTGCCGCTGTGGGAGAGGGAGCCATCGGTGACCAGCAGGGTGGTCCGGCGCTTCGTGTCGACGGTGCGCGAGTAGAACGGCTCGTTCTTGCAGGCGGTGACCAGGGCCTCCCGGAGGCGTTCACGGAACTTGAGATCGATGGCGATGACCGGGCGCTCGTCATTTCCGCGCACCAACAGGTACTCGATGTCGGCGTCCTCAAGCGCGGCGCGGATGAACAACAGATCCTCGACCATGGCCTGGTGCGGCGTGGTGTTCTGGTTGATCAGCGTGAACCGGCGCTTGACGGTGGTGATGTCGGTGCGGTCGTTGAATCGTGCGACGGCGTCGCGCGACGCGGACTCAAGGACTTCGGCCTCATTGACCGGCTCCGGCGCGCCGAAGTAGATATCGTGTTGGGCGGCAGTGTCCGTAATGTGAGCCTCCAGAGGGTTGTCAGGTGTCTTAGCTCCATGATAAAGCCTGCCCACGACCGGGCAGACTTGTCTGGCTGGACCTCTAGTAGGTGGAGTACAGTTCCCCGACACGCAGCTCGGTGTCCACCCGGTTGTCGATACCCGGCAGCGGGCAGGCCCACGCCTCGTCATAGGCGCACGACGGGTTGTAGGCGAAGTTCAGGTCGATGATCAGCCGTTCGCCGACAACGCCAAGGTGTGCACCCTTCACCGTGTCCAGCACGTAGCGGCCACCGCCGTAGGTCCCGCCGGCCGTGCCAGCAGACCCGTCGCGCAACGGCAGGAACAGCCCGCCGCCGTACGACGCGAGCCGCCATAGCGCCAGGCGTCCGACGCCGTCGAGCCCCACCGTGCCCAGCCGATGGAAGGTCACCGTACCGTCCGTGCCGGTGGGGACGTCCATTTCCTCGCCCACGCCGTCGTCGTCGATCACTGCCTCGAACCGGTACTCCGGCTGGTACGGGGCCACCGCGAGACCGTCGAAGGCGGCCACAGCCGTCGCGTCGAGCGGGGAGGCGGGATGGCTGGCGAACAGCTTGTCCCGGCCCGCGCGCCACAGGTCATGCGCGGACGACGGCGAACCGGCCTGCGCGCTCTCGCGCACCTGCCCGTAGAGCTCGAATACCTGCTGACGCCAGTCAGCAATGTGCAGGGCCGTAGTAGCTGTAGGCATTTCACCAGCCTAGCGGTCGACGTCGGGCGGCCGTCATGGAAACTCCAAATACAGTTGCCCAGGCGTACTGTGTCATCTGTGGCAACCGGTATCTTCTTCATCGTTCTGTTCTCCATCCTGCTCGGAGCAATTGCCCAGCGGATCGCCGGCCTGGGTTTCGCCCTGCTCATCGCGCCGTTCCTGGTGATCATCCTGGGCCCGCATGAGGGAGTGGTGCTGGTCAATATTTGCGGGGTGGTGTCCTCTGCCCTGATTGTCGGCAGGGTCTGGAAGGACATCGACTGGAGCATGTTCCGGTGGATGGTCATCCCCTCCGTTTTCGGCTCGATTCCCGGTTCGATTGCCGCGGTGATGCTCCCATCGGCACCGCTGTCGGTGACGGTTGGCGGCGTTGTCCTGGTGGCGCTGTCGGTGTCGCTGGTGTTGCAGCGCTCGTCGGTGGTGGTGCGCGGCAATGCGCCGAAGGCAGTTGCGGGGTTCACCGCCGGCCTCACCAATGCAATGGCTGGTGTGGGCGGTCCCGCCGTCAGCGCCTACGCCCTGCTGTCCCGTTGGCCGCAACGCCCTTTCGCGGCAACTCTGCAGCCGTTTTTCGTGGTGATCGGGCTCATCACCCTCGCGGTCAAGCTCAGTCTCGACCCCACCGATGCCCCCGCGCTGCAATGGTGGATGTGGTCGGCGATCGGCGTTGTGATCGTCGTCGGAATCTTCGCCGGTGAGAAGCTCTCCCGGTTCATCAAGGACGACCATGCCCGGTTATTTGTGATTGTGATCGCTTTCTTCGGCGCCACGGCTGCGCTGGTCAAGGGATTGCTGGATCTCCTGCTCTAGGGCGCGGACCTGGTGCGGCTGAACCGGGGCGTGGCACCGAGTCGCTGAACCTCCGAGGCAGCTGCCGGTGGCACCATTGAAGAGATGAAACTTCCTCTCCGTGTGCCCGGTCGGCGTGCCCTGCCCATGCCCCTGTGGCTGCAGGGTGTGTTCGAGCTGGCCCAGGCAGCAGTGATTTCCGCTCTGTTGATCCTGGTTCCCCTGGCCGCCGTATGGCTGGCGGGTGGATTCGCCGATCGGACGCCTACCGGAATGCTGCAGTTGGGCGGCCAGGCGTGGCTTCTCATCCACGGAGTGCCTCTCGAAGTGACTTTCGCACCGGCCAATCCGGACGGCGTGGGAACCACCGGGATCCTCTCCATCGTGCCGTTGGGCCTGACCCTGATCCCGTTCCTGCTTGCCTGGCGGGCCGGTCGGCGTCTGGCGCGGGCCTCCTACTCCGATCAGCTGTGGCAGGCGCTCCTGGGTGCCCTCGGGATTTACGCGCTGGTGGGGGGTGGCGTTGCCTACCTCTGCGCTACGGCTGAAGCGACTGTCCCGCTTGCTGCGGGCGCCCTGATTCCCCTGTTGTCGGCCGGGCTGGGGCTGGTGATTGGCGCGTACCGCGAGGCGGGCGCGTGGAGCCGCCTGATCGGCGTCGACCGCGCCGCCTGGCTGGCGAAAACCAGCCAGAGCTCCCGGTGGGCCGGATCCTACGCCTGGGCCTGCCTGAGGTCCGGATTCCTTGCGCTGGTGGTATCCCTGGGGTTATCGGCGTTACTGCTGGCCGTCACCCTCGGGCTGCGCTGGGCAGAAATGGCGACCGTCTATCAGCGCCTCGATGCAGGGATTGTCGGCGGGAGCGCCCTGACTCTGGCCCAGCTCGGCTTCCTGCCCAACCTGGTGGTGTGGACCCTTTCCTGGGCTTCCGGTGCAGGGTTTGCGCTGGGGTCCGGCAGCGCCATTTCTCCGCTGACGACCAGCGCCGGACCGCTGCCAGCCATCCCGGTCCTCGGCGCTGTGCCGCCCGGCACCCTCGAATACGGGCTGGCGGCTCTCGCCATCCCGGTTCTGGCGGGGCTGCTGGCCGGCTGGTGGTTCTTCCGGGAAGGCGAGAACCACCTCGACGAGTGGCTGGAAATCAAGGTGGCAAGGCGGTGGTTTACGGCAAGTCTGTCGACCCTGGCGGCCGCCGCCCTGATTGGACTGACCGCCGGTGTTGCAGCCGGGGTGGTCGCATGGGTGTCTCATGCGTCGCTAGGCCTCGGCCGGCTAGTGGATTTGGGCCCCAACCCGCTGTGGGTGGGCCTGTTGATTGCCGGGGAGGTGGCTGTCGGCGTCGTCATCGGTTACGCGGCGGGGCCGTTGCTGGAGCGTGAAAAGCGCGCCTAGCCGGTGTCACTTCCCCCAAAAGAGTGGCTGCCCCGCAACTACGTCACAAAAGAGTGGCTGCCCCGCAACTACGTCACAAAAGAGTGGCTGCCCCGCAACTACGTCACAAAAGAGTGGCTGCCCCGCAACTAAGTGGTGGCGCAACCACGCGGATGCGGTGCTGCCACTTTTCTGCGGCCGGCGGTGCCCCGGCGGTGCCCAGGCGAGGGCGGTGCCCCGGCGTGGCCCGGCGAGGCAAGGCCCCGGCGAGGCAAGGCCCCGGCGAGGCAAGGCCCCGGCCCGCCGTTCCCCGGCGAGGGCGGTGCCGCCTAGTGGGACCCGCAAGGACCGGTCAGGAGTCGGGGAGGAGGCCACCCAGGTTGCTGAGCTCGTCCTGGCACGCGCTTTGTGCCGAGTGGGTCAGGGCGGTGCTCATGCATTCCTCGTACTCGGCGGTGACCGGCCAGAAGGCAACCTGGGCGCCGGTCCCGAGGACCAGGAACGTCGTCGCCGCCAATCCGATCACCGTGGTGACGCGGAGCGTCCCGGGAAGTTTGTCCCGCACCGCCCGCACCAGGGCGAAGATCCCGAGCACCAGGGCCGCCAGCCCGAAGACCAGCCCGAAGACCTTCCACGGCAGGGGGAGGGTCGCGGTGAGGACCGCGCCCAGCATCGCCAGCAGAAACCATCTGAAGTAGCTTCTCGTCCGGGCCAGCTCTTTTTCCTCGGGTGACCCAGCAGCGGGCGGAGCTGGCTTGGCGGGGCGGGGGCTGTCGGTCATGGTTTAACCCTAGGGTAGAGCGCAGCCTATGGTTGACCCATGCGCATCGTAGTCCTGGTTTCCGGTACCGGATCCAACCTTCAGGCGGTCATCGATGCCGTCAGCACCGGCTCCCTCGACCTCACCATCGCGGCCGTCGGCGCCGACCGGCACGGCACCTACGGGGTGGAGCGGTCAACAGCAGCGGGCATCGACGGGTTCGTGGTGGACTTCAAGTCCTTCGACCAGCGTGCCGACTGGAACGCGGCCCTGACCGAGAAGGTCGCCTCCTACTCCCCGGACTACGTGGTGTCCTCGGGATTCATGCGGATCGTCGACCAGGGTTTCCTCGATGCGTTCCCCAACCGCTACCTCAACACCCACCCGGCCCTGCTGCCGAGCTTCCCCGGCGCCCACGGTGTCCGGGACGCGTTGGGCTACGGGGTGAAGGTGACCGGCTGTACGGTGATGATCGCCGACGCCGGCGTCGACACCGGCCCGATCCTCGCGCAGGCCGCCGTCGAGGTGCTCGACGACGACACCGAGGACACCCTCCACGAACGCATCAAGGTGAAGGAGCGGGCGCTTCTCATTGAGACCCTCCGTCAGCTCGCGCTGGACGATCGCTGAGATGGCCATCGTCGACAACGCTGTCTACCTGGAGGGTAAACGGCAAACAGACCCGGTGTCGCTGGCTGAAACCTTCGAGTTCATGCGATCCCTCGGCGGAATGGCGTGGATCGGTCTGTACCGGCCCGACGACGACGAGCTCGCCGCCGTCGCCGACGAATTTTCCCTCCACCACCTTGCGGTCGAAGACGCGATGGAGGGTCATCAGCGGTCCAAGCTGGAACGCTACGGATCCACCTTGTTTGTGGTGCTGCGCCCGGCCCGCTACCTCGACGCCGAGGAGAAGGTCGAATTCGGCGAGCTTCATGTATTTGTCGGTGCCGACTTTGTGGTGACCGTGCGGCACGCCGAGTCGCCGGATCTGGGCCGGGTCCGGCGGCGGCTGGAGGAGACACCCGAGCTGCTGAAAATGGGGCCGTCAGCCGTGCTGTACGCGATCCTGGACGAGGTCGTCGACGAGTATGAGCCCGTGGTGAACGGACTTGAGAACGACATCGACGAAATTGAGAACGAACTCTTCGGCGGTGAGCCTGGTGTCTCCCGTCGCATCTACGACCTGCACCGCGAGGTGATCGAGTTTCAGCGTGCCACCCAACCACTGCAGTTCATGGTGGAGAACCTGGAGCGCGGATCAGAGAAATATCATCTGGACCCGGAGATCAGCCGCCGGCTGGGCGACGTCCTTGACCATGTGATCCGGCTGGTCGAACAGGTCAACACGTTCCGTACCCTGCTGCAGAATGCCCTCACCGTTCACTCGACACTGGTGGCGCAACGTCAGAATGAGGAAATGACCCGGTTGACGGAGACGTCCCTGAGGCAGAACGAGGAAGTCAAGCGGATCTCCTCCTGGGCTGCGATCCTCTTCGCGCCCACCCTGGTCGCCGCGATTTACGGAATGAACTTCGATTTCATTCCCGAACTGCAGTGGGCGTTCGGCTACCCGTTTGCCCTGGTGCTCATGGTCGCCACCGGCGTGGCGCTGTATCTGGCGTTTAAGCGGAATCGCTGGTTGTAGCGCCTGCCGGCTTCACCTTGTTGAGTGCAACGCCGCGGGTTTCCGGGGCGTTGCGTGCCATCCACAGCACCGCCAGCAGCACGAGCAGGCCGGTCGCCGCGAAGGTAAGCGGCAGCCCGAGGACCGGCCAGAGCAGCGAGCCGAAGATTAGTGGCACCAGGCCGGCTCCTACCCGGGACACGGTGGACGCCCAGCCGAACCCTGAGGCGCGCAGCTCGGTGGGGTACAGCTCCGACACATAGGTGTAGAGCACCGGGATGGCGACCTGGATCAGGAACCCGAACAGCAGCAGCCAGGCGGTGGCGACGGCGGGGAGTTCGACGGTGAGCGCGAAAATCACCAGCGCGACGGCGGACAGCGGACCTGACACGGCGAGGATCCACTTCCGTCCGACCCGTTCCACCAGCAACGCAGCGGCGACGACGCCGAAGAACCCCACCGCTGTCATTCCGGCGGTGGTGAGGAAAGCAACCGACTGTTCGTAGCCCGCCTGCACCAGAATCTGTGGCATCCAGGTCAGTGCCCCGTAATAGACCAGAAGGATGCTCAGGAACAGTCCCCAGGCGGCGAGGGTGATTCGCCAGTCGAATCGCCACAGGGCGGTGAGCTGGCCGGAGACCGAACCGATGGACAGCTTCGGTGTTTCTGCGGGGGAGGGTAGCCGCCAGGGGGTTGGAGTGGCGCCGGTGCGTTCCACCAGGTCGTTGATCACCGCTTCAGCCTCAGCCTGGCGGCCCTTCTGGACCAGGAAGAGCGGGGACTCGGGTACCGACCGGCGCACCCAGAACACCAGCAGGGCAGGCAGCACCATCACGAGCATCAGGTACCGCCAATCACCGAAGGCAGTCATCAGGAGCGCTGAGACCACCCCGCACAGTGCGGCCCCGATGGGCCACCAGGCATCCATGGCGGTCAGTACCCGACCGCGGTGTTTACGGGGGGTGAACTCGCCGACGAGAGCGTAGTCCACCGGGATGCAGCCGCCTAACCCGACCCCGGCCATGAACCTGAACACACAAAACCAGATGAAGTCGGGGGAGAACGCGCCCAGGACGGTGAAGATGGAGAAGATCAGCAGGGTGAGAGTGAACGCGCGTTTCCGGCCGATGATGTCCGCAATGGACCCCCAGGCGAACGCGCCGATGGCCATGCCGATGAGGTTGGAGGTGGCCACCCAGGCGGCTTCGCCGGGCGCCAGGTCCCAGTGGTCCGACAGCAACGGGATGAGGTACCCGTTCAGGGTGACATCCCACGCGTCGAACATGAAGCCGAGGCCGCCGATGAGGAAAATCTTCCCCTGTACTCTCCAGCGCCACGGCAGTTCCTGCACCACCTGGTCTCCGGTGGGTAGTTCAGTTTCGGTGCTCACGGGGAAACTGTACCGTCGGAGCCTCCCTTCACCAGAAACCCCCCTGCGTCGAGTCAACACATAGGACAGATTTTCCGAGAAATTCCGGCTATTTGTGCCGACTCGCAGGGAGAGGCGGCCCGCAGCGCCCCGTGACTTAGAATGAAGTCGATCCCACCCGCAGCAAAAATCCTGGAGCCACCGCGTGACTTTGAACCATCTTGACCAAGTTCCCATCCGCCGGGCCCTGATCTCGGTGTACGACAAGACGGGGCTGGAGGAACTGGCCACGGGCCTGCACCGCGCCGGCGTCAGTATCGTCTCCACCGGGTCCACTGCGAAGCGCATTGCCGCGGCTGGCGTCCCCGTCACGGAAGTTTCTGAGCTCACCGGTTTCCAGGAATGCCTCGACGGCAGGGTCAAGACACTCCACCCCCGTGTACATGCGGGAATCCTCGCCGACCGGCGCCGCGATGACCACGTCGAGCAGCTCCGCGAGCTTGAGGTGGAACCTTTCGACCTGGTGGTCGTGAACTTGTACCCCTTCGTCGACACGGTGAGGTCCGGCGCGGCCGAGGACGACGTCGTCGAGCAGATCGACATTGGCGGCCCAGCAATGGTCCGCTCCGCCGCAAAAAATCACCCATCGGTGGCGATCGTCGTGGATCCGGCACGGTACGGCGACGTGGTGGCTGCCGCCGACGCCGGCGGGTTCGACCTCAGCGCACGACGCCGGTTGGCTGCGCTCGCGTTCTCGCACACCGCCGCCTATGACAACGCGGTAGCGGCGTGGACGGCGGCCCAGTTCGGTGACGGAACCGACGACGGCGACACCTGGCCCGCGTACGCGGGCCTGGCCCTGGAAAGGTCGGAGGTCCTCCGGTACGGCGAAAATCCGCACCAGGACGCCGCCCTGTATGTGGAGAAGGGCGCCACTCCGGGCATCGCCCAGGCCGACCAGCTGCACGGCAAGGCCATGAGCTACAACAACTACGTCGACGCCGACGCCGCCCTGCGTGCCGCATTCGACTTTGACCAGCCAGCTGTCGCCATCATCAAGCACGCCAACCCTTGTGGTGTGGCGGTCGGTGCGGTGGACGCGGCCGACCCCATCGCGGACGCGTACTCCAAGGCACACGCGTGCGACCCGGTATCGGCGTTCGGCGGGGTCATTGCCGCGAACCGGACGGTCACGGCAGCCATGGCCGCCGCGGTGAAGGACGTCTTCACCGAAGTGGTGATCGCCCCCGACTTCGAGCCCGAAGCGGTGACCATTCTCTCTGCCAAGAAAAACATCCGCCTGCTGACCCTGCCGGAAGGCTACCGGCGTGATCCGGCCGAGCTCAGGCAGGTCTCAGGAGGAGTGCTGGTGCAGTTGACCGACACGGTCAAGGCCGACGGCGATGCCCCCAACACGTGGACCCTCGCCGCCGGGCCGGCAGCCGACGAACGCACCCTCGCCGACCTCGCCTTCGCCTGGACCGCGTGCCGTGCCGCCAAGTCCAATGCCATCCTCCTCGCCGACGGCGGGGCAGCCGTGGGAGTGGGCATGGGGCAGGTGAATCGGGTTGATTCCTGCAAGCTCGCGGTCGAGCGGGCCAACACCCTGGCCGGTGACGGCGTCGACCGGGCCCGTGGCGCCGTAGCGGCGTCGGACGCGTTCTTCCCCTTCGCCGATGGCCTCCAAATCCTGCTCGACGCCGGGGTCCGCGCGGTAGTGCAGCCGGGCGGATCAGTACGGGACCAGGAAGTAGTGGACGCAGCAACCGCCGCGGGGATTACCATGTACTTCACGGGCACCAGGCACTTCTTCCACTAGCCGGCCCCACAGAGACAGGGCAAGGCGCATGGAGGTCGGATCGATTCTTACCCTCGCGGCGGGGATGGCACTGGCTGGGTCGGCCTTCGCCCCTGCAATCGCCCCGGGAACCCGGATGATCTCGGCCTTCCTCGGTCTTGCGTTATCGCTGCTCGCCGTCGTCACGCTGTTCTTCGGAGCCTCCCCGGGGCTGTTCCTGTGGGTCATTGCCGGCCTGTTTGCGGTCAGGAACTTCCGGGCAGCCGACCGGCACCGGAAGAAGGTGGACGCTGGCGTGGACCCGGCACGCCACCCCAACCTGAAGGACCTGCGCCAGGCCCAGTTACCGGCCTGGGCGCCGAAGGTGCCCGGGCTGAGCGGCCCCGGCACCGCCGGGGTGACCCGGCAGGGGACGATGGGGGCACGTCAGCCGACCATCAGGCGGGGCCAGGCGGCTTCGTACCCCACTGCCGGGCAGGCACCCGGCCACAATTCGGCGCCCGACACCCGCGGACTGCGGCCCGCCCCGGCCACCGACCGGTGGGGTAAACCCATTCCGCCCGGGTCCATGATGGACCGTTGGGGAAACATTGCGCCCACCGAAGGGCACCTTCCCGGTGAGCCCATTTAGGGCACCAATAGTGGCCTGTGGCATAGTTGAGCAGGATAAAACCAGTACAAATCACGGGCCGTGCTGCGTCCATCACAACGGCTGCCGGCCCACCACCACAAGGAGACCGTGTGGCTGACGCGCCTGCAACAAAAATCAAGGTACAGGGTTCGGTTGTCGAACTCGACGGCGACGAGATGACCCGGATTATCTGGCAGTTCATCAAGGACCGCCTGATCAACCCCTACCTGGATATCGACCTCAAGTACTACGACCTCTCCATCCAGAACCGCGACGCGACCGATGACCAGGTCACCATTGACGCCGCAAACGCCATCAAAGAGCACGGCGTCGGCGTCAAATGTGCCACCATCACCCCTGATGAGGCCCGCGTCGAAGAATTCGGCCTGAAGAAGATGTGGGTTTCGCCCAACGGCACCATCCGCAACATTCTCGGCGGCGTCGTCTTCCGCGAACCCATCATCATCTCCAACATCCCGCGCCTGGTGCCGGGCTGGAACAAGCCCATCATCATCGGCCGCCACGCGCACGGTGACCAGTACAAGTCCACCAACTTCAAGGTGCCGGGCCCCGGCAAGGTCACCATGATGTTCGAGCCCGCTGACGGCTCCGAGCCAATGAAGTTCGACGTCGTCACCATGCCTGAAGAGGGCGGCGTGGCGATGGGCATGTACAACTTCAACGAGTCCATCCGCGACTTCGCCCGGGCGTCCTTCGCCTACGGCCTGCAGCGCCAGTACCCCGTGTACCTGTCGACGAAGAACACCATCCTCAAGGCCTATGACGGCCAGTTCAAGGATCTCTTCCAGGAAGTCTTCGACGCCGAGTTCAAGGACCAGTTCGAAGCGGCTGGCCTGACCTACGAGCACCGCCTGATTGACGACATGGTGGCTTCCGCCATGAAGTGGGAAGGCGGCTATGTCTGGGCCTGCAAGAACTACGACGGCGACGTCCAGTCCGACACCGTCGCCCAGGGCTTCGGCTCGCTGGGTCTGATGACCTCGGTGCTCATGACCCCAGACGGCAAGACCGTCGAGGCTGAAGCCGCCCACGGCACGGTGACCCGTCACTTCCGCCAGCACCAGCAGGGCAAGCCCACCTCCACCAACCCGATCGCGTCGATCTTCGCGTGGACCCGCGGGCTGATGCACCGCGGCAAGTTGGATAACACCCCGGAGGTCATCACCTTCGCTGAAACCCTCGAGGACGTGGTCATCAAGACCGTCGAGGCCGGCCACATGACCAAGGACCTCGCGGCCCTCGTCGGACCGGACCAGGCATACCAGACCACCGAGGAATTCCTTGCGACCCTCGATGACAACCTGAAAGCACGCCTGGGCTAGCACCCGCTCAGCAGACACGGAGAGACCCGGCGGAATTCCGCCGGGTCTCTCCGTGTCTGTGCCCGTGTCTGTGCCCGTGCCCGTGTCTGTGCCCGTGTCTGTGCCCGTGTCTGTGCCCGTGTCTGTGCCCGTGTCTGTGCCCGTGTCTGTGCCCGTGTCTGTGCCCGTGACTGTGCCCGGGGTGTCGGCTACGGGCCGCTACTCGCCGTCGTCGTTGGCGTAGCGCAGCCCCAGCTGGTTCCTGACCCCGTCCAGGAGCCGCATCGTGTTGAGGGTATCGGCCCAGGGCATGGTGGGTGACTCGGTCAGACCCTGCTGGATGCACCGGGTGGTTTCGCGCAGCTCGTAGACATAGCCACGACCGGCCTGCTCAAAGGTCTCTACCCGTTGCTCGCCCTGATGGGGGTGGATGGTCAGCTCCCGCGGGTTGTGCAGCACCGACCCGGTCCGCAACCAGCCTGCCGAGCCCGACACGGTAGCCTGGCCCGGGCCGGCGGAGACGAGCGACGACGTCAGCTGAGCCTGGCCGCCGCCTTCGTAGCTGAGGGTGAGCGCGTTTTGGGTGTCGATGTTGTCGTCGTTCAGGGCCCCTGTTGCGGTCACTGCGGCGGGGAACCCCAGCGCGCCGAGGGCCCAGGTCAACGGATAGACGGTGAGGTCAAGCAGCGCCCCGCCGCCAGCAGCCGGGTCCCACAGGCGGTGGGTGCGCGAGTGGTCGGAGGGGAAGCTCAGATCGGCTTGTACCCACTGGATTTCACCGAGCTCGCCGGAATGAATGATCTCCCAGGCCCGGTTGACGCTCGGGAGGAAACGGCTCCAAAGGGCTTCCATCAGGAAAAGATTGCGGGTCCGGGCCAGGTCGATCAGCTCCGCGGCTTCCCGCGCGTTGACGGTAAAGGCCTTCTCGCAAAGGACGTGCTTGCCTGATTCCAGGGCCGCCTTGGCCACCTGGTAGTGCTGGGCGTGGGGGGTCGCGATGTAGACGACGTCGACGTCGGGGTCGTTGAAGAGCCGCTGGTACCCGGTCTCGCCGTCGGCGTCGTAATAGCTCGCCACGAAACCGAACTCCTCAGCGAAGGCCCGGGCCGATTCCTGCGATCGGGAGCTGACCGCCTGCAAAACACTGTCCTCCAGCCCGGCAAGATCCTGGGTGACGTTGCCGGCGATGCGGCCGGTGGCGACGACGCCCCAGCGTAGTGGCTCGCCGGTGGCTGCGAACGGATCGGCGGCGTCGGGTGCGGCGCAGGGTGGCCGGGGGATTTGCTGGGCAGGTGTGTGGAGGTTCATCGTTCTATCTTTGCGTGGCTGAGGACAAAAAAGTAGCCCGGCCCATCCGGGCCGGGCTACTTCAATCACATCGGTTACTCGTTGACGATCTCGGAGAGCGTTGGATCGTTCTCGTAGGCTTCGGCAGCGTTTTCCATGGTGACGATCTGTGGTTCGAGCAGGTACGCGGGAACAACCTTCACGCCGTTGTCGTAGGAGTCGGGATCGTTGATCTCGAGTTCCTCGCCTGCGCCCAGCCCCTGAACCATTTCAATGGCGTGGGAGACGAGTGCGCGGGTGTCCTTGTTGATGGTGGAGTACTGCTCGCCGGCCATGATGGAGCGAACCGACTCAACCTCGGAGTCCTGCCCGGTCACGATGGGCAGTTCCTTGCCGCTGGCCTGGACCGAGGTCAGGATGGCGCGGGCCAGGGTGTCGTTGGGGGAGAGGACGCCGTGCAGTTCCTCGGAACCGTAGGTGCCGGTCAGGAGGGTATCCATGCGGGTCTGCGCGTTGCCGGCTTCCCAGCCCTGGGTGACAGCCTGGTTGAACTCGGTCTGGCCGGAGGCGACGACGACGTTGCCGGACTCGATCTCTGGCTCGAGGATGCTCATCGCACCGTCGAAGAAGACCTGAGCGTTGGCATCATCGGGTGAACCAGCGAACAGTTCAATGTTGTAGGGACCTTCGCCGCGCTCAGCCATTCCGTCGAGCAATGCCTGGCCCTGCAGCTCGCCCACCTGGAAGTTGTCGTAGGCCACGTAGTAGTCAACGTCTTCCGTGTTCGTCAGCAGACGGTCATACGCGATGACGGTGATGCCGGCTTCCTTGGCCTGGGCCAGCTGGGTTCCCAGCTGAGCGCCGTCAATGGCGCCGACAATCAGCACCTCGACGCCGTTGGTGATCATCGAGCTGATCTGGTTCTGCTGCTCGGAGACGCCACCGTTGGCGAACTGAACGTCGGGTTCATAACCGGCTTCGGTCAGGCCGTCGTTGAACAAGCCCTCAGCCAGAACCCAGTTCTCTGAAGTCTTCTGGGGCAGGGCGACGCCGATCGCTGCACCGTCCTCGAATCCTCCCTCACCCTCGGTTTCGGTCCCGGCGTCGCGACCGCAACCAGAGATGGCCAGCGCCGAAATTGCGGCGATTGCCGCTAGTGATTTTGCGTACTTACGCATTGTTGCTCCTTTAGTGGACTCAATAACTTACTGCTGAAGTGTTGGTTAGGGTCAGCGGGAGGACACGTCGTTGGAGATGACGGTCTCGGTGGCTGTCGGCACTCCGGGTTTCCCCTTGTTGCCGAAATTCTTCATGATCATGCCGGTGATGGAGGGCTTGCCCTGGCTCTTGTTGTAGACGTCGAAGGCGACGGCGACCAACAATACGAGGCCCTTGATAATCTGCGTCAGGTCGGCGCCAACGCCGAGCAGCTGCAGGCCGTTGTTCAGGACCGCCATGACGAGCCCGCCGATCACGGATCCCACCACTGTGCCCACACCACCGGTCACTGCGGCGCCACCGATAAATACTGCGGCAATGGCATCGAGTTCCCAGCCGACGCCGTCGAACGGGCCCGACGCCGTGGAGCGTCCCACGAAGATCATGCCGGCCAGCGCCGCCAGGATGGACATGTTCATCATGACGAGGAAGTCGACCCGGCGGCTACGGACGCCCGACAGCTTCGCTGCGTGGCGGTTGCCACCGACCGCGTATACGTGGCGGCCAATGATGGTCTTGGTGGAGATGAAGCCGTAGATAATGACCAGTGCGCCGAGGATCAGCCCGGGAACTGGGAACGAGGTGCCGGGGTTGCCGGTGGCGAACAGGTAGGTGGCGTACAGGATGACCGCCGAGAGCAGCGTCATTTTGACTACCGAAACCCACACCGGGGGAGCCTCGGCGCCGATCTTGGCGAAACGCTTGCGGGTGCGTACCTCGTTGTAAATCACCGCTGCGACGAGCGCGAAGCCGAGCAGCAGGGTGAGGTTGTTGTAGCCCAGATCCGGCCCTAATTCGGGCAGGTATCCGGCACCGATGAAGCGGAACTCCTGGGGGACGGGGACCGTGTTGGACTGCCCCACGAACTGGTTGGCGCCGCGGAAGAGCAGCATGCCGGCCAGCGTGACGATGAACGCCGGGATGCCGACATACGCCACCCAGAAGCCCTGCCATGCCCCGATCAGGGCACCCAGGAGCAGGCCGACGACGATACCCAGGTACCAGGGGAAGTCCCAGTCCCGCATCACCAGGGCGACGACAATGCCGGCGAACGCTGCGATCGAACCGACCGACAGGTCGATGTGGCCGGCAATGATCACCAGCACCATTCCGATCGCGAGGATCAGGATGTACGAGTTGCCGTTGAAAAGGTTCATCATATTGCCGGAGGTGAGCGTCTTGCCGCCGGTCATGATCTGGAAGAAAACGACCAGGGCGAGCAGGGCGAAGATCATCCCGAACTGCCGTGTATCGCCGCCAAAAAGTTGTTTGAGGGAGGTCATGGGGTGGGTCCTAAGAGCTAGGCAGTCTTCCTGCGGGCGGTCATAAGTTTCATCAACGATTCCTGGTCAGCTTCTCCGCGGGCTAGTTCCCCCGTGATGGCTCCCTCGAAGATTGTGTAGATACGGTCGGAGATGCCCAACAGTTCAGGCAGTTCCGAGGAGATGACGATGACGCCCTTGCCCTGGTTGGCAAGCTCCTGGATGATCCCGTAAATCTCGTACTTGGCTCCGACGTCGATGCCGCGGGTGGGTTCGTCGAGGATCAGCAGATCGGGGTCGGTGAACATCCACTTGGCGAGGACCACCTTCTGCTGGTTCCCGCCCGAAAGCTTGGCCACTCCCTCGTTGACTGATGGCGTCTTCGTCCTCAACGACTTGCGGTACTTCTCGGCGACGACAAATTCCTGGTCGTTATCTACCACCAGTCCGCGGGTGATCTTCTTCAGTGCCGCCGAAACCGTGGTGGTCTTGATGTCGTCGAGCAGGTTCAGTCCGAGTGACTTCCGGTCCTCAGTGACGTAGGCCAGCCCATGCTTGATGGCCGACGGCACCGATCTGAGGGTGACAAGCTCGCCGTCCTTGTAAATCTCACCCGAGATGAAGTTCCCGTAGGAGCGTCCGAAGATGGAGCGCGCCAGCTCAGTGCGTCCAGCGCCCATCAGGCCGGCGAACCCCACGACCTCACCCCGACGGACCTTGAAGCTTGAGTCCTTGCAGACCAGCCGGTCCGCGACGGCCGGGTGGCCGACGGTCCAGTTGCGGACCTCGAAGAAGGTTTCGCCGATCTTCGGGGTGTGGTCGGGGAAGCGCGACTCAAGGGACCGGCCAACCATGCCGCGGATGATCCGGTCCTCGTCGACGCCGTCGTTCTTCACATGCAGCGTCTCGATGGTCTTGCCGTCACGGATGATCGTGATTGAGTCAGCGATCTGTTCGATCTCGTTGAGCTTGTGGGAAATCATGATGCAGGTGATGCCCTTGGATCGCAGCCCGGCCATCAAATCGAGGAGGTGCTGCGAATCGGATTCGTTCAGGGCGGCGGTGGGCTCGTCGAGGATCAGGAGCTTCACGGATTTGCTGAGGGCCTTGGCGATCTCGACCAGCTGCTGCTTGCCAACGCCAATGTCCTTGACCGGGGTGTTCGCTTCTTCGCGAAGCCCTACCCGCGCCATGAGTTCAAGGGTCTGGGAGTTCACCGAGTCCCAGTTGATGACCCCGTTTCGGCTCGGCTCGTTGCCGAGGAAAATGTTCTCGGCGATGGAGAGCTCAGGGATGAGCGCGAGTTCCTGGTGAATGATCACGATGCCAGCTGATTCGCTGGACCGGATGTCCTTGAACTCCACTTCTTCGCCCTGAAAGATGATGCTGCCGTCATAGGTGCCGTGCGGGTACAGGCCCGAGAGGACCTTCATCAGGGTGGACTTGCCAGCACCGTTTTCCCCGCAGATCGCGTGGATCTCGCCGGCCTCGACGGTGATGGAGACCTGGTCGAGGGCCTTGACTCCCGGGAATTCTTTGGTGATGGAACGCATTTCCAGAATCTTGTGATGTTCCATACGCATCCTCCCTGGTGACGGCATTGGCTGTACCTGACCCCTAGTGGTCAGAATAGGAAGTTAACCCTGCCAAGCCGCTTGGAGTCAAGTCTTGAACACATAAGCAAATATATTGGTAGCTAAACGTTATGAAGGTGCGGTTGCGAGAGAACGACGGCGGCTCCTCCGAGGGCCTCAGTCCGGTCCCCGAGGGCAGACATCAGTACGGTGGTGGACTCGCCGACCACTGGGACCGCGTTACGGAGGAGGCCCCGCCGGATCGGCTCCAGCAGGATGTCCCCAAGACTGGTGAGTGGCCCACCAATCACCACCAGTTCAGGATTGATCAGGTTTGCTACGTTGGCGACCGCTTTGCCGAGGGCGAGGCCGGCGTCGTCAATCACTCGCAGCGCCGCCGTGTCGCCGGCCAGCACCAGGCTCAGCAGTTCGTCCACCGAGATGGGGCCGTCAGCGCGGCGGCTAAGCAGGTCGACCATGGTGCTGGTCGATGCGACCGTTTCGAGGCAGCCGCGGTTGCCGCACCGGCAGACGAGACCATGTTCAACGATGGTGCTGTGGCCGAGCTCGCCGGTGATGCCGACGTGGCCGTAGTAGACCGATCCGCCGAGGATCAATCCGGCGCCGATGCCCGAGCCGACCTTCAGGAACATCAGGTTGTCGACCGCACTGTGGGGCCCCCAGGTAACCTGGGCCAGGGCGCCGAGGTTGGCGTCATTGTCAATGAAGACGGGGAACCCGAGCCGCTCCCCGAAGGCGGCGAGGATGTTGATGCCAACCCATTCCGGCAGGATCGCACCCTGTACCACCGTGCCGGTGCGGCGGTCGATGGGGCCTGGGATGCCAACCCCGGCGCCGAGCACCGATGAGCGTGCGACGCCTGCCTTGAGGAGCAGGCGGTCGAGGAGTTGCTCGGCGGCGTCGAGCCCTTCCTCGGCGCAGTGGCCAAGGGGTAGGGCGATGGCCTCATCCTGAATTACCTGATAGTTCAGTCCGGCCAGGACAACTCGCACGTGGCGTCGGCCGATGTCGATGCCGACGGCCAGGGACCCATTGTCGTTGAGGATGACCGAGAGGGCGCGACGGCCTGAGCTGGTGGTTGGAGCTGTGGTGGCGAGGCCGGCGTCGACCATTGCCTTGACGATGTTCGAGACCGTTGCGGTGGAGAGCCCGGTCTGCCGGGCGAGTTCCGCCTGGGTCTGTGGGCCACCCACCAGGACACCGATGACACGCTGTTGGTTGCGTTGCCGAAGAGCCGACTGGGAACCCGGGCTTGGAGGATTCCCGTCGAAGTCACGCTTGGTGTTCGGGCGTCCTGCGGGCATGTACTACAGGGTGCTACATGCACCACTTGTAGTCAAGAAGTTAACGCTGCACGGTGTGATTGAGCCAACACCTGATAGGACGAGGCATTCTCCCTGACAGCCTCGAATTCGCTGTCGGTGAGTTCACGACGCACCTTCGCGGGCACTCCCGCGACGAGGGAGCGGGGTGGCACCTGCGTCCCCTCGAGGACCACTGCGCCCGCAGCGACCAGTGAGCCAGCGCCGATGACCGCCCCGTTCATCACGGTGGCGCTCATCCCGATGAGGCAGTCGTCGCCGATGGTGCAACCGTGGACCACCGCGGAGTGGCCGATACTGACCCGGTTCCCGACAGTGGTGGGGAAATCCGGGTCAGCGTGCAGCACGACGTTGTCCTGCAGGTTGGTGCCGTCGCCGACACGGATCGGCGCGGTGTCACCCCGTACTGAGACGCCATAGAAGGCGCTGGAGTCCTGACCGAGCACCACGTCGCCGATGATCGACGCCGTCGGTGCAACGAAGCAGGACTTACTGATGGTGGGGGTTTTGCCGAAGATTTCGATGATGTGGGCCATGGACCTCAGCCTAGCTGGCCGGGTCAACGGTGCCGCCAGCCTAGCTGGCCGGGTCAACGGTGCTCACCGATTCAGGCTGGGTCCCGGTGAGGACCCCGTGTCCTAGTTGAAGACGATGGTCCGGCCGCCGTCGAGCAGCACCCGGTGCTCGGCGTGCCACTGCACGGCCTGGGTGAGGGTGCGGCCTTCGACGTCGCGCCCGATCGCCACAAACTGCTGGGCCGAACGGGCATGATCCACGCGGATGACCTCCTGCTCGATGATCGGCCCTTCGTCCAGGGCGGGGGTGACATAGTGGGCCGTCGCTCCGATCAGCTTCACTCCACGGGCGTGTGCCTGGTGGTAGGGCTTGGCCCCCTTGAAGGAGGGCAGGAACGAGTGGTGGATGTTGATCGCCCGTCCCACCAGTTCCGAGCACAGCCCATCGCTGAGAATCTGCATGTAGCGCGCCAGGACCACCAGCTCGATGTTGTGCTCGGCGATGACAGCGCGCAGGGCGTCCTCGGCCACGTCCCGGGTGTCAGGGGTGACCGGGATGTGATGGAAAGGAATGCCGTAGAAGGCGGCGAGGTCGGCAAGCTCGGTGTGGTTCGAGACGATCGCCGGAATCTCGATCGGCAAGGTCCCTGAACGCTGCTGGAAGAGCAGGTCGTTGAGGCAGTGCGCCGCCTTCGACGCAAGAATCAGCGTCCGGGCGGGCGCGCCGTCGTCGTGCAGCGCCCAGGTCATGCCAAACGCTGTGGCAACCGGAGCCAAGTGAGCCTCCAAAGCCGTCCGCGGAGCTGCTGTGCTCATGGCTACCCGCATGAAGAAGGTCCCGGTGTCGGGGCTTCCGTACTGCTGTGATTCGGTGATGTTGCAGCCCGAACTCACCAACGCGCCGGCAACCGCATGCACAATGCCGGGTTGGTCAGCGCAGGAGAGCGTCAGGATAAAGGAGGTCTGGGTGGTAGCGGAGTCAGTCACAAATCAAGCGTACTTCGAATGATCGGCCTGCCGGGATACACTCGGAAGTGCCGCGACTGGCGTCAGGTGGGTCACCATCAGGAAGCGGCATGCATCGTCATCTTCGGGCAATTTCTGGAAGACTCTTTCAGGAAGGCTCCGACGACGACGGCGCGCAGTGCCGACCACGGATCGCACGCCTGGGACGTCTGGTCAAGAATTTGCTTGATGATGCTTCAGTGTGGCCGGATATCGGAGCTGCCCGGAAGACTCAGCGAGTAACCTGACCTGTAGAAACGCATCCCACCCAGGAGTTCACTGTGACAACTTCGCACCTGCCCGCCACCGGATCCGCCACCTCGGCGGTCACCAACGCGCCCCTCTCCGAGATCGACCCGGAGATCGCAGCAGTCCTGACCGACGAACTTGCCCGCCAGCGCGACACCCTCGAGATGATCGCCTCCGAGAACTTCGCCCCCCGCGCTGTCCTTCAGGCGCAGGGGTCGGTCCTGACCAATAAATACGCCGAAGGTTATCCTGGCCGCCGGTACTACGGCGGTTGTGAGCACGTCGATGTTGCGGAGACCCTCGCGATCGAGCGGGTCAAGGCCCTGTTCGGCGCCGAGTTCGCCAACGTCCAGCCGCACTCCGGCGCGCAGGCCAACGCCGCGGCGCTCGCTGCGATGATCAAGCCCGGCGACAAGATCATGGGCCTGTCCCTCGCCCACGGCGGACACCTGACCCACGGCATGAAGCTCAATTTCTCCGGCAAACTCTACGAAGTTGCTGCCTACGGTGTGGAGGAAGATACCCACCGCCTGGACATGGACAAGGTCCGCGCGCAGGCGATCGCCGAGAAGCCGCAGGTCATCATTGCGGGCTGGTCCGCGTACCCGCGGCAGCTCGACTTCGCCGCGTTCCGGTCCATTGCCGACGAGGTGGGTGCACTCCTCTGGACCGATATGGCCCACTTCGCTGGCCTCGTCGCTGCCGGCCTGCACCCCAACCCGGTGCCGTACTCCGACGTCGTCACCTCCACTGTGCACAAGACCCTCGCCGGACCCCGCTCGGGCGTCATCCTGGGGAAGCAGGAGTGGGCGAAGAAGCTCAACTCTGCGGTCTTCCCGGGCCAGCAGGGCGGGCCGTTGATGCACGTCATCGCGGCGAAGGCGACGGCGTTCAAGATCGCCGGTTCCCCCGAATTCAAGGAACGCCAGGCGCGGGTCCTTGAAGGTGCCCGCATCATTGCCGACCGGTTGACCGCCACCGATGTGAGCGAGCACGGCGTTTCGGTGCTGACTGGCGGCACCGACGTCCACCTTGTCCTGGTGGATCTGCGCGCTTCGCAGCTTGACGGCCAGCAGGCCGAGGACCTTCTGCATTCAATCGGCATCACCGTCAACCGCAACGCGGTTCCGTTTGACCCACGCCCACCGATGGTCACCTCTGGTCTGCGCATCGGCACCCCGGCGCTGGCCACCCGAGGCTTCGGTGCGGAAGAGTTCACCGAGGTCGCGGACATCATCGCGACGGCGCTGAAGCCTGGCGCGGCTGCGGATGCACTGCGCGCCCGCGTGCTGGCCCTTACCGCCGACTTCCCGCTCTACCCCGAACACGAGCAGTGGTAGAAGACCTCCCGGAGGGCGCGCTGGACTCTGCTGCGGCCGCCTCGACTGACTACGACATCCCCACCAGCGAGTGCTGCTTCACCGGCTGCTGCGACCGCGGCAAAGCATTCGTCCTTGAGCAACTGGAAGCAGGCCACATCAGATGAGCCCTACCGCACAGATCCTCGACGGCAAGAAAACCGCCGCGGCCATCCGGTCCGAGCTGACCGACCGCATCGCCACGCTTAAGGAGCGCGGTGTCACCCCCGGTCTCGGCACCGTGTTGGTGGGGGACGATCCCGGCAGTCACTCCTACGTCGCCGGAAAGCACCGCGACTGCGAACAGGTCGGCATCACCTCGGTCCGCCGGGATCTGCCCGCCGACATCTCGCAGGCGGACCTGGAAAAGGTCATCGATGAACTGAACGACGACGACGCCACCACCGGTTACATCGTCCAGTTGCCGCTGCCCAAACATCTCGATACCAACGCCATCCTCGAACGGATGGCGCCGGGGAAGGACGCCGACGGGCTGCACCCGGTCAACCTTGGCAAGCTGGTGCTGAACGTGGGCGCTCCGCTGGATTCGCCGCTGCCCTGCACCCCGCACGGCATCGTCGAACTACTCAGCCGGCACGGCATCAGCCTGAACGGGAAGAACGTTCTGGTGGTGGGTCGCGGGGTCACCGTCGGCAGGCCCCTGGGCCTGCTGCTCACCCGCCGCGACATCAACGCCACGGTCACCCTGGCCCACACCGGGACCGTTGACCTGCCCCACCTGCTGCGGCAGGCCGACGTCGTGGTCGCCGCGGCGGGCTTCCCCGGCATGATCAAGGCGGTGGACCTGAGGCCCGAGGCGATCGTGCTCGACGTTGGCGTCACCCGCGTGGAAGACCCCGAGACCGGCAAAGCGAAGCTCACGGGCGACGTCGAACCAGCGGCCGCCTCGACGGTTGCCTGGCTCTCACCCAACCCCGGCGGTGTTGGCCCGATGACCCGCGCCATGCTGCTGGCCAACGTGGTGGAAGCCGCCGAGCGGCAGGCCGGGATCGCCGTCGCACACTAAAACCAGGTACGCGCGGCGCTGACCAGGTCGGGTGGAACTTCGGACGAGTTCGGTCTGGTAGGAGCCCTTCACGGTCGCGGCCTGCAGCAGCTTTCCCGAAGCGTGGTGGTAACCCCGATGCCCCTTTTCGTAGCCCGTTCCTGATGTCAGGCTGTGAGGGCGGTGCTGTGGGTGATTCGATCAAGGGTGGCGCCCCAGCCATCCCGTGTGCCGCCATCGATGAGGTTCCGAACCTCTTCAGCTGGCAGGTGGTCGGGAAAGTTCACCGTGAGCTCGAGTCGGGTGCCGTCCTGGGCATCCGTGAGGTTGACGCTCACGATGGGCGCCTCCCGCTGGTGGTCTCCCGTGAGGTCCGGCCACCCGCCGACGGCTCCCCACCGAAAAACTAGTTGTACGTCGGGAACGATTTCGAGATACTCCCCGCCGGTTGGGTAGTGAAGTTCCTCATTTACGACCATCTGTTGCCTCCATGCACCGCCCACCCGCAGATCGACCTCTATCGGGGACGCTGGAGCGGGCATGGCCGGGTTATAGAACCAGGCGAGATGTTCCGAATCGGTCCAGGCTTTGAACACCAGGTGGCGGGGTGCTTGCAGATTGCGGGTCAGGGTAAAGCTTCGTTCTGTTTGTGTGTGGTGCGCCATCGGTCTTCCTTCAACTCGGATTCCAGGGCGGGAGCACTCCTAGGAGGCGACGACGAGATCTTGATGCCCGTCGAGGAGTTCACGCACGATGTCCAGGTGCCCGGCATGGACGGAGGTCTCCGTGAGTACCCGATAGATGATCTCGCGCCCATCATGCATGGGTGGGCCTCCGTAGACATCTGCTGGGGGCACCCATCGCGGCGGGTCATCGAGGTCGACGCCAGCGAGGATTGTGTCGCTTTGAACGATCTCCCGCCGATAGGTGGTGATCGCCTCCATCCCCGTCATCGGCTCCGACGCCCATCCGTCATGGAGGTTTTGGATGGCTCTCCGGTCGCCGCCAAGGACGGCCGAAATCCAGAACATCTCATCATCGAATGCCAGATGATTCAGTAGCTGTCTCACGGACCAACCGGAAGGCACCATCACCCGGTGAAGTGCATCCTCTGGTAGCCCCTCGACAGCACGGAGCACATGCTCGCGGCCCGCCGTTAGCTGTGCGAGCAGTTGCGCGTCGCTCACAACCCGGGTTCATAACCGACGAGCCAGTGGAGTCCGTAGCGGTCAACGACCTGGCCGTCGGAGGCACCCCACGGCTTCGGGGTTAGCGGGTCGATGACCGAGCCGCCAGCAGCGAGCTTATCGAACCACTCATGCAGCACTGCCGGCTCGGCGGTACCCAACAACGAAAGCATCATCCCCTCGAACCGGACCGTCTTCCCGCCAGCCCCGGCGTCCGATCCGGCCAGTGCAACGACACCGCTCAGAACTCCGTGCGCGATAGCGTTTCCTGGCCCATCGCTACGACCGAAGTCTTCGTAGGTATGCAAGGCGAGTTCTCCACCGAAAACGTGCCCGTAGAAGCTCAGGGCTTCATGAGCGGTACCAGGGAAACTGACGTAGATCTGGGGCGCCGTCATGGGCATCTCCGACATACGTCGAATGGGCGGGTGCGGGAGGAGTTCATGGTCTGATTCCTGACTGTCATCGGGTAGGGACACAGGTACGTCGGCGCCAATACGCACGTTTCGCCATCCTAGGCGAGGCTGATCGAGCTGAGTAGTAGGAGTTTCGATTTTTCCTCCGCTGTGGGTGTGGTGCGATTGCGACCCGATCATAAAGATTCTGGTTGGCTTTTCCCAATGGGACAAATCCCCTAGGCTGAGCAGGTGCCCAACTCAGTGACCCGCGATTACGTCATTTCCGCCCGACATCTCACCAAGCATTACGGTGACTTCGCCGCGGTCGATGACATTTCCTTCGATGTGCCGGCCGGTGAATCCTTCGGCCTGCTGGGACCCAACGGTGCCGGTAAATCCACCACCATGCGGATGATCGGCGGAGTGTCGCAGCGTACCTCGGGGTCACTGACCATCATGGGTCTCGACCCTGAACAGCATGGTCCCCAGGTGCGCGCCCATCTGGGGGTGGTGCCGCAGCAGGATAACCTCGACGAGGAACTACGGGTCCGCGACAACCTGATCGTCTACGGGAGGTACTTCGGCCTGCCCCTGAGCTACCTCAAGCCCAAGGCGGACGAGCTGCTCGAATTCGCCCAGCTCACCGACAAGGCGAAAGCCAAGGTTGACTCGCTCTCCGGCGGTATGAAGCGCCGGCTCACCATCGCCCGTTCGCTGATCAACGAACCGAAGATCCTGCTGCTCGATGAGCCGACCACCGGCCTTGACCCGCAGGCGCGCCACATCCTCTGGGACCGGCTGTTCCGCCTGAAGGAATCAGGGGTCACCCTGATCCTGACCACCCATTACATGGACGAGGCGGAGCAGCTCTGCGACCGGCTCGTGGTCGTGGACAAGGGCAAGATCATGGCGGAGGGCTCGCCAGCGAAGCTGATCCGCGAGCATTCCACCCGCGAGGTGCTCGAGCTGCGGTTCGGTTCCGAGCGCAACACCACCGTCGCCGCTGAACTCCAGGGCATCGGCGACCGGCTGGAACCCTTGCCCGACCGCGTCCTCATCTACACGCACGACGGCGAAGCCGCCCTCGAGCAGGTCACCGCCCGCGGCCTGCACCCCATCACTTCCCTGGTCCGGCGGTCCTCGCTGGAGGACGTGTTCCTGCGCCTGACCGGGAGGAGTCTCGTTGACTAACCCGCCCAGCCCTGGCGCCGGCGTCGAGCCCGCCGCAACGCCGAAGGGCCCCACCAACAAGACGGCCATCCAGCCGCCAACGACGACGCTACGCGCCCACGCACCGCAGGTCGCGGCCGACCGCGCCAAACGGTTCGGTTCCTGGTACTACGCCGAGCACGCCCTGCGGGTCATGAACGGGTACCGCTGGACCCTCCTCGCCTACAGCGTGGGCAACCCGGTGATGTACCTGTTCGCCATGGGGGTTGGCCTGGCCACCCTGGTGGACCAGAACAGCTCCGATGCGTTCGGTGGGGTCAGCTATCTCGCATTCATCGCACCGGCCCTGCTCGCATCCGCCACCATCATGACCGCCGCCACCGAGTTCACCTACCCGGTGATGGACGGTTTCAAGTGGCGGCGGGTCTACTACGGGCCGCATGCCTCACCACTCGGCGTCCACCAGATTGTCAACGGCTACATCATCGCCATCAGCCTGCGGCTGATCCTCATGAGCGCGATCTACTTTGGGATTGTCGCCGCCTTCGGTGCCTCGCCGTCGGGGTGGGGCTGGTTGGCCGTGCCGGTGGCTGTGCTCTGCGGTCTGTCCTTCGGGTTGCCGCTGATGGCGTATTCGGCCAGTGTGCAGGAAGACAAGGGGCAGTTCGCGTTAGTGATGCGGTTCCTGGTGACGCCCATGTTCCTGTTCTCGGGCACCTTCTTTCCACTCGACACGCTGCCGATCTACCTGCAGTGGATCGGCTGGATTTCCCCGCTCTGGCATGGGACGCAACTGGGCCGGATGCTCACCTACGGCTTCCCGGTGCCGATCTGGCTGGCCGTGATTCACGTGGTGTACCTGGTGGCGCTCGCCGTCCTCGGCTGGCGTCTGGCCCGCAGGACCTACGCACGGAGGCTGGGCAAGTGACCGAGAAGCTGACCCATTCCGCAGCGCCGTCGTCGGCTGACCCGCTGACCGACGCCGACTACCGCATCACCCCGCAGACCCGACGCTTCAGCGCCCTCTACTCCCGCAACGCGAAAGCGGTAATCGCGCGTGGGCTGCGCGCCACGAAAAGCAGTAACTGGCTGATCATGGTCTCGGGCTTCTTCGAGCCGGTGCTGTACCTGATTTCGATGGGGGTGGGCCTCGGCGCACTGGTGGGGACCGTCGTCGGGCCCGGCGGCGAGGAGATCAGCTACGCGGCCTACATCGCACCGGCGCTGCTGGCCGTCTCCGCGATGAACGGCGCCGTGTACGACTCCACCTGGAACGTGTTCTTCAAGATGAATTTCGCGAAGCTCTACCAGGGCATGCTGTACACGTCGCTCGGGCCGCTGGATGTGGCGATCGGCGAGATCTTCCTGGCGCTCCTGCGCGGCGCGATGTACGCCACCGGGTTCACCGCGGTGATGGGCATGATGGGCCTGATCACCACGCCGTGGGCGCTGCTGATGGTCCCGGCGTCGGTGCTGATCGCGTTCGGGTTCGCCTCCTTCGGGATGGGGATCACCAGCTATATGAAGACGTTTCAGCAGATGGACTGGATCAACTTTGTGATGCTCCCGATGTTCCTGTTCTCGGCGACGTTCTACCCATTGAGCGTGTACCCGCAGGGCATCCAGTGGTTCATCCAGGCGTTGCCGCTGTGGCATGGCGTCGAGCTGCTGCGCCAAATCAGCGTGGGCACCTTCACCGCCGCGACGAGCATCCACATCCTCTATTACCTGGTGATGATCCTGGTCGGCATGGTGCTGACCACCAGCCGGCTGCGGAAGCTGTTCCTGAAGTAGCAGTTTGCTGCTCGAAGGGGTTCCATCCCGGAGGGAGGCTGGAACATACTGGAGCATGATTGGAAAGTGGCAAGCCACCGTTTTCGACTGTCCAGACACCGATCGGCTCGCGTCGTTCTACGAGGACCTGCTCGGCATGATCAGGGTCCAGCACGACGACGACGGGTGGATCTCCATCGGCGATGCGCCGGACCGGCCCGCGCTCGGCTTCCAACGGGTGAGCGACTACACGCCGCCCCGCTGGCCCAGCCAGGACCTGCCGCAGCAGGTGCACCTCGATGTTCGGGTCGATGACCTGGACATTGCCGAGGCGAAAGTCCTGGCCTTGGGCGCCGTGAGCATGAACTCAGGCTCCAAAGCCCACCGGGTCTTCCTCGACCCGGCCGGGCACCCGTTCTGCCTCGTCAGCTGGTAACCAGGCCACCGAACTGGCTTACGGTACGAGAGTCGCGTAGACCACGTAGTTGTCGTCAAACTCGCCGGTCTCCGGGTTGTAGCCGTCGCAGGTGATCAGGCGCAGCTCGGCGGCATCAGTATTTCCGTAGACCTCAAGGGTGGGGAACTCGTCTTTCTGGTACTGCTCGCCGCGGTCGACGGCGAACACGGCAGTGCTCCCATCCTCGCGGACCACGTTGATCTCGTCGCCGGCCTGCAGGGCGCGCAGGTCGGCGAACACACCTGGGCCGCCACCGGTCGCATTGACATGGCCGAGCAGGACGGATGGCCCCCGTTCGCCCGAGGTGGGGGACTGGTCATACCAGCTCGCTGGCGCCCCAGGTCCATCGGGCGGCACCTCAAGGGAGCCATTGTCCCGGAGCCCGAGATGCAGCAGCTCGGATTCAGCGGCGATCGTGGGAATGTTGAACGACACCGGCTTGGACGCTTCAAGGACCGCGGGCAGCTCCGGGGAGGGAACCGCACTGGGGGCCTCTGGCGCAGCAGAGGTAGGTGCCGGGCTGGAAGGCGTGGCGGTCGAAGGCGCAGCCGAGGACGACGCCGAAGGGCTCGGCGCGGCAGGCCCCGTGCCTTCAGGGGGTGTGTCGGCACCGCAGGCGGTAAGAATCAAAAGGGCGGTCGCCGCCGAGGCCACAAAGCCTCGACGACGACCGTTTTTAGCGCTGATCATGAAATCAGACTATTCCTTATGCGTTGTCTGCAGCGTTGCGGCGAACAACGTAGGTGCCACCAACGGCAGCAGCCAGAACGAGGCCACCTCCGAGGGCGAGCATGCCCATGTTGTTGGTTGACGTGGACTGTGCAACACCGGTGTCGGCGCCGCCCTCAGGCATTTCACCCATCTGTGAAGCGGTCACAACACCACAGAGTGCTGGTGAGGTGGCGCCCAGTGGAAGTGAAGGCTCGAGGTCCGAGGGAGCGTTGAAGGCCTCTTCGGAGCTTGACGTTGCTGGGTCCAGGCCGTGGATGACGACGACGGCGGTCCCGGCTTCGATGGCGTCGAGGGTCTCGGCGTTCATCTCGAAGGTGCGCTCGATGGAGTAGTTTCCACCCTGGCCGGCGAGCTCAAGGTTCAGGCCGGCAGCTGGGCTGGTGTCGCCGCTGGTGCCCAAAGTGGTCTGGATGCCACCGTAGGCGGCTGCGCCTTCGGTGGTGGAGAGGATGCCGTCACCATCGGCGTCATCGGCCATGGTGGGGCAGGTGCCCTGGGCGCCACCGTGGATGTGCTGTACGTGTGGGTACGGCGCATCCATGAAGGTTTCGCCGAGACCGGAGACCTGAAGGTTTACGGTGGCGGTCTTGTCGTCGATGTCCATCGCGAACGTAGCGGTACCGGTGGTGCCGCTGAGCTGCTGGAAGTCGACGGTGTATGAGCCGTTGGCGTGGTCGGCCATTGCTGGCGCACCGGCCATGGCAACCATGCCGAGGGCGAGGGTGGGGACTGCCAGAAGACGCAAGTTCTTATTCATGTGATTTTTCCTCCATAGAGCGAGTGTTAGCGCGCAATGATCAGCACACATACCAATACTTCGGAGTGGTGCCGATCACGGATGGGTGGGGAATAAAATAAAGTTTTGAGCCTGAGCGTTCGCCAACGGTGGAAGGTTATTCCTTCCCTGCCCCCATTTGCGAGAATGGGGGTATGAAGCCTCTTGGGAACCAGAAACCGTTCGAGACCGGCACCCCAGCGGGAGCGGGCCGAGGCCTGAGCCTGCGCATGGGCACCATCGGGATGAGCATTATGTTGATCGTCTTCCTGGTGGCTGTGGTCTTTGCCGCCAACCAGAACGACGTCGTCGGCTGGCTGGTTGCCATCATCTCGCTGGGCTGGCTCCTGGTCTTCAGCTTCGTGGTCTTCAGCCTCAGGACGGCAGCCCGCAACGCGGCGGCGCGGATCAACGAGGCCCAGCAGCAGTTCGACCGTGCCAACGGCATCCAGGACTCCACCAGCACCGGGGTGGTCGACGAGGCCACTCTGGCCCGCGACATGAAACTGGACCACAGCTTCAAAATTGTTCAGGTTCAGGTGCGGGTAATCCGGGACCATCTGGCCGCGGGGAAGTCCAGCGACGAGGAGACGGTGGGGCGGGCGCTCGAAACCATCGAGATCACGTCGCACAACGCCCGGTCGATGATGAAGAAGAACGATGACGGACCGGTGGAGGGCACCGTTGTCGACTGACAATGGCAACCAACGCCCCCTCCTTGTCGCCCTCATTCATCAGAGCGCTCGGGTAGGGTGGAGCGGGTGAGTTCCACTGCAGCAACGACAGCTTTCACCGACGGATTGTCCCAAGCCAACGGGTCTATCCTGCGAGTCGCCACGGTCAACGTCAACGGCATCCGTGCGGCCTACAAACGGGGCATGGCCGAATGGCTCGCGGAACGGGAGATCGACATCCTCTGCCTCCAGGAGGTCCGTGCACCCGACGACGTCCTTAGAGGACTCCTTGGGGAATCGTGGCACATCCTGCATGCCGAAGCCGAGGCCAAGGGCCGCGCCGGAGTCGCGATCGCCTCGCGAATCGCACCGACCGCAACCCGCACCCATATCGGCGACGACTACTTCGCCACCGCCGGGCGATGGGTCGAAGCAGATTTTGATCTTGGCGGAGTGACCCTCACCGTCGTCAGCGCGTATGTGCACTCGGGTGAAGTCGACAGCCCCAAGCAGGACGACAAGTACCGATTCCTCGACGTGATTTCGGAGCGGCTGCCGGAACTGCGCCGCACCCGGGACCACACCCTGCTGGTCGGTGACCTCAACGTGGGGCACACCCAACTCGATATCCGCAACTGGAAAGGCAACGTGAAGAAGGCGGGCTTCCTGCCCGAGGAACGCGCCTACTTTGACCGGTTCTTTGACGACGAGTTCGGCTTCGTCGATGTGCACCGCCGCCTCGCGGGCGACGTCGACGGCCCCTACACCTGGTGGTCCTGGCGCGGGCAGGCGTTCGACAACGACACCGGTTGGCGGATTGACTACCACCTCGCCACGGAGGGCCTCGCTGCCTCTGCAGCAGACGCCGTCGTCGACCGTGCACCCTCATATGACACCCGCTTCTCAGACCACGCTCCGCTGGTAGTCGATTACCGGCTCTAACTTTCAGGACTCTTTAACCATGACGACTACCACCAACGGTGCACGGCAGCGGGTGCTCTCCGGCATGCAGCCTTCGGGCGAGTCCCTCCACCTGGGCAACTACCTCGGGGCGCTGGTGCACTGGGTGCGGATGCAGGACGAGTATGAGGCAATCTACTTCATTCCCGACCTACACGCGATCACCGTTCCGCAGGAACCGGGCGAGCTTGCAGAACGCACCCGCCGCACCGCCGCGCAGTACATTGCCGGCGGCGTCGACGTTGATAAGTGCACCTTGTTCGTGCAGTCACACGTGCCGGAACACGCTCAGCTCGGGTGGGTGCTGAACTGCATCACCGGGTTTGGCGAGGCGTCACGGATGACCCAGTTCAAGGACAAGTCACAGAAACAGGGCGCCGATGCGGCGAGCGTGGGGCTGTTCACCTACCCCATCCTTCAGGCCGCCGACATCCTCCTTTATCAGCCGGAGGGCGTGCCAGTAGGGGAGGACCAGAGGCAGCACGTCGAACTCAGTCGTGACCTGGCGCAGCGGTTCAACTCCCGGTTTGGCGAAGCGTTCGTGGTGCCGAAGCCCTTCATCCAGAAGGAATCGGCGAAAATCTACGACCTGCAGAACCCCACGGCGAAAATGTCCAAGTCGGCGAGCTCGGCGACGGGACTGATCAACCTGATGGATGACCCGAAGGTGACAGCCAAGCGGATCAAGTCGGCGGTCACCGATACCGATACCGAGATCCGCTTCGATAAGGAAGCCAAACCGGGCATCTCGAACCTTCTCACCATTTACTCGATGCTCACCGGCAAGACCATTGACGACGTCGTCGGGGACTTCCAGGGGCGGATGTACGGGCACCTGAAAACCGAGTTGGCGGACATCGTGGTGACCCACCTTGAGCCGATCCGCCTCCGCACCGAGGAACTGCTCGCCGATCCAGCCGAACTGGACAGGCTCCTGGCCCGCGGTGCCGAGAAGGCACGCAGCATCGCCTCGGCCACCCTCGCCGACGTGTATTCGAAGGTCGGGTTCCTCCCACCGCTGGGCGGTGCGCGCTAACAGTATGGACCAGTCGCTCAGCTCCACCACTACCAGCCACCAGCAGGCACTGGCCGAGGGGATGGCCGTGCCACCGGCAGCCGGTGCCTCGCAGAGCTGCGTCGGTGTGGTCATCGCGGTACCTGAGCCGCTGGCGGCGGAGCTCGGACGCTGGCGCGCATCGTTTGGCGATCCGATGGCTGATCTCATTCCGGCCCACATCACCCTCGTGACAACCACCCCGGCAACGGACTGGGACGCAACCATCAAGCACGTCCGTGAGGTCGCCCGCGGACAGCACGCCTTCACCGTGACGTTGAAAAGTACGGGAACGTTCAGGCCCGTCTCCCCAGTGGTGTTCCTCAACCTGGAGGATGGCTTCGAGCATTGCGTGGACCTGCACACCAAACTCCAGCGCGGGCCACTGGAGCGGTCACTGGAGTTCCCTTTCCACCCGCATGTGACGGTCGCCCACGATGTCAGTGTGGCGAGCCTGGACGGCGCAGAGGCCCGGTTGAAGGGGTTCGAGGCTTCCTTCATGGTCCGTACTATGGGGTTATATGAGCACGATTCGTGCGGTATCTGGCGACTGAGGGAAGAGCTAAGCTTTGGCCAAGATCAAAACCAGGGCGATCACCCCGGCTGAGACCGACTTCTACAACGAGCCTCGTCCGGCCGAGCTAACCCACCTCAAACTGAAGGTGATTGACGCCCGCCGCGATCTGGGCAAGGCGAAACGGCGGGGCACAACGGGTTTGCCACTGATAATGGCGACCACCAACTACCTCCTGGCACGGATCTTCGTCCTCCGGCCAGTGCGGGTGTTCCATCTGTACGCGGTCCGGCGTGGTCCGCTCATGGCAGCGGGCATTGCGTACCGGCTGTTCTTCTCCATGGCATCACTGTTACTCGCTGGTTTCTCGATTCTCGGTCTGGTGGTCTCCGGCAATGCACCGTTGCAGAACCTGATTGTCGAAACGGTGAATTCAGCGGCACCGGGCATCCTCAAAATGGAGGAGGACGGTCCCGGTCTGGCCACCCCCGAACAGCTTTTCAATGCAGGGGATGGCTTGACCCTCACCCTGATCGTCTCCACGATCATCACGGCAATCACCGCCTTGGGCTGGATTGCCGGTGTCAGACAGGCGATGAGAGGCATTTTCGCCCTCCCCCCAATCCCTAGACACCCCATCCTGATCCGGGTCCAGGATCTGGGGACGCTGCTCGTGTTGGGGGTAGCGATGATCCTCACCACCGTGGTTGGCCTGGTTGCCAACACCCTTCTGGACGTGGTGTTCGACTGGCTGGGGTTCGGCGACACCGGGCGGCCTTTCACGCAGCTCGCCGGGGTAGCCATCATGCTGGTCCTGGACTTCGCCGTGGCCGTGGTCCTGTTCCGCCGTGCCTCGGGAATCAATCAGACACGACGCCTGCTCATCCAGTCGTCGCTGGTCACCGCGGTTGGAAGCACCGTGCTGCGGACGTTCAGCACCCTGCTCCTCGGCAGCGTGGGTGGAGGCAACCCACTGTTGGCGCCCTTTACCGTCGTCGTCGGATTGTTTGTCTGGTTCTTCCTGCTCAGCCAGGTCTACCTGCTTGCTGCGGCGTGGGGCGCCATTGGTGCGGCCGACGCCGAAGCGGGGCTCGCTCCACGGCATGGCCGGTCGCTAAAGCAGCGCAGCCGCGTCGCCGGACGGCGGAAAGACTAGCGAGCCTGCGGCGGGGGAGCAGCCCCCGTTAACCAGAAACGTCGGCCCGGTCACGCTGGGTAGCGCGACCGGGCCGACGTTGTCGTTCACCGCAATAAAGTCGTTCACCGCATAATGCGGGTGATAACCAACTAGATCTTGCGGCTCAGAATGGCCTGCTTGACCTCAGCAATGGCCTTGGTGACCTGGATGCCACGGGGGCAGGCTTCGGTGCAGTTGAACGTGGTGCGGCACCGCCACACACCTTCCTTGTCATTCAGGATCTCGAGGCGCATGTCGCCGGCATCGTCGCGCGAGTCGAAGATGAACCGGTGGGCGTTCACGATCGCTGCTGGGCCAAAGTACTGGCCATCGGTCCAGAAGACCGGGCAGGACGAGGTGCACGCGGCGCACAGGATGCACTTGGTGGTGTCGTCGAAGCGTTCGCGCTCCTCGGAGGACTGCAGACGTTCCTTGGTGGGCTCGTGGCCGCGGTTGACCAGGAACGGCATGACCTCACGGAATGACTGGAAAAACGGTTCCATGTCGACAATCAGATCCTTCTCCACGGGGAGGCCCTTGATGGGTTCCACCAGGATGGGCTTCGACGTGTCGAGATCCTTCAGCAGGGTCTTGCAGGCCAACCGGTTACGGCCGTTGATCCGCATGGCGTCGGAGCCGCAGACCCCGTGGGCGCAGGAGCGCCGGAAGGTTACCGTGCCGTCATGCTCCCACTTGACCTTGTGGAGGGCATCGAGCACGCGGTCCGTGCCGTACATGGTGAGGTTCCACTCGTCCCAGTGGGCCTCGTCCGAGACCTCGGGGTTGTACCGGCGGACCTTGAGCGTGATGTCGAACGTCGGAATTTCTCCGCCGCCGCCGATTCCCGGCGCGAGCTCGATTTTGGAGGCTGGTTCTCTTTCGACTGTTTCGGTGCTCATTAGTACTTACGCTCCATGGGCTGGTAACGGGTAAAGACAACCGGCTTGGTCTTCAGACGCACGCCGGATGTTTCGGTGGCCGTTGGATCTTTGTATGCCATCGAGTGGGTCATGTAGTTCTCGTCGTCCCGCTCGGGGAAATCTTCGCGGAAGTGGCCCCCGCGGGATTCCTTCCGGTGCAAGGCAGCGGCGGTCATGACCTTGGCCATGTCGAGCAGGAAACCCAGCTCGACGGCTTCCAGCAGGTCAAGGTTGAAACGCTTGCCCTTGTCCTGGACGGTGACGTGCTTGTACCGCTCTTCGAGACCATCGATGACGCTGAGTGCCTCCAGCAGGGTCTCCTCGGTGCGGAATACCTGGACATTGGCATCCATGATGTCCTGCAGTTCCTTGCGGATCTGCGCCACCCGTTCGCCACCCTCGGAGCTGCGCATCGTGTCCAGCAGCGACTGCGTTTCCGTGAGGGGGTTCTCGGGGATTTCGATGAAGTCGGCGGTCAGCGCGTATTCGGCCGCGTAGATCCCGGCACGCTTACCGAACACGTTGATGTCCAGCAGCGAGTTGGTGCCCAGGCGGTTCGAGCCGTGCACCGACACACACGCCACTTCACCGGCGGCGTACAGGCCCGGCACCACGGTGTCGTTGTCCTGCAGCACCTCCGCCTTGATGTTGGTGGGGATACCACCCATCGCGTAGTGGGCCGTGGGGAACACGGGGACCGGCTCGGTGTACGGTTCCACACCCAAATAGGTCCGCGCGAACTCGGTGATGTCCGGAAGCTTGGCATCAATGTGAGCGGGTTCCAGGTGGGTGAGGTCCAACAGGACGTAATCCTTGTTGGGGCCGCAACCGCGGCCTTCCCGCACCTCGTTGGCCATGGAACGGGCCACAATGTCGCGGGGTGCCAGGTCCTTGATGGTGGGGGCGTAGCGCTCCATGAAGCGCTCACCCTCCGAGTTACGCAGGATCGCGCCCTCACCGCGGGCAGCCTCCGAGAGCAGGATTCCCAGACCGGCCAGGCCGGTCGGGTGGAACTGGAAGAACTCCATGTCTTCCAGGGGGATGCCGCGGCGGAAGGCGATGCCCATGCCGTCACCGGTCAGGGTGTGCGCGTTGGAGGTGGTCTTGTAGACCTTGCCGACGCCGCCGGAGGCGAAGATGATCGACTTGGCCTGGAACACGTGCAGCTCGCCCGTGGCCAGATCGTAGGAGACAACTCCGGCAACCCTGGTCCGCAGCTTGGTCACGCCGTCGACAGTCACTTCCTCCTGAACGGTCAGGAGGTCGAGGACGTAGTACTCGTTGTAGAACTCGACGTTGTGCTTGACACAGTTTTGGTAAAGCGTCTGGAGGATCATGTGACCGGTGCGGTCAGCCGCGTAGCAGGACCGGCGGACGGGGGCCTTGCCGTGGTCACGGGTGTGACCGCCGAAGCGACGCTGGTCGATCCGGCCTTCGGGCGTGCGGTTGAACGGCAGGCCCATCTTCTCAAGGTCGAGCACGGCGTCAATGGCTTCTTTCGCCATTACCTCCGCAGCGTCCTGATCAACCAGGTAATCGCCACCCTTGACGGTGTCGAAGGTGTGCCATTCCCAGTTGTCTTCCTCAACGTTCGCCAGGGCCGCGCACATGCCACCCTGCGCCGCGCCAGTGTGGGAGCGGGTCGGGTACAGCTTGGTCAGTACTGCCGTCTTCGCGCGCTGACCGGATTCGATGGCAGCGCGCATACCGGCGCCGCCGGCACCCACGATTACGACGTCGTACTTGTGGACCTGCATACGTGTTGTTCTTTCTGTTGTTACCGAACGGCCGCGCCGGCGGCCGGAAGCGTCGAGAGCCCTACGGGGCCGGGCAGTATGGCGCTACATGCGCCACGCCGTCGATCACGGGGCACGGATCGAAGGTGAAGATCACCAGGGTGCCGAGCACGATGATAACGACGGTGGAGGCGTAAAGAACGCTCTTGAGCCAGAACCGGGTGGAGTCCTTCTCGGCGTAGTCGTTGATGATGGTGCGTACACCGTTGGTGCCGTGCAGCATGGCCAGCCACAGCATCACCAGGTCCCAGATCTGCCAGATGGGACTTGCCCACTTGCCTGCGACGAAGCCGAAGTCGACACCCTTGATGCCGTCGCCGTCGATCAGCGAGGTCCACAGGTGGACGAAGATCAGCACCACCAGGATGATTCCGGAGATCCGCATAAACAGCCAGGCCACCATTTCAAAGTTGCCCTTGCTGGCACCGGTGCGCGTGTACTCGGGCGCAACGCGTCCCGAGCGGGGACTTTCAATTACTGGGTTAGTCATGGCTTAACCTCCGAAGACAACCGCGAGATGACGGATGGAGAACGCGACCATGGTGACTGCCCACAGCCCGACGACGCCCCAGAGCAGCTGACGCTGATACTTGGGGCCTTTTTTCCAGAAGTCGATCAGGATGACGCGCAGACCATTGAACGCGTGGAACACGATCGCTGCTACCAACCCAAGTTCGCCCAGGCCCATGATGGGGTTCTTATAGGACTCGATCACTGCGTCATAAGCCTCGGGGGACACGCGCACCAACGAGGTGTCAAGCACATGGACCAGGAGGAAGAAGAAGATCACTACTCCGGTAATACGATGGGCTACCCAGGACCACATGCCTTCACGGCCGCGATAAAGGGTGCCTGCTGGTGTCTTCGACACTGAAATAACCTCCCCTGCAACGCCCGGCGTTTGCGTGTCTGCCACGCAGGTAAGACGCCGATGCGAAAGCACTCTTCACTTGATCCTAATGTAGGCTCCGTCACCTGCGCAGACAATTTAGGCTTCCCTACGCTGTGACATTCTTAACAGGGGCTATGGTGGCGGGCCTCTTGACAGGCGCCGACCGGGTCAACGCACGCCGCGAACGCGTTGAGCCGCGAGAATTTTGTGGAGTGCACTACCGTGGAAACGATGACTACGCAAAGGGCTGGTGCCCAAAATCCAGACGAGGCGCTCCGACGTTTCTACGGCGTAATACCCGCCGGAGGGGTCGGGACGCGTCTCTGGCCGCTGTCGCGGGCCGCTGCTCCCAAATTTCTGCACGACCTGACCGGATCCGGCAGTACCTTGATCCGTGCCACCTACGATCGGCTCGGGCCCCTGACCGGGGACCGCATCATGGTGGTCACCGGGAAGGTGCACCGTCGTGCAGTCCTGAAGCAAATCCCGGAAATCCAGGACGCCAATCTGGTCCTGGAGAGTGAGCCCAAGGACTCCGCGGCGGCGATCGGCCTTGCTGCAGCGATCCTGTACCAACGCGACCCCGAGATCATCATGGGCTCTTTCGCAGCCGACCAGGTCATCACCCCGGTCGAGGTGTTCCAGGAGGCAGTCCGCGAGGCGATCCACACCGCAGCGCAGGGGTATATCGTCACCATTGGAATCAAGCCCACCCTCCCCGCCACCGGATTTGGGTACATCAGGGCCGGCAGGAACCTCCACATCGAGGGTGCGCCCAGCGCCCACGCCGTCATTGAGTTCGTCGAGAAACCTTCCGAAGAGGTGGCGCGCGGCTACCTTGAGACCGGAGATTACAGCTGGAACGCCGGGATGTTCGTCGCCCCGGTGGCACTGATGCTCCGCCATCTGGAAGCGAACGAGCCCGAGCTCTACACGGGCCTGACCGAGATTGCCCGGGCCTGGGATACCCCATCACGGGTCGAGGTTGCCCGGCGGGTCTGGCCTACCCTCCCGAAGATCGCCATTGACTACGCTGTCGCTGAACCGGCCGCCGCTGCCGGCGACGTCGCGATGATTCCGGGGAACTTCAGTTGGGACGACGTCGGGGACTTCGCCGCCATCGGTCGCCTGAACCCGGCCATCGAAAACAGCAAGCTGACCGTGATGGGCGAAGGGGCCAGGGTATTCTCCGACAACGCCTCGGGCATCGTCGTCTCGGATACCAAACGGGTGATCGCGTTGATCGGAATCGACGACGTCGTTATTGTCGACACCCCCGATGCCCTGCTCGTGACCACCAAGGAGCACGCCCAGGAAGTGAAAAAGGCCGTCGAGCACCTGCGCGCCAGCGGCGAAACCGACGTCCTGTAGCTCCACTGGGGTGCATCCGGGCGCTTCATGCTGCCACACAGTTCTATGGTGTGGACCGGCTGTGGCTAGGCTGGAGTGGTGCAAACCAACCGCAGTGCGCCACCCGTTCCGTCAGCAGCCCCTCCCATCGGCGTGTGGCTTGCCCCCATGCTCGAGGAGCTGACCCGGTTCCGGCGCGATCTGCACATGCACCCCGAACTTTCGCACAAGGAATACCGCACCACAGACCAGCTGGTCGAACGCCTGGCGGCGGCAGGGTTGGCGCCGCAGCGGCTCGAATATACGGGCCTCTACGTCGACATTGGTGAAGGCCCCATCCGCTTGGGGCTGCGCGCCGACATTGACGCGCTGCCGGTACTTGAAGAGACAGGGCTGCCGTACGCCTCGGCGTCGACCGGGATCGCCCACGCCTGCGGGCACGACATTCATGCGACGGTGATGCTCGGCGTTGCGCTGGTCCTGGCGAAAATGCACGACGACGAACCGCTGGGCGGCCGCATCCGAGTCATCTTCCAGCCTGCTGAAGAGATGATGCCCGGTGGTGCGCTGGAAGTCATTGAGCAGGGAGTGCTCGCCGATGTGCCCCGCATTGTTGCGTTGCACTGTGATCCCCACATCGACGTCGGCCTCGTGGGTACCCGGATCGGCGCGATCACCTCCGCGTCGGACACCGTCCGGGTGGAGCTCACCGGGAGGGGCGGGCACACCTCACGCCCCCATCTGACCGAGGACCTGGTGTTCGCGCTGGCGAACATTGCCGTGAACGTTCCAGCCGTGCTGTCCCGCCGAATCGACGTCCGCAGCGCCGTCTCGGTGGTTTGGGGGCAGATCCACGCCGGCAGCGCACCAAACGCGATCCCCGGCCACGGTTTCATGTCCGGCACCATGAGGTGCCTGGACGGGGAGGCCTGGGAGGCTGCCGGTGATCTGTTGGACAGTACCGTTCGCCAGATCGCCGCGCCCTTCGGCGTCGACGTCCACCTGGAACACACCCGCGGAGTGCCGCCGGTCATCAACACCGAGGCGGAGACCGGCCTGCTCGAAGCGGCGGCCCGGGCGGAACTGGGTCCGGACGCCGTCGTGCTCACCCCGCAGTCGATGGGCGGCGAAGACTTCGCCTGGATGACCCAGGCAGTGCCCGGCGCCATGATGCGTCTTGGCACACGGACCCACGGTGGCGAGACCTACGACCTGCACCGCGGCGACTACAACCCCGATGAGCACGCCATCAGCTGCGGGGTCCGGGTGATGGCCAACGCGGCCCTCCGGGCCATCCGGGGTGTGAGGTACTAGGTCGAGTCAGAACCCCGGGGTGAGTCGAAACCCTCCTGGGGTGTTGGGGCCGGACGGAATAGAGCCGGTACGGGGCGGGTTACCCCCATGTGAGTACATCAGTGAATACCCGTCCGCCCCTGTCAGTCCTCGATCTCGCCACAGTGGGCGTCGGAAAGTCCTCCGGGCAGGCACTAGCCGACAGCACCACCCTTGCGCAGGCAGCCGACCGGTTGGGGTTCAGGCGCTTCTGGGTTGCCGAACACCACAACATGCCTGCCGTTGCGTCCACCTCCCCGCCCGTCCTGATGGCGCATCTGGCGTCAAGGACCGAGCGGATCCGGCTCGGCTCCGGGGGAGTGATGCTCCCCAACCATGCGCCATTTGTCGTCGCCGAGCAGTTCGCGCTGCTCGAAGCGCTCTACCCGAACCGCATTGACCTGGGCATCGGCAGGGCCCCCGGCACGGATCAGGTCACGGCGATGGCGCTGCGGCGGCAAGCCGGTGGTCTTGGCGTGGAAGAGTTCCCCCAGCACGTCCTCCAGGTAATGAGCCTGCTCGGCGACCACCGATCGCCGGATCAGGCGCTGAATCTGGTTGCAACGCCGTCGGCAACCAGTTCCCCCGAGGTCTGGCTGCTGGGCTCCAGCGGATATTCCGCGCAGCTCGCCGGCATGCTCGGCGTCCGGTACAGCTACGCCCATCACTTCGGCAACGAGGACCCGGCAGCCATCATGAACCTCTACCGGTCCAACTTCCAGCCCTCCCCGGTCCTCGATGAGCCGCACTCCATGCTGGCCACGTCGGCGCTCACCGCCGACACCGAGGAGGAAGCGCAATACCTGGCCGGCCCCGCCCGGATCATGGCGTTGGCTCTCCGTTCCGGGCAGCTGGGCCCGATCGTCTCCCCTGAAGCCGCCGCAGCCCGCGTTCTCACGGACCAGGAACTTATGGTGCTCGATCATCTCCCGGCCATCAAGGCAGTGGGCACACCGGCACAGGTGGTCCAACGCCTCGATGACCTGGTCCAGCGCACTGGGGTGAACGAGCTGATGGTCACCGGAACCACGTACGACGTCGCCTCCCGGATCTCCTCGTTGGAGGCGCTGAGCGCCGCGTGGTCCGAGAGTGTTTCCAACGCAATACCCGTTGGTAACAAATCCTGAACAATGTGATTTCCGTCGCCTGATTTGGTAGGTGCGAGGCCGGCACGCCGCTAGAGTATGCTCATATCGTGCCGGCCCCGGCACGGGCCCAGTGCCTACGAAAAATCAGTGAAAACAGAGCTCTGCACACGTTCGCGTGGTAACGGGCGGTCACTCATTGAGGTCTTCAGCCGTGGGGCCCATTTCTTTCTGGAGGAATTTTGAAGAACTCACAGCGCACCACTACGCGCCTCAACAACAAGACGGCCCTTTCAGCCGCGATGCTTGGTGTTTCGGCACTGCTGCTCGCAGGTTGCGGCGCGGCACCTGAAGACACCGCAGGCTCGGATGAGAGTGCCGAAGCAACTGCAGCCTCGATCGACTACACCGGTTGCATCGTCTCTGACCAGGGCGGTTTCGACGACGAGTCGTTCAACCAGTCCAGCTACGAGGGCATCACCGCTGCCCAGGAAAACCTCGGCATTGAGGTCCGCCAGGCCGAGTCGCAGGCCGAGACTGACTTCGGCCCCAACGTCAACTCGATGGTCACCGAGGGTTGCGACATGATCGTCACCGTCGGATTCCTCCTCTCAGCAACCACCGCCGAGGCAGCCGAGGCAAACCCTGACACCAACTTCGCCATCGTCGATGACAACCAGATCGAGCTGCCGAACGTCAAGCCGATCATCTACGACACGGCCCAGGCCGCCTTCCTCGCCGGCTACACGGCCGCTGGCACCACCGAGACCGGAACTGTAGCCACCTACGGCGGCATCCAGATCCCGACCGTCACCATCTTTATGGACGGTTTCGCAGATGGCGTTGCCTACTACAACGAGCAGAAGGACGCCGACGTCCAGCTACTCGGCTGGGACAAGGAAGCTCAGACCGGCACCTTCACCGGCGACTTCGAGTCCCTCGCCAACGGCAAGACCAACACCGAAAACTTCATCAACGAAGGCGCCGACATCATCATGCCGGTCGCCGGTCCTGTTGGTGCAGGCACCATTGAAGCAGTCGAGGAAGCCAACGCCGACGGCGCCGACGCCAAGGTGATCTGGGTTGACTCCGACGGATTCCTGACCGTCAACGCCGGTAACGAGTACATCCTGACCTCGGTCATGAAGCTCATGGGCGAGGCAGTTGAAGAAGTTATCAGCACCGACGTTGATGACAGCTTCGACAACACCCCGTACGTTGGCACCTTGGAAAACGGTGGCGTGGCCCTCGCGCCATTCCACGATCAGGAGGACGCCGTGTCCGAGGAACTGATGGCCGAGTTGGAAGAGATCGAAGCCGGCATCATTTCAGGGGACATCGTTGTGGAATCTGAAGCCAGCCCACAGCAGTAACAGCTCTGGCATAACGCGCCGCCGCTCCGCGTGAGGATATACCGCACACGGACCGGTGGCGCGTTTTGCGTTTAGGCTGGTGACCAGCGAAATCTTAACGACCAGTTCAGCGGCTCCCTCCGCTGTTATCTGGTCCTGACCCAGAACAGGTGGTTGGAGTCCGTTGCTGCTCGAACTGCAGGGAATAACAAAGAGGTTTGGCACCCTGGTGGCCAACGACTCCATCGATCTGATCGTCAAACCGGGCGAAGTGCACTGCCTGCTGGGCGAAAATGGCGCAGGCAAGTCCACTCTGATGAATGTCCTCTATGGACTTTACGAACCTACCGAAGGCAGCATTCTGCTCGACGGCAAGGAAGTGACCTTCAATGGTCCGGGCGATGCGATGGCCGCGGGAATCGGCATGGTGCACCAGCACTTCATGCTGGTCCCGGTCTTCACCGTCGCCGAGAATGTGGCGTTGGGGGACGAGTTCACCCGCGCCGGTGGGATCCTCGATCTGGAGAAAACCCGTGCCAAGATCCGGGACATCTCCGAACGGTACGGGTTCGACGTCGACCCCGACGCCCTGATCGAGGACCTCCCCGTCGGCGTCCAGCAGCGGGTCGAGATCATCAAGGCCCTCGTTCGCAACGCGAGCATCCTGATCCTCGATGAACCCACAGCAGTCCTGACCCCCCAGGAAACCGACGAACTCATTGAAATCATCGGGCAGCTGAAGGCTGCTGGCACAGCCATTGTGTTCATCTCGCACAAGTTGCGGGAGGTCCGCGCCGTCTCCGACGTGATCACCGTGATCCGTCGCGGCGCGGTGGTGAGCAGCGTTGCACCGAGCACCAGCACCACCGACCTCGCGAACATGATGGTCGGCCGCCAGGTCAGCCTGAGCCTTAACAAGGCACCAGCGACCCCGGGAGAACGCACCTTCCAGGTCCGGAACCTCACGGTCCTGTCCGCCACCGGGCAACGCCTGGTCGACGACGTCACGTTCGACATCGCCGAAGGAGAGATCCTCGCCGTCGCGGGCGTCCAGGGCAATGGGCAGACCGAACTGACCGAAGCGATTATGGGCCTGCAGTCCCATACCAGCGGCTCAATCACGCTCAAGGGCACCGAGCTGATCGGGATGAAAGCCAGCCAGGTGATCAGGCAGGGCGTCGGCTTCGTTCCCGAGGACCGCACGGTCGACGGGCTGGTCGGGAGTTTCTCCGTAGCCGAGAACCTGATCCTCAACTGGTACAACGAACCCCCCTTCGCGAAGGGCCTGGCCATGAAACCCGCGGTGGTGCAGGCCAACGCCACAGCGAAGATCGAAGAATATGACGTGCGTACCCAGTCAGCCGACTCAGCTGTGGGCACGCTGTCAGGCGGAAACCAGCAAAAGGTGGTGCTGGCACGCGAACTTTCACGGCCACTGCACCTGTTCATCGCTTCCCAGCCCACCCGCGGCGTTGACGTCGGTTCCATCGAGTTCCTGCATAAGCGCATTGTCCAGGAGCGCGACGGCGGCACCCCGGTGATGATCGTGTCCACCGAGCTCGACGAAATCAGTGAACTGGCTGACCGAATCGCCGTGCTGCATCGCGGAAAGCTGATGGGTGTGGTCCCCGGAGACACCACTCGTGACATCCTCGGATTGATGATGGCCGGCATGACGGCGGACGAGGCGTTTGGCCAGTCCGCGGAGGAGAAAAAATGAGTTCACAGTCGCAATCCGGCGATGCCTCACGCAGCGTCCTGCACCGGCTCATGGGCGGAAGTACACTGGTGGCACTGCTGTCGGTAGTGCTGTCGATCGTGCTCGGTGGGCTACTCATCGCAGTGACTGACGAGCGGGTCGCCGAGACGTCGTCGTACTTCTTCAGCCGCCCCGGCGACATGCTCTCGGCGGCCTGGGAAGCGGCCAGCGGTGCCTACATTGCCCTGTTCCAGGGCGCCGTGTTCAACCCTCGTGCCGATACCTTGGCCGCATCGATCCGGCCATTCACCGAAACACTCACCGTCGCGACCCCGCTGATCCTCGCCGGCCTCGGCGTGGCCATCGCGTTCCGCACCGGACTGTTCAACATCGGTGCCCAGGGCCAGATCATCATCGGCGCGACCTTCGCGGCCTGGGTAGGTTTCACCCTCGAACTGCCGCCAGGTATTCACCTGTTGATAGCAGTGCTCGCCGGGTTCATTGGTGGTGCCCTGTGGGGTTTCATCCCGGGCATTCTCAAGGCCCGCACCGGTGCCCACGAGGTGATTGTCACCATCATGCTCAACTATGTTGCCGTGTACCTGGTGGCCTACCTGCTATTCACACCGGCCTTCCAGAACCCCGGGTCGTCCAACCCCATCAGCCCCCGACTCGATGACTCGGCAATGTTCCCGCTGATCCTGGGATCCGGCTACCGATTGCATCTCGGTTTCCTCGTCGCAATTGCCGCGACCTACGGCGTGTGGTGGCTGCTGAACCGCTCAACCACCGGGTTCGAACTCCGTGCGGTCGGCGCCAACCCGCACGCCGCCCGTACCGCCGGTATCAGTGTGACCAAAGGGTACGTCGTGGTCATGATGCTCGCCGGCGGGCTTGCAGGACTTGCCGGCGTCGCCCAGGTCGCTGGCACCGAGAAGGTCCTCACAGGCGGTATCGCCGCCAGCTTCGGCTTCGACGCGATCACCGTCGCGCTGCTGGGCCGGTCCCACCCCTGGGGCGTCTTCTTCGCCGGGTTGCTGTTCGGCGCGTTCCGCGCCGGCGGGGTCCAGATGCAGACCCAGACCGGCACCCCCATCGACATTGTCCTGGTGGTGCAGTCACTGATCGTGCTGTTCATTGCGGCGCCGCCCCTGATCAAAGCCATCTTCAGGATCGACCAGAAAAAGAAGAAAAAGAAGTCCAACAAGCCTGACCGGTCCGAGGACATCACCACCCCAACTGCAGCTGGAGGCCTGGCGTGAGCACCGCAACAGAAGCGCGGCCCAAGAAGCAGGCGCCAGGCGCAACAGTGAGGAACTGGAAAGCGCCCATCGGGTTCGGTATCGGCGCCCTGGTCGCCCTGCTGGTGTTTGCCGCGGGTAGCCCCGCCCAGACGGCGGTCTTCCGTATCTCCGACGATTCGGACCGGTTCCGGCTGGCCGATGTCGCGTTGCCCGCAACAGCGGTGGGTTGGTTCACCGCCGTCGCACTGACACTGCTCGCGGTCTACGCGTTCCTGCAGGTCAGGAACGGCCGAAAGCTCAACAAGTGGATCCCGATCATCTACGGTGTGCTGTTCATGATCGGTTTCCTCACCTGGGTGGTGGGAAGCGCCAACACTCCCAGCATCTCGCTGTCCGGCCTGATCGCGGGGTCGGTCACCCTCGCCATTCCGCTGATCTTCGGCTCCCTCTCGGGTGTCCTGTGTGAACGCGTGGGGGTAGTGAACATTGCGATCGAGGGTCAACTGCTGTCCGGCGCGTTTGCGGCGGCAGTAGCAGCCTCGATCTCCGGCAACGCCTACGTGGGGCTGATCGCCGCTGCTTTCGCCGGAACCATGGTTTCCCTGGTCCTCGCGGTGTTCAGCATCAAGTATTTCGTGAACCAGATCATTGTCGGCGTGGTTTTGAACGTGCTGGTTTCGGGCCTCACCGGGTTCCTCGCCTCGACTCTCCTGAGCCGCGACCCCGGCGCGTTCAACTCGCCGCCCAGCTTGCCGGACATCAGCATCCCGCTACTCTCCGAACTTCCGATCATCGGTGCGATCCTGTTCAAGCAGAGCATCGTCGGCTACCTCATGTATGTGGCAGTGATTGTGATCTACATCGGTCTCTTCCACACCAAGTGGGGGCTGCGCGTGAGGGCCGTCGGCGAGCACCCGCAGGCAGCGGACACCATGGGCATCAAGGTCAACTCGACCCGATTCTGGAACGTGTTGCTCGGCGGAGCAGTGGCCGGGTTCGGTGGAGCCTTCTTCACCCTCGTCTCCGTGAGTGCTTTCTCCAGGGATATGACGGCGGGCGCCGGCTATATTGCCCTGGCCGCACTGATCTTTGGGCGGTGGAACCCAATCGGAGCGTTCTTCGCGGCACTCCTCTTCGGCTTCTTCACCAACCTGCAGTACGTGCTATCCATCGTCGGCACGTCAGTGCCGAGCCAGTTCATGGCCATGCTCCCGTACATTGTCACCATTCTCGCCGTCGCTGGACTCGTCGGACGTTCCCGGCCTCCGGCAGCCAGCGGCACCCCGTACATGAAGGAGTGATCGTGACCTCGACGGCCCCTGAACCGGACCGGATTCCCTGGGACCAGCTCACCCAGGCCGCAACCGAAGCGATGCGCCGCGCCTATGTGCCGTACTCCAAGTTCCCGGTCGGTGCAGCAGCCCTGACCGATGACGGGCGTATCGTCTCCGGGTGCAATGTAGAGAACGCCTCCTACGGGTTGACCCTCTGCGCTGAGTGCTCACTGGTGAGCCAACTGCAAATGACCGGCGGCGGCAAGCTCGTCGCATTCAGCTGTGTTGACGGCGACGGCAACACCCTGATGCCCTGCGGGCGCTGCCGGCAGCTCCTGTACGAGTTCCGGGCGCCCGGAATGTTGCTCCTGACGGTCAGCGGCATCAAGACCATGGATGAGGTGCTCCCCGACGCGTTCGGCCCCGAGCACCTTGCCTGAAACCCACCCAGCGGATCCCATGCCCACCAAGACTTATGAAGTAAAGGACACCCCCACTCATGTCTGAGCAGTTCGACGCCGTCGACATCATCCGGATCAAGCGGGACAAAGGCACCCTCAGCCCGGCGCAGATCGACTGGACCATCGACGCGTACACCCGCGGTGCCATCGCCGATGAGCAAATGGCCGCCCTCAACATGGCGATCCTCCTTAACGGCATGAACCGTGAGGAAATCAGCCAGTGGACGACGGCGATGATCGCCTCCGGTGAGCGGATGGACTTCTCGTCGCTCGGCAAAGCCACCAGCGACAAACACTCGACGGGCGGCGTCGGCGACAAGATCACGCTCCCACTGGCACCCCTGGTCGCGGTCTTCGGGGTAGCAGTCCCGCAGCTCTCGGGGCGTGGACTGGGCCACACCGGGGGCACCCTGGACAAGCTGGAGTCCATCCCCGGCTGGCGCGCCGACCTGACAAACGACGAAATGATGCGCCAACTGGCCGACGTCGGAGCCGTGATCTGCGCTGCGGGAGCCGGTCTGGCGCCCGCCGACAAGAAGCTCTACGCGCTGCGTGACGTGACGGGTACGGTCGAAGCGATCCCGCTTATTGCCTCCTCAATCATGAGCAAGAAAATCGCCGAAGGCACAGGGTCGCTGGTGCTCGACGTCAAGGTCGGTAGCGGCGCGTTCATGAAGAATCTGGAGCAGGCCCGCGAGCTGGCGCGCACCATGGTCGCCCTGGGCCAGGACGCGGGCGTCAACACCGTTGCGTTGCTCACGAACATGGCGACCCCACTGGGCCTCACCGCAGGCAACGCCATCGAGGTTGAGGAATCCGTTGAGGTGCTGGCCGGCGGCGGCCCGCAGGACGTCGTCGAACTGACCGTCAGACTTGCGGAGGAAATGCTTGCCTGCGCCGGGGTGAAGGACGCGGATCCGGCCGCCGCGCTGCAGGACGGGCGTGCCATGGACGTGTGGAACAAAATGATCGAAGCCCAGGGCGGCGATCCCCGCGCAACCCTGCCGGTAGCCAAGGAATCCGAGACTATCTTTGCTCCCGCTGACGGGGTTCTGGTGGAACTGGATGCGCTGTCCGTTGGGGTTGCCGCCTGGCGCCTCGGGGCGGGACGTGCCCGTAAGGAAGATGCAGTGCAGGCAGGGGCCGGAATCCGGATGCACGCCAAGCCCGGTGCGCTGGTGCGGGCTGGCGAGCCGCTGATGACCCTGCTGACCGATACCCCCGAGAAGTTCGATCGGGCACGCGAGGCGCTCGACGGCGCCGTCGTCATTGCGCCCGAAGGATCCAGGCCCAATTATCAGCTGATCCTGGACCGTATCGCCGAGGCGTAACAGCCGCGCCGAGCGCGCCGCCGCCGGACTGTCCTGGCGGTGATGTCCCCCTGTAGGTGGATGCGGGCAGCCCAAAGATCAGCCGAACGGGCGACGCGGTCCGGGACCTCCTCGCCCTAACGTTGAGGTATCACGGCGACCGAACAACCTGGCCCGAACAACTTGGCCCGAACAACTTGGCCCGACCAACCTGGCATTGACACAACCGGGCCCTGACACAACCGGCCTCAGCCCTGAGGGAAACAGGGGTTGTGTCAGGGGATCCACCCATGGCGGCGACCCTCGACGGATGGCATCGTGATAACTGTCGGACAGTCAGCGAGGGCGGATAAGGGGGTAGATCGAACATGGACGCTGTCATCACAGCCCTGAACGCGGTCAGCACCTTCATCCTCAGCACCGCCGAGCAACCCTGGGTCTACCTCCTGGTGTTCATCTGCTGCACCGTCGACGGGTTCTTCCCGCCCTTCCCCAGCGAATCGGTGGTTGTCGGGCTCGCCTCACTAGTGCTCACCCAGGGTGTTCCCAACCCCTGGTTCCTGATAATTTCGGCGGGTCTCGGGGCGTTCATCGGCGACAACATTGCGTACGCGATGGGAAAAGCGATCGGCACCCGACGGTTTCGTTGGATGCGCTCGGCCCGTATGCAACGCTCCTTTGCCTGGGCCGGATATGAGCTGCAAAAGCGCGCTGCCTCACTGATCCTTGTGGCACGGTTCATCCCCATCGGGCGGGTGGCGGTGAACCTCACGGCGGGGGCCACCGGGTATTCACGTCGAAGCTTTGTTGGGCTCACCGCACTCTCGGCGGTGGTGTGGTCGACCTACTCGGTCGGCATTGGCGTCCTCGCTGGCTCCTGGTTCGAGCACAATCATCTGCTCGGCGTCATGGTAGCCATCGGGATCGCCGTCATTCTCGGGATCGTTGTGGACCGCATCATTGCAGCGGTCCGCGGCTCAACGCCGATGCGTCCTGAGCCGGCCAGGGTTCCCTCGGACAGCAAGTAACGGTGCCGTGCCTGAACGGGCGCCTCAGCGCTAGTCCCCACAAAGCACCTCGCGTAAGGTAAGTGAAGTGACTGAGCCAATAATCTCCCCAGCGACCGACCTCTCCTTCGACCTGCGGAGCCTGCCCAAGGTGTCCCTGCATGACCACCTCGACGGCGGCCTGCGCCCGTCCACCATCATCGAACTAGCCGAAGCGGTTGGCCACCAACTGCCGTCCACCGATCCGGTGGCATTGGGCGAATGGTTCAGGGAATCAGCCAACTCCGGTTCCCTGGTCCGCTACCTCGAGACTTTTGACCACACCATCGCTGTCATGCAGACCCGCGAAGGGCTGATCCGCGTAGCCCGCGAGTTCGTTGAGGACCTGGCCGACGACGGCGTCGTCTACGGTGAGGTGCGCTGGGCCCCGGAACAGCACACCGCCAAGGGCCTCAGCCTTGACGAAGCCGTTGAAGCTGTCCAGCAGGGCCTCGACGAGGGCGTCGACGCAATCGTTGCCGGCGGCCGGGCCATCCAGGTGGGTCAGCTGATCACCGCCATGCGGCACGCAGACCGCGGCCAGGAAATCGCTGAACTGGCCGTTCGCCACCGCGACAAGGGCGCCGTCGGGTTCGATATTGCCGGCGCCGAGGACGGATTCCTGCCGTCCCGGTTCAAGGACGCGTTCACCTACCTGGCAGAACACCAGTTCCCGGTGACCGTCCACGCTGGCGAGGCCGCTGGTCTGGACAGCATCGTTGACGCCCTGGTTCACGGGCACGCGCTTCGCCTCGGGCATGGGGTCCGGATCGCCGAAGACATCGAGATTGAATATGACGAGGACAGCGAAGAGCCCGAACTCGGCGTCGTCACCCTCGGCCAGGTGGCCGCCTGGGTACGCGACCGCGGCATCGTCCTTGAGGTGTGTCCCTCCTCGAACCTCCAGACCGGAGCCATCGCAGCGTTCGGCGGGGACATCGCCAGCCACCCCATCGACCTGCTGTTCCAGCTGGGATTCAAGGTGACCGTCAACACCGACAACCGCCTGATGAGCGGTGTCACCCTGACCGACGAGTTCGAGCTACTCTCCGAAACCTTCGACTATGACCTGGACGATCTGCTGGAGCTGACCCTCAACGCGGTCAACGCAGCGTTCCTGCCACTCGAAGACCGCGAGGCGCTTGCCGACTACGTCACCGAAGGTTTTCTTCGCGCTGATGCCTGAGTCGCCGCCGGGCTCCGCCTCGCCAGGAGGCCAGCATCCGCTGGACCGGCTGGTCGAGGTGGTAGCCCAGCTCCGGGAACACTGCCCCTGGATGGCTGAACTCACGCATGCTTCACTCGTCGAGTATCTGGTGGAGGAGTGCTATGAGCTGGTCGATGCGCTCGACGACGCCTCAAGCAGCGCTGCCAGTCTTGACTTAGCGGCCAACCTGGGCGGGGAACTGGGTGATGTGTTGCTGCAGGTGGTACTCCACGCCCAACTGCAGCGGGAGCACGGTCGTTTCGACCTCACCGACGTGATCGACGGTCTGACACGCAAGATGGTCCGTCGCAACCCCCACGTCTTCGCGCCCGACGGAACGCTGCGGCAGAGCTTTCCCTCCTCGATCGAATCGATCGTTGAGACCTGGCATCAGGTCAAGCGTGCGGAGGAGCCCGGTCGGGTTGATCCGTTCCACGGAATACCCACGCACCTTCCCGCTCTGGCTCTGGCGGCCAAAACCCTGCGTCGGGCCGCTGATCCGCTGCCTGAGCCAGCCGCAGCGTTGGCGGGCGCCGAACCGCAAACCGAAGCCGAACTGGGGGAGCAGTTGCTCGAGGTGGTGCAGCGAGCCATCGCGAGCGGGCTCGACCCGGAGCGGGCGCTACGCTCAGCGGCACTCCGATTTCAGGAGCGCTCACGCACCAGTCTTCCGGAGGACATGAAAGGCGCTGCGACAGACGTTTCCACTAGGCTGGGATCGAACCCATCAACCGGTCAGGTTTTCCCTGACCGGACGCCTTGAGATTATTCACCCTAGAACCAAAGGAGCAATATATGGCCATCATCGACGCCATCCACGCGCGTGAAATCCTCGATTCCCGCGGCAACCCCACCGTCGAGGTGGAAGTACTGCTCGACGACGACACCTTCGGCCGTGCGGCTGTGCCCTCCGGTGCTTCCACCGGTGCTTTCGAAGCCAACGAACGTCGTGATGGCGATAAGGCCCGCTACCTCGGCAAGGGTGTTCTGCAGGCCGTCGAAGCAGTGATCGAGCAGATCCAGCCGGCGCTCCTCGGCTTCGATGCCACCGACCAGCGGGCCATCGACCAGGCCATGATTGACCTCGACGGCACAGAGAACAAGTCAAGCCTTGGCGCCAACTCGATGCTTGGCGTTTCCCTGGCCATCGCCCGCGCCGCCGCGGAGTCCTCCAAGCTGCCGCTCTACCGTTACCTCGGCGGCCCCAACGCCCATGTACTGCCCGTTCCGCTGATGAATATCCTGAACGGCGGCTCCCACGCCGACTCCGACGTCGACATCCAGGAGTTCATGATCGTTCCCCTGGGCGCCGAATCCTTCTCCGAGGGTCTGCGCTGGGGCGTTGAGGTCTACCACGAACTGAAGTCCGTGCTCAAGGAAAAGGGCCTTGCCACCGGGTTGGGCGACGAAGGCGGATTTGCGCCAAACCTGCCGTCCAACCGCGATGCGCTCGACCTGATCACCACAGCCATCGAGCGTGCCGGCTACACGCCGGGTCAGGACATTGCCCTCGCACTGGATGTAGCGGCTTCGGAGTTCTACACGGACGGCGCCTACCACTTCGAGGGGAAGACGTTGTCCTCCGCCGACATGAACACCTACTACGGTGAACTGGTGCGCGACTACCCGTTGGTTTCCATCGAGGACCCCCTGGATGAAGAAGACTGGGACGGGTGGAAAGCCCTCACCGAACAGGTCGGCTCAAAGGTTCAGCTGGTTGGCGACGATCTCTTCGTCACCAACCCAGTGCGTCTCGCCCGCGGCATCGAAGCAGATACCGCCAACTCGCTGCTGGTCAAGGTCAACCAGATTGGAACACTGACCGAGACCCTCGATGCGATCTCCATGGCGCAGCGTGCTGGCTACACCACCATTACCTCGCACCGGTCAGGTGAAACCGAGGACACGACGATTGCTGATATCTGCGTCGCAACCAACGCCGGCCAGATCAAGACCGGCGCTCCGGCACGATCCGAGCGGGTGGCGAAGTACAACCAGCTCCTACGGATCGAAGAAGAGCTCGACGACGCCGCCCGGTACGCAGGGCGAGGCGCCTTCCCGCGTTTCAAAGCCTAGTTAGCAGCAGCGGCGGCTACCCTCGTAATAGGGACGGCTCACAGGCCACCAGTCCCGATACAGAGGATTTTGAGGAGTTTTGATGTCTACCCGCCGCCCCAAGGTGCCGCGCAGCGCTGGTCCTCAGGCGCCGCCGGCACCAGCACCCATCGACCGGCATGGGACACACGCCACGCCTACGGCGCGGCGAACACCCAAGAAGCCTGTCGCGGGTGCAGGCAAGCCCACCGCAGCCAAACCGGCTACACGCGGTGCGGGTCCGACCGGGAAACCGGCAGGACCCGCACCGCGTCCGGCGCCAACACCTCTGACCCCGTCAGAGGAACGGGCGAAGCAGCGGCTGCAACTCGCTGGCACCATCCGGCGGGCACGCCAACCGTTCCGGCGTGAAGCGCCAGCAATTGTGCCGGCCGAGGATGCCAAGCCCATTCCGGCCAAATCCTTCTCCGGTCGGCTCCTGGCGCTGGCGGTAGTGCTGGTGACCATCACGGTCCTCCTGGCGCCATCGGTGCGCACCTACCTGCTCCAGCAGGGCGAGCTCAACACTCTGCGGGACGAGATTGCCGCCCTGGAGGAAACCCAACTGGAATCCCAGCGGCAGCTCGCCCGCTGGGAGGACCCCGCCTATATCAAGGCCCAGGCCCGCGAACGAATTTTCCTGGTAATGCCCGGTGAGACCCGCTATGTGGTGGTCGGCGACACCGAACCAGGCGAAGAAGCAGTCGGCTCCTCCGGCGACGCCCCGCAGGATCTCCCCTGGGTCGATGCGCTCTGGGACTCCATTGAGCGGTCTGCAACAGACTCCTAGCGCCCGCACCCGCGCTCATCATTCCCGGTGCAGGTCCCGGAACACCGCACCTCATCTCCCTCCACGAACTTCAACCACGAAAGGTTGGGCCCCGATATGGACGCTGCACCCGGCACCGAGCTGACCACATCCGATCTGGAAACCCTCAGCCGCCAACTTGGCCGTCCCGTGCGCGACGTCGTCGAAATTGGTGCTCGCTGTGTCTGCGGCAACCCGCTGGTGGCGACCACCGCCCCCCGGCTATCCAACGGCATCCCCTTTCCCACCACCTACTACCTGACGCATCCGGTGATCACTGCTGCGGTCTCCCGCCTTGAAGCGTCGGGCTTGATGGCCGAGATGACGACACGGCTTGAACACGACCCGGGACTCGCCGAGAAGTACCAGTCGGCACACGAGCAGTACCTTCGTGTCCGTAAAGCCATCGGCGACCGGTCAGGGACGGGTCCTGTTCCGGAGATCGACGGCGTGTCAGCCGGCGGAATGCCCACCCGGGTCAAATGCCTCCACGTCCTGGTGGGACACTCGCTGGCGGCCGGCCCAGGTGTCAACCCGCTCGGCGACGAAGCGGTTGAAGGTATTGCCCAGTGGTGGACCCGGAACACCTGCTACTGCTCCGGTGCCTGGGACACGGCCGGATCGGCGCCGGACCGCGAACTCAGCCGGCACACCCGCACCCAGAACCTCAGCCCAGAGGAAATCGACGCGAAACGCGCCTCGCGTCGTGCGGCTGCCGACGCGGCTGAAGCGACGACGGCCCCCACCGGCACAGCACCCACCGGCCCAGCACCCACCGGCCCAGCACCCACCGGCACCGACGCAAACACGCCGGAGAAACCATGATCCGCACAGCCGCCATCGATTGCGGCACCAATTCCATCCGACTGCTGATCGCTGACGTGGACGACGACGGCAGGTCACTCACCGACGTCGTGCGTCTCATGCGCGTGGTCAGGCTTGGAGAGGGAGTGGATACCACCGGGCGGTTGTCCGCGGCCGCGCTCGAACGCACCCTCACCGCGGTCCGCGAATACGCTGAACTTATCGGTCTGCACGGAGCCGACCGGATACGGTTCGTCGCCACCTCGGCGACCAGGGATGCCGAGAACCGCGAAGAATTCACCTCGGGCATTAGCGCACTGCTGGGGGTAGCGCCGGAAGTGGTCAGCGGGGCTGAAGAAGCCGCACTGTCATTCGATGGTGCGCTGAGCGTGCTTCCCGCGGCGGCCTCCCCGGCCGATGAGTCGCTGGCGCTCGTCGTCGATCTGGGCGGCGGAAGCACCGAATTCGTCCTCGGCACTTCTGCAGGGGTGACGGCCTCACGCAGCATGGATATGGGGTGCGTGCGATTCACTGAGCGCTACCTGGCCGCAGACCCGCCCACTGCTCAGGAGATCGCGACCATGGAAACCGAGGTCCGACGCCTGATCGCCGAGGCTTCACAGGACGTGCCATTTGACCGGGTCAGCCGGCTGATAGGGGTGGCAGGAACCATCACCACCATCACCGCTCATGCGTTGGACCTGCCGGGGTACAGCTCGGCGGACATTCATGGCGCAGAACTGGACCAGGAGCGGGTCTGGCGGGCCTCCACCGAGCTGCTGGCAATGAGCAGGGAATCCCGCGCCGCCCTGCCGTACATGCACCCGGGCCGGGTGGATGTGATCGGTGCCGGAGCATTGATTTGGCGCACCATCACCGCCCACCTTGCCGATGCCACCGGGGGCAGGGTGAAAACCTCTGTCGCCAGCGAGCACGATATTCTTGACGGAATTGCCCTCAGCCAGAACAGGAAAACCACCCAGTGACCAACCCCAGCGGAGCTTTCGGCTCCCGGTTGCGAGCCACGGCTTGCCTGCTCGGTGTGGCTGTCGCAGCAGCACTCCTTCCTGCCCTCCCGGCTCAGGCAGATGACCTGCGGGAACGCGAATACTGGCTGGAAGACTACGGGATCGTCGAAGCCTGGGAAACCACCAAGGGCGAGGGAGTCCGGGTCGCTGTCATCGACAGCGGCGTCGACGGTTCACATCCCGATCTTGAGGGAGTGGTGGTAGGCGGCAGCGACGTTTCGGGGTCGGGGCAACCCGACGGTCAGCTCGGCATCGGCGAGGTTGCTGAGCACGGCACTCTCGTCGCCAGCCTGCTGGCCGGGCGCGGGCACCTGCCCGATCCTCCGCCCAGCCCCTCACCATCCGATGACGAAGATGCCGCTGACGAGTCGCCGTCGCCCGAACCGGTCGCTACGTCCGGCCCCGATACCTACGGTCGGGGATCGGACGGGATTGTCGGAGTGGCACCTGAGTCAGAGCTGTTGGCCGTGTCCGTCTGGATTGAAGGCGAAACCAAGGGACCCAATCCAGCGGGCATCAGTATCGACGCCCAGATCCCGAACGCTGTGCGCTGGGCGGTGGACAACGGAGCCCAGGTGATCAACATGTCGCTTGGAAGCACCTCACCGACCTGGCCGGAGAGCTGGGACGAGGCCTTCCTTTACGCCGAGCAAAACGACGTCGTCATCGTCGCCGCCGCGGGTAACCGTGCGGGAGGCTCCCTGCAGGTGGGTGCTCCGGCGACCATGCCGGGCGTTCTTGCCGTCGCTGGTCTGGACCGGGAGGGCGAAGCGAGCCGCGAATCCTCGTCCGAGGGAATCAGTATCGGGGTCGCTGCTCCTGCCGAGAACCTGGTGGGAGCCCTGCCGGGTGGGGTGTACGCCGACTGGTCGGGCAGCTCGGGAGCTGCGCCTCTGGTCGCTGGAACCGCCGCGCTGATCCGTTCGAAGTACCCTGACCTCTCCGCGGCCCAGGTCGTCAACCGGATTTTGTTGACGGCCCAGGAGGCCGGCGCCGAGGGCGAGGAACGCGACACTATCTACGGCTACGGGATCCTCGACGTGGTAGCGGCGGTTAATGCCGAGATTGCCGTCCCCGAGGAAAACCTCCTGGGTTCGATGGCCGAGTATATCGAGATCTACCGCAGGGGAGCTCCAGCACCCCCACCCGAGGCCGATGCTCCAGCCAGCAAACCCACGGCGGCCGATATCCCCGAGCCGGAGGTGCCGGTGGCCGAAGATGGCACTGGCACCTCCGGCGGGCTTCCCGCGTCGATCGTGCTGGGTTTTGGCGGCCTGATAGTGGTGGTCCTTGCCGCTGGGACCTTCGCAGTCGTCCGTGCGCGGAGGGCCGCTTTGTCCAACCCGATGGACGAGAATACCGACACGGATTCTTTGGAAGCGGCCGCCGAACCTCGGCCCTAGACACTGATCCTGTTGGCCGGGCTCAAGGCTCAACGTAAACTTAGTGAACTTTTTCACAAAGTCCGGTACCATCGAGGCATGGCACTGAATCAACAGTTCTCCGATCGTCCGCGCATTCTTGTAGTCGGTGGCGGCTACGTAGGTCTCTATGTGGCCCACAAGTTACAGAAGAAGATCAGGTCCCACGGTGGCATTGTCACCCTGGTGGACCCGCTGCCCTACATGACGTACCAGCCGTTCCTCCCCGAGGTGGCCGGTGGCAACATTGAAGCCCGCCACGCCGTGGTTTCGCACCGCACCCACCTCAAGCAGACCGAGTTGATCACCGGCAAGGTCACCGGCATCGACCACGCCCGCCGTACTGCAACGGTCGCCCCGGCTGACGGTAGCGAACCGTTCGAGTTGACCTACCGCGATGTCGTCGTCGCCGCCGGTTCCATCACCCGGACCTTCCCCATTGAAGGGTTGAAGGACCAGGGGATCGGCCTGAAAACCATCGAGGAAGCTGTCGCACTGCGCAACCAGATGCTGGAGCGGATCGAGACCGGCTCGCTGATGGCGGCCGGACCGGAGCGCGACCGTGCCCTGACCTTCGTTGTGGTTGGCGGCGGATTCGCCGGTATTGAAACCATCACCGAAATCGAGGACATGGCCCGGGCGGCGGTCAAGAAAAACGACCGGCTTGAGCACTCGGACCTGAGGTTCGTCCTGGTGGAAGCCATGGGACGGATCATGCCCGAGGTAACTGAATCCCAGGCGGTGTGGGTGGTCGCCCACCTAAGGTCCCGAGGAATTCAGGTCAAGTTGAATACCTCGTTGGCTAGCGCGGTGGATGGCCGGCTGAAGCTGATCAATATGCCGGACAAGACTCCAGCGGACGAGTTCGAGACTGACACCCTGATCTGGACCGCTGGGGTTCAGGCCAACCCGATGGTCAGGTCCTCTGACTTCCCGATCGACGAGCGTGGCCGTATTCGCGCCAACGCCGAACTGCGGATCACCGGCGACGATGGACCCCTTGAGGGTGCCTGGACTGCAGGCGATGTCGCAGCAGTTCCGGACCTCACCGGCGGCGGCGTCGGCGGATTCTGCGTTCCCAACGCCCAACACGCTGTGCGCCAGGCCAAACTCCTCGCGAAGAACATCTACGCGCAGAACAACGGCGTCGGCAGGGTCAAGGAATACAAGCACAAAAACCTCGGTGCTGTGGCTGGCTTCGGGCAGTACAAGGGTGTTGCCAACATCATGGGCTTCGGCATGCGAGGACTCCCCGCGTGGTTGGCTCACCGTGGCTATCACGGGATGGCGATGCCGATGTTCGAGCGTAAGTTCCGAGTGGTCTTCAACTGGATTCTGAGCTTCGTCTTCGGACGGGACACCACCCAGCTGATGGATTTGCAGACGCCCAAGCGTCAGTTCCGTGAGGCCGCGACGCCGCCGCCGAAGAAGGATGAAGCTCCCTCCAGCGCCGGTGCAGCGAAAAGCGATTCCTATAGTGAGCCTGCCAGGAAATAGGTTCAGCTGACTGACTGGAATTAACGGCGGCACCGGCTCCTGGAGCGGGTGCCGCCGTCACCTTTTAACGGGGAGCGTGTGGCGGACCGACCCGCAGTGACGTGACCAGTCGCCGGGATGGATTGGCTCCGCTCGGACCACGTGTGGTGCAACGATCACGTAGGCTAGAGACGACGATTCAGCCCGTCACGCCCCAGTAGCCCAATGGCAGAGGCACCAGACTTAAAATCTGTTCAGTGTCAGTTCGAGTCTGACCTGGGGCACCAACAAGCCGCGTGGGCGAACGCGAAACTCCGGCTGGTTGTACCCCTCTGTGGCGAGCGTTACAAGGATGTGACCGTTTTTGCTTATTTTTGACACATTTTTGCATTAGCTTTTCTACATACCAGGAACACCTGGTGATCGCATCAAAGGCACAGAATGCCTTTCGGTCGAGGAGAAAACATACATGACTGCAACACGCAACTCCGTGCGGTTCGGCATTGGAGACAATGCACCTCGCGCGGCAAAGGTCGCTGCCTTGGGGCTGGGTATCGCGCTCTTTGCATCTGCCTGCGGCGGATCCACTCCTGAAGGAGACGGCGGCGAAACCTCAGCCGCCCCTGCCGCTGCAACCGGGCTCAGCTGCCCGGAGAGTCAGGGTGGCGAAGCGCCCGAGGCCAACCCGAAGGGGGACCCGTCCGCTGTTCCCGAGGCGACTACCACCTCCGACACACCACTGGTCCTGGGAACGCTGCTTCCAACCACAGGTGCTCTAGCGTTCCTCGGTCCGCCCGAAATTGCTGGCACCAACCTCGCCGTTCAGGAGATCAACGAGGCTGGCGGCGTGCTCGGCCAGGACGTCGAGATCATCCACCGCGACTCGGGTGACACGACCACCGACATTGCCACCCAGTCTGTGACGGATCTGCTGTCTCAGGACGTCAGCGCCATCATCGGCGCCGCATCCTCAGGTGTTTCACGAACCGTGATCAACCAGATCACCGGAGCTGGCGTGATCCAGATTTCGCCTGCGAACACTGCTCCCGACTTCACCGACTGGGATGACAACGGACTGTACTGGCGCACCGCACCTTCAGATGTGCTGCAGGGCCGCGTGCTCGGCAACTACATCATGGAATGTGGCGCCCAGACCGTCGGCATGGTCACCCTGAACGATGCTTACGGCACCGGGCTTCAGGGCTTCATCAGCGAGGCAGTTGAAGGAGCTGGTGGCCAGGTGGTCGCCAACGAGATGTTCAACGAGGGTGACTCACAGTTCAGCAGCCAGGTTGATGCAGTCGTCGCTGCCGAGCCGGACGCCATCGTAGTCATCAGCTTCGACCAGGCAACCAGCATTGTGCCGCTCTTGACGGCCCAGGGCATTGATCCAAGCACCCTGTTCCTGGTGGACGGCAACACGGCCGACTACAGTGCAGATCTGGATCCAGGAACCATGGAAGGTGCTCAGGGAACCATTCCTGGCCCCTTCACCGGTGACGCCTTCCAGGAGGCATTGCTGGAAATCGATCCCGCCCTCACCAGCTGGAGCTATGCAGGTGAAAGCTACGACGCTGCGAATGTTGTCGCGTTGGCAGCTGAAGCAGCAGGTTCAACCGATGGTGCAGCAATTGCAGCCGAACTTCAGGGTGTCACCGGCGAAGGCGAGAAGTGCTACGACTTCGCGGCTTGCGTGACCCTTCTGCGCGACGGCGAAGACATCGACTATGACGGTATCTCCGGCCCGATCACCTTTGACGAAAACGGTGACCCAACCGAAGCCTTCATCGGGATCTATGCATTCGACGGCGACAACGTCCCGCAGCCGAGCCGTTCCGAAACCGGACAGCTCTAAGCGGTCTAGTCAGCCCAACTGATTCACTCGCACCACCAACGGCCGTTGCAACTCCCAGAACCTGGGAGTTGCAACGGCCGTTTTGGTGAGCAACCCGGACAGCGGGGCATGTTTTCTCGCTGCCCACCGGACCGCCGCCAGCCGTCAGCCTGCAGCCGACCGTGTGGCCACCCGAACGACCCCAGTGCACTATAGGGAAGCCGCCTGTGCTCTACAGGGAGGCGTAAAGCTTGCCGGTGGAGGTTCGCCAGCCTCGACCGTCAAGAGGGCCGAGTTGCCCATCTTCGGTTCTGTGATCACCCGGGTTTTCCAGGCGAATCGTTCCACATAGGGCATGGCCCGCATGCCAGCGACGGTGCCCCGCATGAAGTCCTCGGTCTGCGCACTTGTGCAGGACCCTCACCTTGCCGAGGAAGCTGTCCACGTCCGCCCAGCCGTGACAATGCATGGTCATGGAATTGCGACGGTCCATGGGTTGTCTTTCCAGAGGAGGGACCGGAGTTCGCCGCGAGCACCAGCCTATGAGCCCACATGGATCCTTTTTGCCCTGATTTGCACAGTTTCCCGAGAGGCTAGGGGCAGGCGAGGACGCGCCCAACGCAAAACGCCCGGCTGGACTCCCAGCCGGGCGTTTATGATCCTGAGGAGCCTGCTAAGCCGTGTCGGCGAGGGTGCCCAGGTACAACTGGATCACCTTCGGATCCTTCATCAGCTCGCGGCCCGTACCCGTGTACGCGTCCTTCCCCTGATCGAGCACATACGCCCGGTCACAGATCTGGAGACACCGGCGGGCGTTCTGCTCGACCATGATCACCGAGACTCCCGCCCGGTTGATCTCATGTACCCGTAGGAACGTCTCATCCTGTTTCACGGGTGAGAGACCGGCTGAGGGCTCATCGAGCAGGAGTACTGCCGGGTCCATCATGAGCGCCCGTCCCATCGCCACCATCTGGCGTTCGCCGCCCGAGAGCGACCCGGCCCGCTGTGCCCGACGCTTCCCCAGTTCGGGGAACAAGTCAGCGACGAAGTCGAACCGCTTCTTGAAGTCCTTCGGCCGCTGGTACATACCCATTTCGAGGTTTTCCTCGATGGTCAGCGAGGCGAACACGTTGTTGTTCTGTGGGACGAACCCGACCCCCTGGCTAACCAGTTTGTTGGCCTTGAGCCCGGTGATGTCTTTGTCCCTGACCACCACAGACCCGGAATGTACCTTCACCAACCCAAACATGGCCTTGAGCAGCGTGGACTTACCAGCGCCGTTGGGGCCGATGATGCCGATCAGCTCACCCGACCGTGCCTCAATACTGCAGCCGTTGAGGATGTTGACGCCCGGCAGGTAGCCAGCCACCAGGTCGGTGACCTTGACCACCGATGTGCTGTTGTCCTCGCTCATGGTCGGGTCTCCTTGCTGTCCGGTGCGGTATCCGCCGTTGTGGCGGGACCAGTCTGGCCTGTGCGAGTGGTTTCGACTGGCGTGCCGTCCAATTGGGTGCCTCCGGGGTGGGCCAGGATGCCGGCGTCGGCGGTGCCGACGACGGACTCCTCGTCCTGGGCGAGCTCAACTTCAAGCATCTCGACGCCCTTTGAGTCGCCGAGGTCGACGTCGTGATGCGCGCCAAGGTAGGCATCGATCACGGCCTTATCCTTCATCACTATCTCGGGCGGCCCTTCGGCGACGATCCTGCCCTCGGCCATCACCACCACCCAATCCGCGATGTGACGGACCATGTGCATGTCGTGCTCGACGAACAGCACCGTCATGCCCTCGGCCTTGAGGTTCTTGATGTGGTCCAGCAGGGACTGGGTGAGTGCTGGGTTAACTCCAGCCATCGGCTCATCGAGCATGACGAGAACCGGCTTGACCATCAGTGCCCGGGCCATTTCGAGCAGCTTACGCTGGCCTCCCGACAGTGACGCCGCGTAGTCGTCCTTCTTCGCATCCAGTTTGAACTTGGCGAGGAGCACGTCTGCCTGCTCGGTGATTTCCTTCTCCCGCTTACCCCATAGCCCCTTGAACAGGGCCCGAGCGAGGCTCTCACCGGGTTGTGCAGTGGCGCCCAGACGCATGTTCTCCATGACGGTCAACTTGCCCATCACCTTGGTGAGCTGGAAGGTACGCACCATCCCCATCCGGGCCACCTTGTAGGACGGCACCCCGGCGATGTCACGGTCGTCGAAACGCCACTGCCCGCTGTTAGGGGTGTCGAAGCCGGTCAACAGGTTGAAGAGTGTGGTCTTGCCAGCACCATTGGGCCCGATCAGCGCAGTGATTTTGTTGCGGGGGACCTCAAGATACTCGACGTCGACGGCGTTCATCCCACCGAATTGGCGGGTCACCTTCTCCGCGACCAGGATGGGGTCCCGTTTTTTGCAGCCTGGACCGGTCTGCCCGGTGGTGATGTCGCGGGAATCGGTCATGTAGTCCACCGGGGTTGAGCCGGCAGGCGCTGACTCCACGGCTCCGGGGGTGGCCGCACTGTGTTTGGGTGGACGCCCGTCCCCGGTGGTCGGCTGCGTCTCTAGTGGTTCGGTCATGCGAACGCCAGCTCCTTCTTGTTACCCAGGACGCCCTGGGGTCTGAACACCATTAGCAGCATCAACGCGACGCCAACGAGGATGTAGCGCAATTGACCTGCCTGCACGTTGGACAGGAAGGTGATGGCACCGATTTCAATTGCACCGTAGAGCAGCCCCTGGGTCAGGGACAGCACCACCCAGAAGATCATGGCCCCGATCACCGGTCCAAGAACGGTGGCCATGCCACCGAGCAGGAGACAGGTGTACAGGAAGAACGTTAGCTCCGTGGCATAGTTGGCAGGCTGTACCGCGCCGCGGGGGAGGGTGAAGATCATGCCCGCCAGGGAACCGAGGAGGCCACCGATAACCAGCGCCTGCATCTTGTACGCGTACACGTTCTTGCCCAGGGCACGAACAGCGTTCTCGTCCTCCCTGATCCCCTTGAGCACACGGCCCCAGGGGCTGCGCATGAGCAACCAGACGGTCAGGCAGGCGAGGGCCACAATGGTCCAGCCCACGATTCTGATCCACAGGTCCCGCTCATTCATTGCGATGGGACCCACATTGTAGGATCCCGGGGCCAACGGATTTAGCGCGAAAAAGCCATTCTCGAAGTTGGCGAGACCGTTGGCTGAGCCCGTCACCTCGGTCAGCCCGTTGGTGGTCACGATGTACCTGACGATTTCCGCTGCGGCGATAGTGACGATCGCGAGATAGTCGGCTCGTAGGCGCAGGGTGGGAATGCCCAGGATGAGGGCGAAAAGCACGGAGGCCGTCAACGCCACCAGGACGGCGACTGGCAGGGGAGCGTCGAAAGTCAGGGTTGAAATTGCGTAGCCGTAGGCACCCACGGCCATGAAACCGGCCTGGCCGAAGTTCAGCAGTCCTGAATAGCCAAAGTGCACGGCGAGACCGAGGGCGGCCAGAGCATAAGCGGCGGTGGTGGGGCTGATCATTTCGCCGAAGGCGAGTGCAAGAATATTTCCGAAATCCATGATGTGAGCCCCTAACCGACGCGCTCTTTGCGGCCGAGGATACCCTGCGGCCGGAACAGAAGAACCAGAATCATGATCAGAAGCGCTCCCACATACTTAAGGTCGGCTTCCAGCCAGATGGTCGAGATTTCCACGAACAGTCCTACGATGATCGACCCGATGAGGGCACCGAACACGGTGCCCAGTCCACCGAGGACGACGCCAGCGAAGATGAGCAGCAGGATCTGCTGACCCATGTTGAAGGACACGCCCGGACGGTAGTACGCCCAGAGGATTCCGCCGAGGGCTGCCAGCGCCCCGCCGACCATCCAGACAATCCGGATGACCCGGTCCACATCGATACCTGAAGCGGCAGCGAGGGCTGGGTTGTCCGACACCGCGCGGGTGGCTTTGCCGAGGCGGGTGCGCAGGAGGAGGAACCCAACCAACAGGATGATCACCAGGGAAATCAGCAACGAATTGAGGTTGTTCTGTGAAATGGAGACCGGTCCGAAGTCCAGCCGAGCGCTCTGGGCGCCAGGCAACTGCTGCGTGGCACCACCGAAATTGAACTGAATGATGTACCGGAGCGCCAGGGCGAGCCCAATGCTGACGATCATCATGGGAACCAGCCCGGTTCCGCGACGGCGCAGGGGCTTCCACAAACCAGCATCCTGGACCCACCCGAGGAGAGCACCAGCGACCACCGCCAACGGTATTGCCACGAAGATGGGCAACCCCAATGCGGCGAATCCGAAGGCAACTACCGCGCCAAAGGTAACCATCTCGCCGTGGGCGAAGTTGGTGAGCCCGGTTGTACCGAAAATCAACGACAGCCCGACGGCGCTCAGCGCGAGCAGCAGGCCGAAGCTGAGGCCGGCGAGGGAGCGTTCCGCGAGGGTGTCCCAGAAGCTGGTGGTGGTTGTGACGATCCCCTCGCCGAACAGAAACAGCGTGGTGACGTTGGATGTGCCAGCAAAGGTGACTGTGCGCGGATTGGCCTGGCCTTCAGCCAGGGCCGCACCCTCGGGGAGGGTGTCAACTTCGAGGGTTACCTCGTAGGCACCCTGCTCGGGTACCCCGACGGACCAGGACCCGTTGGCTGCCGAAGTAGTCTCACCATCGAACCCGTTGCCCGATACCGAGATGGTGACGTCCGCGAGAGGGCCGTCGGCGTTCCGGAGAACACCACTGATCCGGTCAGTGAACTCCTGGGCAACGATCTGCCCGGGGAGATGCGATGCGGCCAGTGTGCTGGGAGCTGTCGCGGGGGCCCCTGGGTGGTAGCCCTGGGCTGCGGGGGCGCTGAGCATGAGGACGGCGATGAGGCCGGTCGCGAAAACCAGCAGCCTCCTGATCCACGCAGGCGTCGGTCGGGTTATCAAGTTATGAACCTCACTATGGGGTGCCCCACCGGCGATCCGGTGGAGTAAGGACGGCTTGTGGCATACGTCTGGTGCCACATGTCTTGTGACACATGTCACCGAGTGTGAGTTCATGTTACCCGTGCCATGTTTCGACGGATACCCAAACGGCTACCGGCGGGTAGCGATTGGGTAACGACTGCTGGCGTCGCTGGCGCCGCAGGGAACAAAATGTCGGAAAAAGCGTTGACATTGATAAGGTTAAAATCACATTCATCCCCCATTGGAGGACAAGTTCACATGGCACTTGGCGGTAACCCGGTATTCAACGGAAAGAACTTCCGTACCGCTGCACGCGGCAACACTCCGGCAGGGCAAGGCGCAACTGCGCTCGCCGGCCAGAGCGCAATGAGCACCACCCAGATGGAAGACCTGTACAACCAGCCATCAGCGGGGCCCTCGCAGACCGGACGGATGACCTTCGACGACGTGATCGTCAAGACAGTCCTCTCGATCGGCGTTGTACTGGTCGGTGCTGCTGTGCCTGCCTTCCTGCTCCCAGGGCTCGTGATGCCGCTGATGATCGTCGGTATGGTCGGCGGGCTGGTACTTGGACTGGTCAACGCTTTCAAGCGGGAACCCGTCCCGGCGCTGATCCTGGCCTACGCGTTCCTGCAGGGTCTGTTCGTTGGCGGGCTGACCATGGTGTTGGAGGCTCAGTTCCCCAACATCGCGCTGCAGGCCCTCGTGGGGACGCTCACCGTCTTCGCCATCACTTTGGCCCTGTTCAAGAGCGGCAAGGTGCGTGCCACACCCAAGGCGATGAAAATCTTCATGATCGCCATCCTCGGGTACGCAGCGTTCAGCCTGGTCAACCTCGGTCTGATGCTCTTTGGCGTTAGCGAAGACCCTTGGGGCCTGCGCACCGGAATCGAAATCGCCGGTATCCCACTCGGTGTCATTATTGGTATTTTCGCGATCGGGCTCGCCGCCTTTTCCCTCGTTATCGACTTCACGTCGATCAGCGACGGAGTGCGAAACGGTGCACCCCAGAAATACTCGTGGACCGCGGCCTTCGGCCTGACCGTCACGCTGATCTGGCTCTACGTGGAATTCATTCGCCTCATCGCGATCCTGCGCGGCAGCGACTAAGTCCTCAGCATTTCGTAATCCTTCGACTTATGCCCGCAGCGATTGTTGCGGGCATAAGTGTTTAATAGCCCCCTGGCTGGTCCGCCAAGCGCCCTCCGATTGGCAGTGGGCTGACCTTTAGTCACACGGGTCCGGCAGGCTGGACCCAGTGCTGAACGATCAGTGACGTGTGGAAAGATTGCACCATGATTCGCCCTCCTCAGCGGCAGACCCCGTCGGGTATTCAGGGCGCCCGCGAACAGGCCATGGGGCGGGCCCTCGTCAGGGATGTACCGTACGCGCTGAGCCTCTCGGCTGCGTGGGCATGGCGGGTCGGCTTGATCATCGTCGTGGCCGGAATGCTGATCTGGCTCCTCGGACACATCTCGCTACTCATTATCCCGCTCCTGCTCGCAGGGTTGTTGGCCAGCCTCCTGTTACCCGTGATGGGTTTGCTGCGGAAGGCACGGGTCCCGAACGGTCTCGCCGTCGCCCTCACCGTCGTAGGGTTCCTGGGAGTGGTGGGCTCGATGGCAACGCTGGCGGGCCGGCAACTGGCTCTCGGATTTACCGATCTCTGGGATGAGGTGGTGGAAGGGATCCGGCAGGTCCAGACCTGGCTCCACGATGGGCCGCTGGGTCTCACCGACTTCCAGATAGACCAGTTCATCAGTGAGGGTGCCAGCGCCGTCCAGAACAACAGCGGATCGATCGTGACAGGCGTGATCTCTCTTGGGAGTAGCGCCGGCAGCTTCGCGGCCGGGGCGCTGCTGGCGGTCTTCGCCCTGATCTTCTTCCTCTTGGAGGGGGAGCGGATCTGGCGCTTCGTGGTTGGGCTGATGCCGCGTGACGCCCGAACAGCTGTCGACGGCGCCGGACGCCGTGGCTGGTCCTCAATGGCCAACTACGTGCGGGTGCAGATGCTCGTAGCGTTCGTTGATGCTGTGGGTATCGGAGTCGGTGCCGCCCTGATCGGGGTGCCGCTGGCGCTGCCGCTCAGTGTCCTGGTCTTCCTGGGATCCTTCATCCCCATCGTGGGAGCACTGTTCACCGGTTTGGTAGCGGTCCTGCTCGCACTGGTAGCCAACGGCTGGGTCAACGCGTTGATCATGCTCGCCATTGTGCTGGTCGTGCAGCAACTGGAAGGTCACGTCCTGCAACCGCTGATCATGGGACCCGCAGTGTCCCTCCACCCCCTGGCGGTGGTCCTCGCCGTCGCTGGCGGAACACTGATCGCTGGAATCCCCGGAGCGCTCTTTTCGGTGCCCCTCCTCGCGGTGGTGAACACAGTGGTGCGATATATTGCCGCGCGCTCCTGGGAGACGGACCCGGTCGTCGGCGGGATCCCGCCACCACCCGACGGCCTTCCGGAGCCTCCGGAGGACCCTCCCCTCAGCGACGAAGACACCAACAACCACCCGATCCACACCACCACCCCAGATGACACACGAAAGGCCAACCAGTGACTGATCTTTTGGATCTCGCCGTGACGCTGGATGACGTCCAAGCCGCGCAGAAACTCCTTGACGGAGTCATCGCCCGCACCCCGATTGAGGAGTCCAGGGCGCTGGGGCGCCTGATTGGCGCCAATGTGTCGCTGAAGTGCGAGAATCTGCAGCGGGCGGGATCCTTCAAGATCCGCGGCGCTTACGTGCGGATGGCACGGCTCTCCGACGCCGAGAAGGCCAGGGGAGTGGTGGCCGCGTCGGCAGGCAACCACGCCCAGGGGGTGGCGGTTGCTGCCGCCCGGCTCGGCATCAAGGCGCGCATCTACATGCCATTGGGTGTCGCGCTACCCAAGCTCGCTGCCACCCGCGGCCACGGCGCCGAAGTGGTCCTTCACGGGCACAACGTCGATGAAGCGCTCGCGGAAGCCAAACGGTACGCCGAGGAGACCGACACCGTATTCGTCCACCCCTTCGACAACGTCGATGTGGTCGCCGGTCAGGGGACCATCGGGCTGGAAATCCTCGAACAAGTGCCCGACGTCGACACCATCCTGATGGGGGTGGGCGGCGGTGGTCTGCTGGCTGGGGTCGCCGTCGCTGTCAAGGCCAGAGCGAGGGAGTTGGGCCGGGAGATCCGGATCATCGGGGTGCAGGCCGAAAACGCTGCGGCCTACCCGCCGTCGTTGGCGGCTGATGCGCTGGTACCGCTAACCAAGGTATCGACCATCGCCGACGGCATTGCCGTGGGCCGCCCCGGTCAGCTGCCCTTCTCGATCATCAAGGAACTGGTCGACGACGTCGTCACGGTCACCGAGGATTCACTGGCACGGGCGCTGATCTTCTTGCTCGAACGGTCAAAGATGGTGGTGGAGCCCGCGGGCGCGGTGGGGGTGGCGGCCCTGCTCGACGGCAAGCTCACCGAGAACGGCGCTTCCCCGGGAAATACGGCGGTCATCCTGTCGGGCGGGAACATCGACCCGATGCTGATGCTCAAGGTCATTCAGCGAGGACTCGCCGCTGCGGGCAGGTACCTGGTGGTGCGGATGCTCCTCGATGACAGGCCAGGCTCACTGGCCACGATTTCCCGGATCATCGCCGAATCCGACGCCAACGTGACCGGTGTCGATCACACCCGGGTGGGTGGATCCATCAGCATGGGAGATGTTGCGATAACCATCAATATGGAGACCAAGGGTGATGAACACTGCGATCTCATCCTCGGTAACCTGCGGGCCGAAGGATTCCAGCCCATGGTTATCGAAGGCTGAGCATGCTCGCCGAACGCGCCCGCAAAGGACTACTCACGGTCGGTGTGTTCGCGGCGCTGCTCTGGGCCATCCACCTGGTCAATGTGCTCACGGGCGCCCGACTGGTTGGCTGGCTGGGGATTGACCCGCGGGAGGTGTCGGGCCTCGACGGCGTCCTGTTCGCGCCGCTGCTGCACGCTGGGGTGGGACACCTCCTGAGCAACACGCTGCCGCTGCTGGTGCTCGGTTTCCTCACATTCCTTGAGGGAACACGTCGGTTCGCCATTGCCGTGGCGGCTAGCTGGTTGGGATCCGGGATCGGGGTGTGGATTTTCGGCGGCGGACTTACCATCGGCGCCTCCGGCGTGGTTTTTGGCCTGTTTGCCTACCTGATGGTCAGGGGCTTCTATAACCGCAGCCTGCGACAGATCCTGCTCGCCCTCGTGGTCTTCCTGATGTATGGCTCGATCCTGTGGGGAATCCTGCCCAGCGCGGGATCCAACATCTCCTGGCAGGCTCACCTGTTCGGGGCGCTCGGCGGGGTGCTTGCTGCCGTGATACTGAAACGGCGGCCCGCCCCTGGTGGGACGGACCGCCGTCGGCAGTCAAAAGCCCGTTAAGGGCGTCAGAAAGGTCTTACCCTACGTACGGCTTGGCCGACAGGACCTCAACCTCAATCTCCTTGCCATTCGGCGCCGTGTAGGTGACTTTGTCACCGGCCTTCTTACCCTGGATGGCAGCTCCCAGCGGAGACTTCTCGCTGTAGACGTCAATGTCGGTGTCACCGGCAACTTCGCGGCTGCCGAGCAGGAACGTGGCGTCGTCGCCGGCGATCCTGGCGTGAACCAGCATGCCGGGTTCCACAATTCCGTTGTCTTCCGGGGCTTCGCCAACGTGGGCGTTCTCCAGCAGCGCAGTGAGCTGACGGATCCGGGCCTCTGACTTGCCCTGTTCTTCCTTGGCGGCGTGGTAGCCACCGTTCTCCTTGAGGTCACCCTCGGACCGTGCCTGTTCAATCCGGGCAACAACTTCGGTCCGGCCGGGACCGGACAAATGCTCCAGCTCGGCCTTGAGGCGGTCATAGGACTCCTGGGTAAGCCATGCGACAGGTGCACTGTTGGTGGACACGGGCATCTCCTTAGCTATGTCCGAAACCCGTTGATCGAGCGGTTTCGGCATGGTGACAGCCTGCACAACGAGATGTAAGCAGGCTTAGCAACAAATAAAGGCTCCACCCTTGGTGACCACATACACAGTTGATCACCGGTTGGGGAGAGCCGAACGTATTGTCCCCAGTGTAGACGCCCTGCCTCGGTAATCCCAAGGTAGGGCACGGGGGTAAAGGCCGAAATGTAGTGAAATCGAGACGTTCGGAATCTCCGGCAGGCCTATGCGGAACCGTTTTCCTTGATGACCCAGCAAGCGTTGACCCCGCCTGAGACACCCACCGATTCGGTGCGGATCTGGGCACGATGCGCTGTGGTGCGACCGCCGTCGGTCCCTTCATCGGCGCTATTGGGACCGATCTCCACGATTTCCCAGCCCACCACCGCGTAGGTTTCGCTCAAGACCTGCACGGCGCACTGCACCGTTGCGTCGGGGGCTTTGGTGACATCGAAGTCAACGTTGGCGTTCCCGGCGTCCTGAATGTTGAACCCGACGTCCTTGCTGGTTACCTCCGGGACGGAAGTCTGTACGGTGAACACAGCGATGGTGACCACTGCTACGGCGAGGGCGCCCCAGATGATCCGCTTCTTCGTCCGCCCTGGTAATCCCGGCTTGGGGGTGCCGTAGCGATTGGCTACTCTTGATACTGGCGGTTGGTTGGTGTTCATCGGAAACCATTTTATCCCCGCCGGAATCTATTGCCTAAAGCGATAGCCGAACCCACAGGAGCAGTAGTTGCCCAGCCCGGAAAACCGTCCATCATTCAGCGCGTCGGCTCCTGGCGAGGGATTCCGGCTGCTGGCAGTCCACGCCCATCCGGACGATGAGTCAAGCAAAGGCGCAGCCACCATGGCCCGGTACGCCGCCGCCGGCGTGGACGTGCTGGTTGCCACCTGCACCGGAGGGGAACGCGGGGACATCCTCAACGAGAAGGTCGCTGGCGATCCCCAAGCACTGCGGGACCTGGCTGGCCTGCGGCGGGTGGAGATGGCCGACGCGGCGCGAGCGCTGGGAATCCGCCAGCGCTGGCTGGGCTTCACGGACTCCGGTCTGCCCGAGGGCGACCCCTTGCCCCCGTTGCCGTTCGGGTGCTTCGCAGTGCAGCCACTGGAGCGTGCGGCGGCACCACTGGTCAAACTGATCCGTGATTTCCGCCCCCACGTCATCCTGAGCTACGACGAGAATGGTGGGTACCCACACCCGGACCACATCATGGCCCACAAGGTGGCCGTCGAGGCCTATCATGCAGCCGCCGACGCCGATCGGTATCCCGGCACCGGGGCCGCCTGGGCGCCGTCGAAACTGTATTACGACCGCGCGTTCAATCCCGAACGATTCCATGCACTGCACAACGCCCTCGAAGCTGCCGGCCTGCAGTCACCCTATGCCGCCCGGATCGCGGCGTGGCTTGAAGCCGACTCGGAAGGCCATCAGGCCCCGGCACCCACGCACAAGACCACTACCCAGATCGAGTGTGGAGACTTTTTTGAGCACCGTGATCGGGCGTTGCTCTCGCACCGGACACAGGTTGATCCGGATGGGTTCTTCTTCGCCGTGTCAGCAGACCTGCAGCGCGAAGTCTGGCCGTGGGAAGACTACTCATTGATCCACTCCCGGGTGGAAGCCAAACTGCCCGAAGCTGACTTCTTCGCTGGCGTAGAATAAGGAGGTGGGCCTTGCGGCCCACCGTTCCTTTCGAAAGTGGTGCATTGTGAATTACCTGCTCAACCTGGTGTCAACCGTAAGCCCTGTCCCCGATCAGGAGGATGGGCTCAGGCCGGGGCTGGATCCCAGCCAGGTGACGCCCGGTCTGCTGGGCTTCGTTTTCACCCTGTTGATGGTGATAGCTGTCATCTTCCTTATCCGCGACATGTCCAAACGGATCCGGAGGGTTCGGTACCAGGGGATGATGGACGAAGCCGCCGGTTCAGGCAGTCCCGAAACCGGTCCCAACGACGACCGTGTCCCCGGGGAACGTCGCGCCAATGACTCCGACTCGCGACCAGAGACGACGCCGGGAAACCGCTAGACCCTGCCGGCCTGGGTACTTGGGAGCCGACCCGCCGTCGTCCGGCCGGATAAACCGGTCAAGGCCCATGGAGTGGATTCAGGACTGCGATGACGATCGCGATGAAATGAACGGTGAAGGCGGCAATGGTGAAGGCGTGAAACAGTTCATGAAAACCAAACCATCTGACACTGAAGTTGGGGCGCTTGAGCGCATAAAAGACCGCGCCGGCAATATATAGGGCGCCGCCAATGATGATGAGTACTGTCGCAGGAACGCTCGCGGCCAGGAAATCCGGCAGGTAGAAGAGGGCGCCCAGTCCCAGCGCCACATAGACGGGCACATAGAGCCAGCGTGGTGCGTTCACCCAGAGCACCCGAAACAGGACCCCAGCAATGGCGCCGGACCAGATCACCCACAGCAGGACAGCCGCCTTGTCGGGCTCCAGCAAGGCCCAGGCCAGCGGGGTGTAACTGCCGGCGATCACCAGCATGATGTTCGTGTGGTCAAGCCGCTTCAGGACCACCCTGGTTCGGTCGGTCCAGGTGCCGGTGTGATAGACGGCGCTGACGCCGAAGAGCAGCACCCCGGTCAGAGCATAGATGGCTGACGTGATCTTGCCGCCCGCCGTCGGGGCGATGGCAACGAGCACGATGCCGGCGGCCAGTGCCAGAGGGGTGGCCCCCGCATGCAGCCAGCCGCGCAACTTCGGTTTGAGGGTGCCTGGGAAGCTCGAGGTCATTGCATAATCCTAGCTGTCGACTCGCTATGTTACTCGACGGTAACCAGGCTGCGGTGAGGGATCTCGTAAACCACCCCGAGGCTGTTATCGGTGGAGCTGGTCCGTGGCGGTACCTTAGGAGTAGAGCATCAGATTGGCGACCAACGGAAGAAGGATAGGTGAACCACCCAGTGAAGTTTCCAGGATTCGCCTATAACTTTTACGAACGCAAGCTCCAGCGGTCGCTGGATCCCGAAAGGATTCCGCATCACATCGGTGTAATGGTCGACGGCAACCGGCGGTGGGCCAAGTTGGCTGGCGCTCCGACCCGGGATGGACATCAGGCCGGTGCCGACAAGATCCACGAGTTTCTGGGCTGGTGCGAGGAGCTTGGCGTCGAGGTGGTGACGCTTTACATGCTTTCCACCGACAACATGAGCCGTTCCCCCGAGGAAATAGCGCAGCTATTGGACATCATCGCCAATACCCTCGATCGGCTGGGGGAGGGCAACCGGGTACGGGTGCAACCCGTCGGGGCGCTTGAACTGCTGCCCGACAACCTCTCGGACAAGCTGTGCTCGCTGGCCACACAGACCAGGGAAATTGACGGTCTGCACGTGAATGTCGCGGTGGGCTATGGGGGACGCCGGGAAATTGTCGACGCCGTCAAAGAACTACTGCTCGCCTCGGCAGCGGAGGGGCAGTCGTTGGAAGACGTTGCCACCGGTCTCACCGACCAGCAAATCTCCTCTTTCCTGTACACCCGCGGACAACCTGACCCCGACCTGGTGATTAGGACCTCGGGAGAGCAGCGGTTGTCAGGGTTTCTGATGTGGCAGAGCGCCTACAGCGAGTTCTACTTCTGCGAAGCGCTCTGGCCCGACTTCCGCCGGGTGGATTTCCTGCGTGCGCTCCGGGATTATGGGCGGCGCCAGCGGCGATTCGGCGGCTGACGATTCAAGCGGAAGTTCACCTCGAATTATTCTTCGACACGCCGCGCCAAACTCTCGTGGGCCCGATGCCGGGCGTATTCTCGACACCATCAGGAGGCACCAGGGCCCACTGATCGGGAGGCTACCGATGCAGCGAACAGTGCTCACCAGCACAGCGCGACGTCAGGGGAGGCCGTGCCAGGCCTCGCGGCCTCACTGTCTCACCCACCCCTTAACAAGTCGGGGATTGCACGCCCCGGAGTGGAGTCCACGTGGCCATATCTGACCCAACACAGAGTTCATTCGATTCAGGCCAGACCCTCCCCCCAGCACACGCCACCAAGGCTCGCAGTAGCACGGATGAAGAATTGATCCTTGCTGAGGCGGGCCTTTCGTCTGTTGAAAGCCTTGGTAGCCGAAGCTACGTCGTCGACACGTCGGTGCTGCTCTCGGACCCGCGCGCCATTATGCGGTTCGCCGAACATGAGGTGATCCTGCCGATCGTGGTGATCAGCGAACTGGAGGCCAAGCGTAACGACCCCGAGCTTGGCTATTTTGCGCGCAAGGCGTTGCGGTTGCTTGATGATCTGCGGGTCCAGCATCACGGCCTCAACCAGGCGATCCCTCTCGGGGAAGAGGGCGGAACGCTGCGGGTGGAGCTGAACCACATCTCGCCGGAGGTGTTACCAGCAGGATTCAGGAGCGGGGACAACGACTCGCGGATCCTCGCGGTGGCGAAGAACCTCTCCGATGAGGGCAGGAACGTCACAGTGGTGTCGAAGGACCTGCCGATGCGTGTCAAGGCATCGGCGATGGGTCTGAAAGCGGACGAGTACCGCAACGAGTTGGTGAAGGACTCGGGCTGGACCGGGGTAGCTGAGCTGGACGTCGCTGAAGCTGACGTCAACACGCTCTACGACCATCAGCCCGTGTTCCTTCCCGAAGCCGCTGAAATGCCTGCCAACACCGGTCTGGTCATGCACTCGGTCAGGGGGTCAGCGCTGGGCAGGGTGGGGGCGGACAAACAGGTGCGACTGGTGCGTGGTGATCGTGATGTGTTTGGACTCCATGGGCGGTCCGCCGAACAACGGTTGGCCATCGACCTCCTGATGGATCCCGAGGTGGGGATTGTTTCGATGGGCGGGCGAGCCGGCACCGGCAAATCGGCTCTGGCCCTGTGCGCCGGGTTGGAGGCGGTCCTGGAACGCCGCGAACACCGCAAGGTGGTGGTGTTCAGGCCGTTGTACGCCGTCGGCGGCCAGGAACTGGGCTATCTGCCCGGCAGCGAGAGCGAAAAGATGAACCCGTGGGCGCAGGCGGTCTTCGATACGCTGGGCGCGCTGGTGTCGCAGGAGGTGGTGGAGGAAGTGATGGATCGCGGAATGCTTGAGGTGCTTCCGCTAACCCATATTCGTGGGCGAAGTCTTCACGATTCGTTCGTCATCGTCGACGAAGCCCAGTCGCTGGAAAAGAACGTGCTGCTGACGGTGATGAGCAGGATTGGGCAGAACTCGCGCATTGTCCTGACTCACGACGTCGCGCAGCGCGACAATCTGCGGGTGGGGCGCCATGACGGGATCGCAGCAGTGGTGGAAACCCTCAAAGGTCACCCGCTGTTCGGCCACATCACCCTGACCAGGTCCGAGCGCTCGCCGATCGCGGCTCTCGTCACCGAGTTGCTTGAGGGCGCCGAAATCTAGTCAGTTCCCGCTGGGGGCAGGCGTCAGGCAGCAGCCGGTCAGGACACGTTCCATGGGATATGGGCGCTGACATCGGTGAGCTGGTTATCGGAGTCAACGAAGAGATCATCAACCATGTACTCGTCCACACCGAGGATCCGCAGCCAGTGCCCACCCCCAGCGAACGCCCCGTCCAGGGCGAGGGTCGACACACAGATTCCTGTTCCGAGGTCAACTTTCACCTCGGTTCGACCACGACCGATCAGCGGGTAGCCGTCAGTGTGGGGTTTGTAGGTGAGGTTGGGAGTGGCAACGGCGCTGAGGACTGGCCGGCCCTCAAACTCCTCTTCGACGATGTTCTCCAGCTCCACCCGGTTGGCGAAGGGGGACTCGAAGGCCACCGGCGCGTCCCCAGCAAATTCGACCGGGTCCAGCATCGCGGCCCACCGCGGGTCGCCGAAGGCGGGTTCACCGTACGCGGCGTCCGGGCGGCGCAGCACGAAGCCGGCGTCGTTGTAGACGGGGGTGATCAGCCGTGGGGCAAGGAGCCAGGATTTCCTGGTGGCGCTGACGTAGAGGGCGTCCCGTGAGCCGGCAGTGCCAGTGGTGCTGTGGAGGAGGACGCCGTCGTTGTCCTCAACCCGGAGCGCCGCCGGCCGACGCAGCCAGGCCTTGAGTGGCCGGGTCTCTCCCTCGGGTAGTCGCCACGCCACAGTGAAGCGCAGGGTCTCCCACTTCCAGGGGGATGACCTGCAGAGCGACCGGAAGGTGGCTGCTGGTGTTTCACTGTGAGTTGCTGACATGTCCACAGTCTAACCGCCGCCCTTGGCCGGTTCGCAGGGGTCCAGTAGCTTGGATCCCATGACCGACATCCTTGCCGGGTACTTCCAGGACCGACCCGTTGCCGGGCTCCTCCTTGGACTGGCGCTGGTCGTTTTTGGCGTGGTCGGAGTCCGGCTCAGCGTTGTCGATTTCCGTAGCCATCTGCTGCCAAACCGGATCGTCTTTCCGGCCTACCCCCTCACTGGTGTGTTGCTCGGCTCTGCGGCCCTGCTGGCCAGCGACGCCGGGCGGACGCTCACGATGGTTGGCGGGGCCGCCGTGCTCTGGCTGGCGTACTTCCTGTTGCGGGTGGTGTACCCGGCGGGGATGGGATTCGGGGACGTGAAGCTCGCCGGTTGGCTGGGGCTCTACCTGGGTTTTGTGGGCTGGGGCCAACTGCTGTGGGGGACCTTCGCAGCGTTTGGGCTCGGAGCGCTCTGGGGACTGGTCTTGATCCTCAGCCGCCGGGGCACACTCAAGTCGGCAATCCCGTTCGGGCCGTTCATGATTGCCGGAGCTGCGTTGGTCCTGGCCGTCCCCTCGCTAGGCTGATCTCATGCCTACCCCTGACTATGTCCTGTCCCTCCGCGAGAAGGTCGGGCATGAGCCCCTCTGGTTGCCCGGCGTCGGCGGCGTGGTGTTCGACGACGACGGGCGGGTGCTGCTCGGGAAACGTTCCGACAACGGACAGTGGACCGTCATCACCGGGATGCTTGAGCCAGGTGAGGAACCGGCGGCCGGCATTGTCCGGGAGATCTTCGAAGAGACCGGCGTGCGAGCCCGGGTGGAGCACCTGATCCGGGTGGAGGTGGTGGGGCCCGTGACCTTCCCCAACGGGGACATCTGCACCTTCCTGACCACCGATTTCAGCTGCCGGTACGTCTCGGGAGAGGCCCTGGTGAACGACGACGAATCCACTGACGTCGGCTGGTTCCCCCTCGATCAGCTCCCGGAACTGAACGAACGCCACCGGCAGCTCGTCGAGGCGGCACTGACCGCCGACGGCGTCCCCCACTTCATTCGCTAGGGCGGCCAACCGGCGCAACAGAAACTGCCCCGAGGGGTAGATCCGCCGACTGCAAATCGGCGAACCTGACCCTCGGGGCAGTTTATGGCGTTCGGGGGTGGTGCTGGGCTACTGCGGAGGGCGGGTCATGGAGAGCACGTCGAGGGAGTCGTCGAGCTGCTGCTCGGTGAGCTCCCCGCGTTCCACAAACCCGAGGGCGACGACGGCCTCCCGGACCGTGAGGCCCTCGGCGACGGCCTTCTTGGCGATCTTGGCTGCGTTCTCGTAGCCGATGTATTTGTTCAGCGGGGTCACGATCGACGGCGATGCCTCGGCCAGGAATCGGGCCCGCTCCTCATTGGCGGTGATGCCGTCGATCATCTTGTCGGCCATCACACGGGTGGAGGTGCTCAGCAGCCGCACCGATTCCAGCACGTTGCGGGCGATGACCGGGATGCCGACGTTGAGCTCGAACGCTCCGTTGGTGCCGGAGATGGCCACCGTTGCGTCATTGCCCATCACCTGGGCGCACACCATGATGACTGCCTCACAGATCACCGGGTTGACCTTGCCGGGCATAATCGACGATCCCGGCTGCAGGTCGGGCAGCGCGATCTCGCCGAGGCCGGTGTTGGGCCCCGATCCCAGCCAGCGCAGGTCGTTATTGATCTTGGTCAGTGACACGGCGATGGTACGCAGCATCCCCGAGACCTCAACGAGCCCGTCACGGTTGGCCTGGGCCTCGAAGTGATCGCGTGCCTCGGTGAGGGGGAGGCCGGTGTCGCTGGCCAGCAGTTCGATGACCCGTGCAGGGAAACCGGCCGGCGTGTTGATGCCGGTGCCGACGGCCGTGCCACCCAGCGGTACCTCGGCCACCCGGGGGAGGGAAGCCTGGATGCGCTCGACGCCGTACCGCACCTGGGCGGCGTAGCCGCCAAACTCCTGGCCCAGGGTTACCGGCGTCGCATCCATCAGGTGGGTGCGACCGGACTTGACCACGGTCTTGAACTCGTCGGCTTTCCGTTCCAGCGATGCTGCGAGGTGTTCCAGTGCCGGGACCAGGTCCTTGGTCAGTGCCGACGCCGCGGCCACATGGACGGACGTTGGGAACACATCGTTGGACGACTGTGAGGCGTTGACGTGGTCGTTGGGGTGCACCGAGGTTTCGCTGCCCGCGGCGGCAAGGGCGCGGCTCGCCAGGGTGGCAATGACCTCGTTGATGTTCATGTTCGACGACGTGCCGGAACCAGTCTGGTAAATGTCGACGGGGAAGTCGCCGTCGTAGAGTCCCTGGGCCACCTCTTCAGCTGCGGCCTCGATGGCACGGGCGCGCTCGTCGTCGAGCACTCCCAGCTCGGCGTTGGCGGTCGCCGCAGCCTTCTTGATGCGGGCCAGCGCTTCGATGTGCGCGCGCTCGAGGCGGGTGCCAGAGATGGGGAAGTTTTCCACCGCGCGTTGGGTCTGGGCACGGTAGAGCGCGTTGACCGGAACCCGGACCTCGCCCATCGTGTCGTGTTCAATACGGAATTCGGCGTCGGATCCAGGCGATTGAGTCATGCGCCAATTCTCGCCGGTGGGGCTACAAGGCACCAAATCCTACAAGGCACCAAATCCGGAAACGATCTCAGCCTTGCCGTCCTCAAGCCGGTAGGTGACACCTATCACGGCTGTGGTGTCGTTCTCGACGGCGTCGGCGATGACCCGCGAGGAATCGACCATGCGTTTGGAGGTCTGTTTGATGTGCTCAACGACCGTCGCGTTGATGTCCGTAACCCCGTTGCGTCGGGACGTGAGGACGGAGGGAGTGATCCGTTCCACCAGTTCGCGCAGGAAACCGGCGGGCATCTCCCCGGAGTCGATTGCGTCAATGGTCGCCGAGACGGCTCCGCAGCGGTCATGCCCAAGGACCACGATCAGCGGAACATTCAGCACGCTCACACTGAACTCCAGGGATCCCAGCACCGCGTCGTCGATGACCTGCCCCGCGGTGCGCACCACGAAGATGTCGCCGAGACCGAGGTCGAAAATGATCTCGGCGGCCAGCCGGGAATCCGAACAACCGAAGATGACAGCGAAGGGGTGCTGGGTGTCAACCAAAGAGGCACGATGCAGCGCGTCCTGATTCGGGTGCGAGGAGCTGCCCGAAACAAAACGCAGGTTTCCGTCACGGAGGCGGGACCAGGCATCAACGGGGGTCAGTTCGTTATCCACGGCACAACCTTACGCCGGATCCAGCCCACGATTGGACTCTAAGACGCGGCTAGATCGTCGAGGATTGCAGCGCCGAGTACGTCGAATTCAGCGAGATCGGCGGTACCGTTCAGAATCAGGGTGTACTCACCGGTCTCTGCGGTGAGGAAGGTGTCACCCGACGAACTGTCCAGCAGTTCCCAGTCGAGGGTGTCGATGGTGCGTTGGCCCGACACCTGGGCGCCGTCGAGCCGCTGCGCCGTCCAGGTGGGGTTGGCGTTGTCGGTCTGGGTGAGCTGGATGAACTGCCGCTCGGGGGTGAGATAGCCCACCTCCCAGAAGGGGACGCCGTCGCTGCCGCCGGTGTTCCAGCGGGCGAAGTTCGAGGTCCACCCTGCCGGCAGGTCGGGTGCCAGTGGAACATAGCCGGCAATATCCGCTGCCTCGGACGACACGTTCGGTACATCAATATCCCGGGCATAGGTCTCGGCCGTGTGGGTGGGATTGAACAGCAACACCGGCAGCACCAGGCCGAAGGTCGCCGCAATTGCGATCAGCATGCCGACGACTGTCGAGTTGGCGCGCTTCGCCTGCTTTGGCGTCAATACCGGCGTGACTGGCGGTTCAGTGTCGGGGCGCGCGTCGCCGTCGGTGGGGTGCTCTGTCGATCCGGGCTGGGGGGTGCTCACACATCCATTTTCCACCACTTGCGGGTGCGCACCTATTCGGGCCCCGCCGTCTCGTATCGTCGTCACGCATAGTGCGGGCAGACCAGCGGCCACTATGATTGCGGCAGGGGATAAGTCCCGCAGCTTTCGCCAGCAATGGCACAGCACCGCTTCGACGATGAGGATTGACGTGTCCAACAACGCCAAATCAGCCCAGTATTCAACGCTCTCCCGCTCGCTGGCGGTCGGCGACGACGAGCCGGACCGCAACCTCGCCCTGGAACTGGTCCGTGTGACCGAAGCTGCGGCCATCGCCGGTGGCCATTGGGTCGGGTACGGCGACAAGCTCAAAGCGGATGGTGCAGCAGTCGACGCCATGCGCTCCCTCCTGTCAACGGTCCACTTCAACGGCGTCGTGGTCATCGGCGAGGGGGAGAAGGACGAAGCCCCCATGTTGTACAACGGCGAGCGGGTCGGGGACGGTAGCGGCCCCGAGTGCGACGTCGCTGTCGACCCGATCGATGGCACCCGCCTCACCGCGCTCGGCATCAACAATGCGATTGCGGTGCTCGCGGTCGCCGAGCGCGGCACCATGTTTGACCCTTCCGCCGTGTTCTACATGGAGAAGCTGGTTACCGGCCCGGAGGCCGCCGACATGGTTGATCTGCGGCTCCCCGTCAAGCAGAACCTGCACCTGATCGCCAAAGCCAAGGGCAAGTCGGTCAACCAGGTGACAGTGATGATTCTGGACCGCGACCGCCACCGTCCCCTGGTCGACGAAATCCGTGCCGCCGGTGCGCGCACCAAGTTCATCATGGACGGCGACGTGGCCGGAGCCATTGCGGCAGCCCGTGAGGGCACCGACGTCGACGCCCTGATGGGTATCGGCGGCACCCCCGAGGGCATCGTCGCTGCCTGCGCCATCAAATCGCTGGGCGGAGTGATCCAGGGCCGGTTGTGGCCCACCAGCGATGAGGAAAAACAGAAGGCCATCGACGCCGGTCACGACCTTGATCGGGTGATGTCCACCTCAGACCTGGTAACCAGTGACAACTGCTACTTCGCTGCCACCGGCATCACCGACGGCGATCTGGTGCGCGGTGTCCGTTACAACAAGGGTAAAGTCCTGACCCAGTCCATCGTGATGCGGTCCAAGTCGGGAACCATCCGCGTGGTCGACGGCGAGCACCAGGCCCACAAGTGGGAAAGCTACGCGCGTCTGAAGTAGGACGCCCGGCGGGTTCTCGATCAGCGCTAGGGTTGAGGGCATGACCCTTACTGTTGTGCAATGCGTCGACGAGTCCCGGTGGGACTCCGCTGTGAATGAGCTGCTGGGGCACCCCCAGCAGCTCTGGGGCTGGGGCAAGACCAAGGCCGCCCACGGGTGGACCGTTGACCGGGTGCTGATGCAGGACGACGGCGTACTGGTGGGCTGCGCACAGGTGCTGCTCCGCAAGCTTCCCGTGCCGTTCAGGTCCCTGGCGTACTGCCCGCGCGGGCCACAGTCAGTGCCGGGGCGCGAGGCCGACGTGCTGGGCGCGCTGGAAGTCTATGTCCGCCAGGCGCACCGGCCAGTGGCGTTGAGCATCGAACCCGACTGGGATGCCGATGCGGCTCCCGCCATGGCACTGCCGGCAGCCGGGTGGCGCAGCACCGCGAACACCATCCTGATCGGCCGTACCCTCATCCTCGACCTCACCCTCAGCGAGGATGAGCTGCTCGCCGGGATGAGTAAAAAGCACCGACAGTACATCAGGAAGTCCGGCCGGGAGGACCTCGAGTACCGGGAGGTGACCCGTGCGGAGTTGCCCCGGTGCCTTGCCGTCTATCGACAGACTGCCGAGCGGGCGGGGTTCGGCATCCACGAGGATCCCTACTATCTGGACATCTACGACAACCTTGGCAGCGCGTCGCCGGTGATCGCCGCTTTCCAGGGCGACGACGTCGTCGCGTTCCTCTGGCTGTCCGCCAGCGATCACACGGTCTTCGAACTTTATGGAGGGATGACTCCCGAGGGGGAACAGTTGCGGGCCAACTATGCCCTGAAGTGGTTGGCAATCCAGTCCATGAAGGAGCGCGGCGCGGTGCGCTACGACTTCAACGGGCTGCTCAACGACGGAGTATCCAAGTTCAAGATGGGCTGGGCCAAGCACGAGAACCAGCTGGCCGGAACCTGGGACAAGCCGCTCTCGCCCCTCTACCCCCTGTATTCCCGGGCAATGCCGTTGGCCCGGGACGGAGTGCGCCTCGCCCAGGCCACTGCAGCGAAGCTGAAGGCGAAGCTGCCGGGACGCTCCTAGGCTAGTTGGCGGTGACCTGACCGTCGGCCACGGCCCAGCGGGAGTCCAACCTGACATTCTCGAGCAGGCGGCGGTCATGGGAGACCAGGAGCAGCGCACCATCGTAGTTCTCGAGTGCTCCCTCCAGCTGTTCAATGGCCGGCAGGTCGAGATGGTTGGTGGGCTCGTCAAGCACCAGCAGGTTCACTCCGCGGGACTGCAGGAGGGCCAGCGCAGCACGGGTGCGCTCCCCGGGGGAGAGGCTGCCCACGGTACCGCTGACCTGGTCGGCCTTGAGCCCGAACTTGGCCAGCAAGGTGCGGACCTCAGCCCGGTTGAGGCTCGGGACCAGCGCTTCAAACGCATCGCCCAACGGTTCGGACTCCGCAAACACGCCGCGGGCTTGATCAATCTCTCCCACTGCGACGCTCGCGCCCAGCCCGGCGCCGCCGTCGTCGGGCACCAACTGACCCAGCAGCAGGGCCAGCAGGGTGGATTTCCCCGCGCCGTTCGGCCCGGTAATCCCAATCCGGTCCCCGGCATTGACCTGCAGCGTGACCGGCCCGAGAGTGAACCCGCCGCGGCTGACGACCGCGCGGTTGAGGGTTGCCACCACCGAGCTGGAGCGCGGGGCGGAGCCGATGCTGAACTGCAGCTGCCATTCCTTGCGCGGTTCGGCCACCTCGTCGAGGCGGGAAATCCGCGATTCCATCTGCCGGACCTTTTGCGCCTGCTTCTCCGAGGATTCCATGCTCGCGCGCCGGCGAATCTTGTCATTGTCCGGGCTCTTCTTCATCGCGTTGCGGACGCCCTGGGAACTCCACTCCCGCTGGGTGCGGGCGCGGGAGACAAGGTCGGACTTCTTGTCGGCGAACTCCTCGTAGGCTTCTTGCGCATGACGTTTCGCGACGGCGCGTTCCTCAAGATACGCGTCGTACCCGCCGTCGTAGACGGCAACACTGCCCTGGGCCAGGTCAAGTTCCACCACCGTGGTGATGCAGCGGGCCAGGAACTCGCGGTCGTGAGAGACCAGGACAACACCGCCCCGCAGGCCCCGTACAAACTCCTCCAGGCGCGCAAGGCCAGCCAGATCCAGGTCATTGGTGGGCTCGTCGAGGAGCACGATGTCGAAGCGGCTGAGCAGCAGCGCCGCCAGCGCCACCCGGGCAGCCTGCCCGCCTGAGAGACCGGTCATCGGGGTGTCAGGTCCGAGCGTCAGGCCAAGCTCAGCCAGTACCTGGGGGACGCGGTCGGCGAGATCGGCGGCCCCACACGCCATCCAATGGTCGAGGGCGGCCCCATAAGTGTCATTGGCTGCCTGGGTTCCGGAGGCCAGTTCGTCGGCGGCGGCTTCCATCGCCGCGGTGGCCGCCGTCGTTCCCGTCCGCCGACCGAGGTAGCCCCCGATGGTCTCGCCCGGAAGTCGTTCCTGCTCCTGCGGTAACCATCCGACAAACGCATCAGTGGGAGTGGTGGTCACGCTGCCGCCGAGCGGGTCGTCGGCGCCGGCGAGGAGCCGGAGCAGCGTCGACTTACCCGCACCATTGGCGCCGACGACGCCGACGACGTCGCCCGGTGCCACCGTCAGATTCAGGCCGGAGAAAAGAGTGCGGTGGGCGTGGCCTCCGGAGAGGTCCTTCGCCACGAGGGAAGCAGTCACCCATCTATCTTAGGGACTCGGGCCGCAAGGGGCTGCGCTGCACTCCTGCTGGCAGGCCAGGCCGCCCCCGGCCCAGAAAAGTGGCTGGGCTGCACGCCGGCCCGCAGATAAGTGGCTGGGGTGCACCCTGCTGTACCCCGGCCCCCAGGAAAGTGGCTGGGCTACACGCCGGCCCGCAGAAAAGTGGCTGGGCTGCAGATAAGTGGTGGGCCGACCACTCAGATGCGGGGAGGCCACTTTTCTGCGCCCCGGTGCCAGTCCCAGGTCCCAGGTGGTGGAGCTCAGCCGGCGAGAGTCACCGCGAAGGCGAGGGCGCCGTCGTCGTCCTGATCGGTGTCGGGCCCGGTACCGGCGGCGAGCTTGACCATGACGGGAGCCTCGTTGGCCGGGACGAAGGCACTGGAACCGCGAGGCACGAGCAGGTCGCCGCGAGGGGAGTCAAGGACGATGCTGCCCGAGACGGCCAGCACCAACACCGGACCGTTCTGGGCCAGGGGTACATCAGCGGAAGCCATTGAATCCGACCCGGCGCGGAGCTCAAGGCGTTGCAGGGCAAATTCATCGAACGGCGGGCAGTACAGTTCCTGGCCAAGCCCCGTGTGCCGGACCTCGACGGCCGGCACGCTGACCGATTCGAAGCGCACTGTCTTCAGCAACTCGGGAACGTCAACGTGTTTCGGGGTCAGCCCACCCCGCAGCACATTATCCGAGGCAGCCATCACCTCAATCCCCAGACCGCTGAGGTAGGCGTGGACGTTCCCCGCCGGAAGGTAGATGGCCTGGCCGGGATCCAACGACACCCGGTTCAACAGCAGGGCGACGAGGACGCCGGGGTCGCCTGGATAGTGGTCGGTGAGTTCGCGCACGGTCGCGGCGTCCCGGCCGGGTACCGATGCCAGCGCCGTCGCGACTGACTCGGCGGCCTGGGTGGCATCGGCCGTGGTCAGCAGACGGGTGAAGGCGCCACGGAGGGCCTCCCGCTGATCCGCCCCCCTGAGGTCGCTGACGACGTCGGCGAGTAGCGCGGGCGCGCTGGCCCCGGTTGCCTCGACGGCTGAGATCAACCGCTCGAACACGTCAGCGGCTTCGGACACGGGCCGGAACCCGCACAGAGCCTCAAACGGGGTGAGCGCGAAAATCATCTCGGGTTTGTGGAACCCGTCCCGGTAATTGCGGTGCGGAGCGTCGGCGGGTATGCCGGCAGCGTTCTCGGCCGCAAACCCGGCCGCAGCTTGGGTGCTGCTCGGGTGGACTTGGAGGGACAGCGGCGCCGCGGCGGCGAGGACCTTCAGCAGGAATGGCAGCCGGTCACCGAAACGCTGCACGGCTTCGTTGCCAAGCGCCCGCTCCGGGTCGGAGGCGATCAACTGGTCCAGGTGCTGGCGGGTACCGTCCTCCAGCACCACCTGGGAGGGTGAGTCTGGGTGGGCCCCCACCCAGAGTTCAGCTTCGGGACCCCCCGAGGGGACCCGGCCGAGCAGCTCAGCGATAGCCGTCTCGGAGCCCCAGGCGTAGGGCCGCAGCGTGTTCTCCAGCAGGTACATGGCTGACTCGTTTCCTTAGGCGGGACTGCATTCCCCGTTGTTGTCCAACAGGGTGCTGAGGGTTGCAATATCCCCGATGGTGGCCAGCTGCTGCAGGTACTCTTCAGTAATTTCCGGGGCGGTCACCTGCGCGGGGACGATGGTTGGTTCCGCTGGTTTGAAGACCGACACCGCTGTGGCTGCCTCCAGTTCAGCTGGGACGGGTGCGTCTGCTGCCGGTTCGGCCCCGGTGGTTTCCGCCAGGGTCTGCTGCACCCGCTGATGGATCTCCTCGAACACCGGATAGGTGACGAAGTTGTCTGCGGCCGTGCCGAAGTCGGGTGGGCCGATAGTCAGGCGACGGGTTTCGTGGTCCTTCGCTTTCAGGGCAAGGTCGACGAAGCTCCCCAACTGGTCCAGGGGGATGTCGGTTTCGACGATGTCAGCGCCGGCACTGGCCAGATCCTCGAACCGGGTAAGGACGGTCGCCGGATCCAGTTGGGCGATCATGGCCTGCTGGACGCACTGCTGGCGGGCGATGCGGTGATAATCGGTGACGAACTCCCGGGATCGTGCGTACCAGAGCGCGTGGTACCCATCGAGGGTCTGCACGCCGGGGGCAATCCACCCGGAGGGCGGATAGTGCCGGATCGGGTTGGTGCCGGGGATCTCTGCGGCGGTGATCGGAACCCACCCGCCAGCGTCGATGGTGATTCCGCCCATGGCGTCGATGACCTGGGAGAAGCCTTCCATGTCGACCAAGATGTAGGCCTGTACCTCGATCCCCAGGATGCCGCCGGCGGCATCCATCATCGCTTCCGCTCCCGGATCGTCGGACTCCGGGTAGAGGTCGGCATGGTCCTGGGCGATTGTCGGGTAAAGGCTGTTGATGATGCATTCATCGCCGCAGTTGTACCCGTCCGGGTAGATCTGCCACAGGGGGGAATCCTCGGTGAACGGGGCATTCTGGAAGTTGCGGGGGATGCTGAAGGTCACTGTGGCCCCGGAGGAAGCATCGACGCTGATCACCGAAATGCTGTCGGGCCGGCGTCCGGTCCGGTCCTCACCGGCGTCGCCGCCCATCAGCAGGAAGTTGTACCGCCCATCAACCGGATCGAATGCGGGCCCGGCCTGAAAGATGGAGCCGAAGGTGCCACGGCTCACATTGAGCAGATACGCGCCGTAGGCAAGGGATCCGCTGGTAACCACCATCAGTGCCACCAATGATCCGGCGACAACCGGACGCATGGATCGCTCCAGCAGAGGGGGCCTGATAATCCGCAGGGTGTTCAGGAAGAGAATGGCCCAGGACACGGCAAGTACCAGCAACACGATAATCAGGATGAGTGACCACCACTGGTGGGTCACCGCGCTCACCAGTGCTGTCCGGTTGGTGACCGCGATGACGATAGCGGCCAACACCGCCAGCCAGACCGCGAAGGTCACCAGAAGCGCCCGCCGGCCCAAGCCCCGATCGCCGGCGACAATCTGCGCCGAGCCAGGAAGAACCAGGGTCAGCAACAGCAGGACGAAGGCGCGTTTGGTACGGACCCTAGGTGTCGCTGACTCCGGGTAGCGAACCGGGTCGGTGAGCAACCATTGCCCCTCCGGGTCGGAAGCCTGGCTCATACGCCGCTCTCCTCGGGCAGGGTCGCTCGCGCCCGAAGGGCCGCACCCTTTTGAACGGCGGTCTCCCGCAAGCCGGCCGCAAAATCGACGAGCTCGCCCCGGAGGCGTTGCGCCAGGCTGTCCTCGCCGGCCGCAAGCATCCGCACGGCGAGCAGCCCAGCGTTGCGGGCACCACCAATTGAGACGGCGGCAACTGGCACTCCGGCAGGCATCTGAACGATCGACAGGAGGGAATCCATTCCGTCGAGGTACTTCAGCGGTACCGGCACGCCAATCACCGGCAGTACGGTCACCGAGGCCAGCATTCCGGGCAGGTGCGCGGCGCCGCCCGCGCCGGCGATGATGACCCGCAGGCCCCGTTCCTGTGCCTGTTGCCCGTACGCGATCATTTCGGCGGGCATCCGGTGGGCTGAGACGACGTCGGCCTCGAAGGCGACCCCGAATTCGGTCAGGGCCTGCGCCGCCGCCTCCATGACCGGCCAGTCCGAATCCGACCCCATGACGAGCCCTACCAACGGATTATTCACGCGTTTTCCTTCCGGGTCTTTGAACTGGCGGGCCCATTCCGGAGAATAGCCGCAGTTCGTTCCGCCCGGTTCCGGACGGTTTCGAGGCTTTCGCCTGCCAGAGCCACTGCATTGACGTGGCCGATCTTGCGGCCGGGCCTCACATCCTTGCCGTAGGAATGAATCTTCGCAGCTGGTTCAGCCGCCAGGGCCGCGGGGTAGGCGCTAAAGAGATCAACGTTGTCGCCACCGAGATAGTTCTTCATCACTGTCACGGTACCCAGCGTTCGGGTGTCGCCCAGGGGTAGGTCAAGGACCGCGCGAAGATGCTGCTCGAATTGTCCGGTGACTGAGCCGTCCATGGTCCAGTGGCCGGAGTTGTGCGGGCGCATGGCCAGCTCATTCACCATAAAGCCGGTATCGGTGCCCGGGGTCTGGAAGAGTTCGACCGCCATTACTCCGGTCACCCCCAACTCATCGGCGATTCTGAGCGCGGCCGCACCGATCGACGCCGCAAGGTCCGCGGGGAGGTCGGCAGCGGGCGCGATTACTTCATCGCAGACCCCGTCCACCTGGATCGAGTGAACGACCGGCCAGGCCCGGGAGGCCCCGGACGGGGTACGGGCCACCAGGGCCGACAGTTCACGGCTGAACTCGACCTTGGCTTCGGCGAGCAGCGGGCTGCCCTGGAACCACGCGGCGGCGCGGTCGGCGTCGGCCGGTGTGTCGAGGACCATGACGCCCTTACCGTCGTACCCACCGCGGGGGGTCTTCAGGACCACAGGCCACCCAATCCGGTCCCCGAAAACGCACAGTTCCTCGACCGAAGAGACCTCAGCCCACTCAGGATTGGGGAGCCCCATCCGGTCGATGGCGCGGCGCATCACAATTTTGTCCTGTGCGTGAGCGAGGGCCTCGGGCTGCGGTTGTACGTTGACGCCGTCGGACTGCAGCGCCCTGAGCAGGTCGCCGGGGACGTGTTCGTGGTCGAAGGTCAGCACATCCACACCGCTGGCAAAGTCCCGGAGATCGTCGAGGTTGCGGTAGTCACCAATGGTCGAGGAGGCGACGGCGGCTACCGCCGAGACGTCAGGGCCTTCGGCAAGGACACGGAGGGTGAAGCCGAGCTGGACAGCGGCGGGGGCCATCATTCGGGCTAACTGGCCGCCGCCAACTACGCCTATTACTGGGAAAGTCACGTATTCAGGGTACCCACTGCTCGGCGGTGCGCTGGTATGCGAAGCCTGCGCCGGGAGGGTTTCTAGGAATCTTCCATGCTTGACGGCTAAAATAACTCACTGGCCGTTATGCATGGAGCATGGTGGTACTTCATTCACGATTGCATGTCCGCGATCAGGGTGAACCAGTCATGCAACCGGACCGCGGAGGGTCATGTTTTCCAGAGTGGCAGAGCGTATCAGGGGCCTAGCCTCCCTGTTCTGGCGAGAGGTCGCCAAGTTTGGTGCTGTTGGCGGTGTGGCGTTTGTGATCGACAACGGACTGTTCTGGTACCTGATCCACGGCCCCATGGCAGACAGCGAGGTCAAGGCGCGTTTCGTCTCCGCGTCAGTCGCTACCGTTTTCTCCTGGATCGCCAACCGTTACTGGACCTTCAGGCGCCGCAGGCAGGCCAACCCGATGCGCGAACTGACCATGTTCGTGTTCATCAACGTCATCGGAATGGGAATCGCGGCGGGTTGTGTCTGGATCGCCAAGTATCCGCTCGACATCACTGACCGACCCACCCTGTTCTTTGCCGGGATCGTTGGCACGGTGCTCGCCACGATCCTGCGCTTCGTCGCCTACCGGTTCTGGGTGTTCAACGTCGAACTCGACGAGGACCCCGCCTTCAGCCACGACCGTGAACTCTTCGGCCACCCCGACGAAAGAAGCACTGATGGGCAAGTGAGCGAGACAAGCGGCGCTCCGGCGGGACCCAGGATTGTCGATTCGCTGGACAGCCCGTCGGGGGACCCTACCCTCCCACGCGATCAGTAACGCGCTCGCTAGCCAGCAGTTTCTCGGTCAGTTCGACACCCGGGTCGACGACGATCAAGGTGCCCCCGGTGGTCCAGCAGTGCACTGCTGCGGCCAGAGCCGTCTCCAGCGGCAGGTCTGCCGGCACCAGTAAAACGCCGGCGGGCGTCCAGCCGCAGGCGGAGGCGCGATCGAAGAGGACCTGCATGCCCAGCCCCATGCCGTCCTGCTCCACGGCCAGCCGGTCTGCGTCAGCTGGCGGAAGATCGAAGAACTCATCCCCATAGCTGCGGACCTCGGCGGCATAGTCGACCGCCCCGGCCGGGAGCTGCCCTGACCACTTCAGGTCGAGCGCGCCGAGAGCTACCAGCACCAGAAGCTGGGTTGGTCCGGTTACCGTCGCGGCGTCGGAGGAACTCACCACTATGTCCACCGGCTGGTCCGATCCGGCGGAGCCGTCGACTGGTATGGCCCCTACCTGCCAGCAGGCCAGGGCCCATACGAGGGTTTTCCAATGGCCCGGCAGCTGCAGCGCAACCCGGGTGCCGGCGGTGGCGTCCAGTTCTTCGACCAGGAGGTTGGAGGTCTTGGCCACCCAGTTGTCCAGTACTCGGCCGGAGAGCTCGATCCGCTCACTGCCCGGCCCATACCAGATCAGGCGCGGAGCCGACGGGTTCACCGTGCGGAGTTGATTCATGAGCTGGGGGACTGGTGTGGCTGAATCCATGACCGGTTGGGGCCTTCCTGGCGAATTTTATTTTTCCGTATTTTCTGGCTGATTATCCTGGCAGGGACGAATCGCCAGTGTCGCGGGGGACACGCCGCCGCCATCGTGACAAACTCTCAGCGTGGCGTGAACGGGTTCCCGGGAAATAACTCTATAAGATTCCTCCCAGCGCTTGACTGAATACGTATTACACGCGTGTAATTAGGTATCGGAAAGTTCCAGCACATCGGATACTTGGGCCGCATGCCTCTCGCAAAACACCTTTTTGCTCAGCAGTCGTGCCTGAATCCACCACAGTAGCTGCTGGAGCGGCAACACCGGGAGGGCTGACATGGGACAGGCAGAGAAGGTCCACGACCGTACGACCATCGAGGCACAGGCATCGGCTCGTTACGGATCACGTGGGGTGCCGAGCGACTGGTTTGTCGATCCGGCGGACCCTGATGCGGCTGAACGTTACCGGCGTAGCACCGAGAGCTCGCTGGAGGATCAGGCCACTGCCTTCCTGACGGCGCACGAGGCCCTGGCTGATGACCCCAGCGAAGTTGAACTGCCCGATGCGCCAGCCGATCCGATGCCCTCCGATCTATTGGCCCCCGAACGCATCTCGTCGCCGTCGAGGCAGGCACCGGCGCGCAGCGACCAGTCGGTGTGGATTGGGCTCCCCGGGATTGGCCAGGACTTCGACGACGAGGGTGAGCTCGGCTGGCAGGCTGACTCGCTCTGCGCGCAGACAGACCCTGAAGCGTTCTTCCCTGAAAAGGGTGGTTCCACCCGCGACGCCAAGAAGGTTTGCGGTGCCTGCAACGTGCGGTCGCAGTGCCTTGAGTATGCACTCGCCAACGACGAACGTTTCGGCATCTGGGGTGGGCTGTCCGAGCGCGAACGGCGCCGGTTACGAAAGCGAGCGGTCTAATTCTGCAGCACCCCCGCGTCACAGCCGTTGTGGTTACCCACAACGGCTCAGCTTTTCTTCCAGCCACCATCGCGGCACTTAGAGCACAGCGGTACCCGCCCAACTTCGTCGTCGGCGTCGACGCCGGGTCCACAGACGATTCGGCGTCGATCCTGCAGTTGGAGCTTCCGGTAGGCAGCCCAGTGGTCGGCTCGGCGGCGAGAGCCGGTTTTGGTGCAGCAGTCCGGGTAGGTCTCGCCGAGGTTCCCTCGCGATCCACCGCCGACGACACCCACGAGTGGATCTGGCTACTCCATGACGATTCGGCGCCCGAGCCGAACGCCCTTGATGAACTCCTGCTCGCCGTCGAGCGCGCTCCCTCGGTCACGGTGGCCGGTTCGAAACAGGTCGAATGGGACAACCGTCGAAAGATCATCGACGTCGGTCTGTCCATCAGCCGCTGGGCCGAACGGGTGACCTTGATTGACGTCGATGAACTTGATCAGGGCCAATACGATTCGCGGAGCGACGTCTTTGCCGTCAACTCAGCGGGCATGCTGGTCCGCCGTGATGTTTGGGAGGCGCTCGGAGGTTTCGACCCGGCGCTCCCCGGTACCGGCGACGACGTCGACTTCTGCTGGCGTAACCGGCTGGCCGGGCACCGCGTGGTGGTCGTTCCCAGCGCGGTCATGCGCCACGGCGAACCGCGTCTGCATCCCACCGCCGGCCAGCGCGCCGCCCGCAAGGCTGAGGTCTATCTGCGGTTGAAGCACGCGACGCTGTGGAAGATCCCGTTCCTCGCGGTCGGCGCGGTGATTGGTGGGTTCGGCCGGCTCCTCATGGGCCTGTTGGCCAAGGACCCGGGGTATGGGTTCAGCCAGTTGTTCGCGAGCATCGCCGCAGTGCTCCGCCCGGTTGACCTGTTCAGATCCCGGCGCCGGGCAGCCCTCGCGAAGAAGCGCCCTCGCAGCGTGGTGCGGGCGCTGCGCACCAGCCGCCGTGAAGTCTGGTCCCACCGCCGCTCGGTGCTAGAGGCCTTCTCCGCTGAGGGCCATCTCAGCGAGCAGGCCATTGCCGACGAGCAAAGCACCTACATCCCGTCAGGCGACGCCGCCGAAGATTTCAGCTCACTCGTCGCACCTTCCCGCACCTGGGTTGGTGTCGGAGCGGTTGCCGCAGCGCTGGCCCTTGCCGCTGTCTCAGTGGTCGCGCTTTACCGGTTCATCGGTGCTCCCGCGTTGGCCGGGGGAGCACTCCTGCCGGTCTCCACCAGCATGGTCGATATCTGGCAAAACGCCTCGACCTGGTGGATCACCCTGGGTTCAGGCATGTCGGGACACGGTGATCCCTTCGGCTATGTGCTGTGGCTGCTGGCCGCCCTCGGCCTGGGTAACGGAAACGCTGTGCTGGTCACCCTGATGCTGCTGGCCCTGCCACTCGCCGGGCTGTCCGCATGGTTCGCCACCGGAGCGTTGACCTGGAGCAGGGGACTGCGCTTTTGGGCCGCGTTTTTCTGGGCGGCAGCACCAGCGCTTCACGTGGCGCTGGGCAGTGGCCGGCTGGGTGCGTTGATCGCACACCTGCTCCTGCCACTGGCTGGGCTGGCCCTGCTCCGTGCAGTCGGGGCCGCTCGGGCGCCGCAGCTGGGCGCCCACCTGCAGCCTGGCGACAGGACGCATCCCAGTGCTGTGCCAAGTTTTCCCGCTCACGACGACGACGACGCGTATGCCCGTCGTCGCTCCGTCGAGGTGATGCTGAAACCAGGCATCAACGGGGTGCCCAGTTGGACCGCCGCGGCTACTGCAGGGCTCCTGCTGGCGGTGATCACAGCTGGCGCGCCGTCGCTGCTCCCACTCCTGGCGGTAGGGGTACTCGGCGCGATGCTGTTGCTGCGTCGCCGAGCGAAAACCCTGTGGTGGTCCTTACTGCCACCCCTGGCTCTGTTCGTTCCGTTCATCGCCTCAACCACAAACCAGCTGCGGGCCGTTCTGGGCGATCCGGGTGTGCCGGTTCCCTTCGTCGGGGCTGAACTGTGGCAGCAACTGCTGGGCTACCCGGTAGCCTTCGAACCGCTGGCCCCGCTCGCAGCGCTGCCCTTCCTTCCTGACGGTCCGTGGGCGTTGCTGGTAGCACTGCTCGTTGGCGGGCCGGCAATCCTGCTGGCCGTTGCAGCCCTGTTTATCCCCGGCCGCGGGACCGCGATGGCTTTGGGGCTCTGGCTTCTTGGCCTTGGAGCATTGGTGCTCACCACTGTCCTGTCTTTTGTCGCAGTGTCGGTGGGGTCCTCGGCGCTGATCACCCCCTTCACCGGCCCTCTCGTCTCGGTGTTGATGCTCGCCATCGCCGCAGCCGCCGTGATCGGGGGAGACAAGGCGATCTCCGCCCACCAGCTACGGACCGCTCGTCGCGCCCGGGCCGACGCCACCGCACCGCGACGACGGACCGGCCCCGCGCTAGTGGCCGCCGCCGTCCTCCTCGCACTCGGCCCGGCGGTGAGTCTGGCGCTTTGGGCGGTGCCGTCACCAGCCGACAGCGTTGCTGCCGCGACCACGGATCCGGCCGCCGGCGCAAGCGATTCCGACCTGCCGGGTACCCGCTTCGGCGCCGACCTGCTGGTCGCAGCCAGCACCGAACGCACTCTGCCCGCGACCGCTGCCGACCGTGGGAACAGTTCAGAGCGCACCAAGTCCCTGGTCCTGAACGTCGACGGCAGCAATAACGTCAGCGCCGCCCTGATGCGCAGCGGCGGCACCACCCTCGATCAGCTCTCGCAGCTCTATTCGGCCCGCGGCCTGTACGGCCCACTGGGGTCCGCAGACCTCCGCGAGGACGACGAGGCGACCGCCGCCATCAGAAGCACCGTCGCGGTCATCGTGGCTGGCTCCGGGTACGACCCACGGGAGGAACTCAGCCAACTGGGGGTGGGGTTCGTGGTGTTGCAGCAATCGGACTCGGCGGCGGAAGTACTTGCGGGTCAGATTGACTCAGTGCCTGGACTCGTCGCGGTAGGAAATACCAACTCCGGTTGGCTCTGGCGCGTGGTACCCCCCTCGAGTGAGGAAAACGTGGCAGCGCCTGAGACCCCCACGGTTGAAGGCTCGACCACCGGAGCGCGCGCGCGGATCGTGGAGGCCGACGGAACCACCTCAGCAGTAGTCGATTCAGGGCCCGCAACTGTCACCTCGATCATTCCGGCTGGCTCGGCGGACCGCAGCCTGGTGCTGGCCGAACGCGCCGACGCCGGCTGGCAGGCCACCCTCGATGGGCGTGTCCTTGACTCAGTTGAATCCGGCTGGTCCCAGGCATTCGCCTTACCGGCAGACGGCGGCAGGGTCGAAGTCAGCTACGAGACACCCTGGGAGCCGTGGGCTGCGATTGGCTCTGCCCTCGTGATCGGACTCACCGTTCTGCTGGCGATCCCCATGCCATCGCGGCCACGATTCGTGCGGGCCTACCCCGGGCGTCGCGGCCAGCCGGTCGCACTGGTCCCGCCTCCGACCGATGAATCTGAGGATGAAGCGGCGGATACCGTGTCCCCTGCGGACGGTGGATCACCTCACCTCGGCGAGTCATCCGGCCCCGGCGAAACAGCCCGGCTCGGCGAAACACCTGACGAAGTATCGATACTCAGCGGAAGGGGACGGTCATGACCGAACCGGGAGCTGAAATCGAGCCGGCGTCACGACCGCGGATCAAGCGGCGGCGGGCCGGTGCCGGTACACTGCGGCGGGCTGTCGGAATAGGCGCGGGAGTTCTCCTGGTCGGTACCAGCGGCGCGCTGGTGGCCGGCGTCGCCGTCCTCGACCCAACGGGTGCTGCGGCCCAATTCCCCATCCCGGTCGCTGAGGTGCCAGCGGGCGAGTACACGGGCGTCTGCCCGGCGCCGCCGCGGCTACTCGAAAGCGATGCGGCGCTCGCTGACCCGGAGTTCAATCCTGAATCAGAGTCGGCTTCCACCACGGTCAGCGGCATGGTGCTGAGCAGCCTCGGCGGGAGCCTGCCTGGCAGCATGCTAAGCCCGCTGGGCTCAGGTGAGGCCCTGGCCACCATCGCGACAGGTGAGTCGGACGAATCCGGGGCAGGCGCGGTCCCGGAGGCCGTGACCAACGAGGACGGGCTGACCAACCGGACGGCGGGGGTCCTTACCGACCAGACAACCGACGGGGTCAGCGTCTTTTCGGCCCAACCGGTGGGCAGCCAGCCTGCCACCGCCGGGGCGGTCACGAGTTACACCGCCACTGACGGTGATTTGGGTGGCCTGGCGATTGCCCACTGTAGAGCGCCCAGCAGCGACTTCTGGATTCTTGGCGCGTCCACCACGGTGGGCGCCACCGCAGTCCTGAATCTCTCGAACCCGTCGGGCACCCCTGCCACGGTCGACCTTGAGCTGCACGGGACCGATGGGCCGGTCGAGTCGGGGGGGACCCGCGGGTTACTCATCGCTCCCGGCGCCACCGAGTCGATCGTGCTCGCTGGTCTCGCCACCGATCAGGACCAGCTGGCGGTCCGCGTGCTGAGCGACGGCGGTCGAGTGACCGGCAGCATCCAGCAGAGTGTCTTGCGGGAACTCATCCCCGGCGGTGTGGAGCTTCTCCAGCCAGCGGCTCCTGCAAGCAATACCCAGGTCATCCCGGGGGTGCGGGTCCAGGATGAGGACATTGCCGACGAGATCAGCGCCCAGGACGGCTATGAGGCTGCCACCCCAGCAGTCCAGATCGTTGTCCCGGGCAGCACCGACGCGGTTCTGAATGTCAGGGTCTACGGTTCGGGGGGCGAGGTTGAGCTTCCGGACGGGGGAGTGCTCACCGCAACTGCCGGTGCCGTCACTGGTGTGTCGCTCGAAAGTCTTCCGTCCGGTGACTACACGGTCGAGGTCACCTCCGACGTGTTGATGTCCGCCTCAGCCAGAGTAAATCGGGGTGTGGAGGCCGGGGAACCCGTCGATTTCGGGTTCGCCCCATCCGGAGCACGCCTCGGCAACACCCAGGTGGCAGTGTTCCCCAGCGGGTCCCGAGGCGCGCTCGCGTTCGGTGCACCCTCGGGTCGGTCTGAGGTTCAGCTCACTCCGGTAAACGAAGACGGAACTCTGCAGGCCGAGCAGACAGTCAGCGTGGCTGGCGGCACCACAGTGAGCGTGGAAGCAGCGGATCTCGGGGACAACGTGGTGGCGGTCCTGATTGGGGCGTCGGGTGATCCGGTGTACGGCGCCCAGATGCACCAGATGGATGGCGAAGCAGGGATCTCGGTGACATCGCTACCTCCCGGCAGCGCCGGGCAGCTCAGTGTGCCGGTCAACCTGGGATACTGAGTTCTACACCGGCTCGGATCAGGCGCCTCAGGATCAGGCGCGGGAACGCCCGTAGGCTGGATCCACGGCTTCGGGCGTCATCCCCAATAACTCTGCGGTCTGCTCCACTACCACGTCGTGGACCAACTCGTTGGGAGCAATGAAGCCACCCGCGGCCAACTCAACCGGGTGCCGGTAGATGATGATGGTCGGCGGCCGGTTTGGGGCGGCGGGTATGGCGGTGCCGAGCAGGCCGCGCAGCGATTGTGCGGTCATCGTTTCGAGATTCGCCGGAATGTCCTGGACCACCATTTGCAGATCGAGGATGCGCTCTCCCCATAGTCGTTCCAACCGCTGGGCCGATTCCATCACCCATTCGTCGAACCGTTCAGATCGGCTGCGCGAGCCGGGAAGGTGCGGTGGGATCATCGGCCCGCGAAGGCCCCGGCCGTGTCTGTTTCTCCGACGTCGGCTGAAACTCGGGCCGCGATGGGCGGACCCTTTGGCGTCGTCTGGGTCGGTCAACTGCACAGAGAATGTTGAACTGTCCCGCATGTACTGACTGTAAACCCATTGCGCCCCAATGCAAGGTTTTGGTGGGCCAACCGGGCCCTTAAATACGAGCGGTGCCTAAAACAGGATCGGAATGGGACGCAGCGGGTCCGGTGAGCCGAATCAACGCCGCGCTGACCTGCGCCATGATCCCCGCCTTTGAAAGGCCGAGCGGGTAGGCTGACTAGTCGTGGGATCCCTTCGAACTTGTTCACGCTCTGCCTGTGAGCGCGCCGCCGTCGCGACGCTCACCTTCGTGTACTCCGATTCCACCGCGGTCCTTGGTCCACTGGCCACCTACGCTGAACCCCATTGTTACGATCTGTGTACCTCCCACGCCGAACGACTGACCGTTCCCCGGGGCTGGGAAGTAGTCAGACTCGCCCTGCCATCGACGCCGCAGGAACCCCACCCCGACGACCTCGTTGCCCTCGTCAACGCCGTCCGTGAAGCTGCCACCGACCGCAACCAGGACACTGGCCCCGTGATCCGCGGCAACAAGGGAACCCTTGAACCACCCGCTGGCGCAGCCGGCGCACGACGCGGGCACCTGCGCATCCTCCGCGAACAGTAGAATCCTCGCGGACAGAAGCCGAGGCGGTCCCGGGGCAAATCACGGTTCTGCCTCCGCCACGCCCGCGATAAGCTTGGTTCATGAGCCCCATATCGCCTGATCTGCTTGCTGTGGTCCGCTGTCCCGTCACTGGCTCAGCGCTGGTTGAAGAAGGGGAGTTCCTGGTTTCCTCTGTGACCGACAGCACAGGAAACCCGGTGCAATACAGCATCGACGAGGGCATCCCGGTGCTCCTCCGCCCCGAACTACTAGTAGCAGCCACCGAGGCCGGCTCCGACGAGCACGACGGGCCAGTCGCAAATTAGTCCCAGTGCAGCACCAACGAACAGGAATGCGCCACACCATGACCTTTGACTTCAAAGTTGCCGACCTCTCACTCGCCGAAGCGGGGCGCCACCAGATCCGCCTGGCCGAGCATGAAATGCCAGGACTCATGGCTTTGCGCCGTGAATTCGGTGACAGCCAGCCGCTCAAAGGCGCACGCATCGCCGGCTCCCTGCACATGACGGTTCAGACCGCAGTGCTCATTGAAACCCTCACCGCGCTCGGCGCCGAGGTCCGGTGGGCCTCGTGCAACATTTTCTCCACCCAGGACGAAGCTGCCGCGGCGATAGTCGTTGGCTCGGGCACAGCAGACCAGCCCGCCGGCGTACCGGTCTTCGCCTGGAAAAACGAGACCCTCGAGGAGTACTGGTGGACCACCACCCAGATCCTCAGCTGGCCGGGCGAGCAAGGCCCCAATATGATCCTCGACGACGGCGGCGACGCCACACTGCTGGTGCACAAGGGCGTTGAATTCGAGGCAGTCGGTGAGGTTCCCGCCGGACCTTCCGAGGACGACATTGACTACTCCCACGAATTCTCGGTCGTCCTGGACGTCCTCCGCGGCACCCTCGCCGATGACCCGCAGAAATGGACCCGGATCGCAGCAGACATCAAGGGTGTGACGGAAGAGACCACCACTGGCGTGATGCGGCTTTACCAGCTGGCACAGCAGGACAAGCTGCTGTTCCCGGCCATCAACGTCAACGACTCGGTCACTAAATCCAAGTTCGACAACAAGTACGGCATTCGGCACTCCCTACCCGACGGTCTCAACCGTGCGACCGACGTCCTCATCGGAGGAAAGGTCGTCGTCGTGTGCGGGTACGGAGACGTTGGAAAGGGAGCCGCTGAGGCACTCCGTGGCCAGGGTGGACGAGTCATCGTCACCGAGATCGACCCGATCTGCGCGCTTCAGGCCGCGATGGACGGATATCAGGTGGCCCGGCTCGAGACGGTGCTGGCACAGGGTGACATTTTCATCACCACGACCGGCAACAAGGACGTCATCATGGCGCACCACATGGCCGGAATGAAGCACCAGGCCATCGTTGGAAACATTGGCCACTTCGACAACGAGATCGACATTGCGGGTCTGGCGAAAACCCCCGGCATCCGCAAGGTCGAGATCAAGCCCCAGGTACACGAATGGGTCTTCCCGGCCGATGAGGCGACCGGCGCGGCCGAGCACACCATCATCATGCTGTCCGAGGGCAGGCTGCTGAATCTGGGCAATGCCACCGGGCATCCCTCCTTCGTGATGAGCAACTCGTTCGCCAACCAGACCATCGCCCAGATCGAACTGTTCACCAAATGGAAGCAAAACGATCTCGAGGGAAACCGCGAGTACGCCAACCAGGTGTATGTCCTGCCCAAGATCCTGGATGAGAAGGTGGCCCGGCTGCACCTCGACGCGATCGGCGTCGAGCTAACCGAGCTCACCAAAAGCCAGGCAGAATACCTCGACATCGAGGCATCGGGTCCTTACAAATCAGATCACTACCGCTACTAGCCGCTGGCTTGACGTGGCTGTGACCTAGAGCTTGGCCAAAAATGGCTGCCCCACACCGTAAAATCGGTGGTGGGGTGGCCATTTTTTCAGCAGGATTGTGGGTAGGACAAGATGACTGAAGGTCAGCAGGGTATGAGCAGGAGCCGAAAAGGGTGGGTCATCGGTGGGGTGGCGGTGACGGCTGTCCTGATCGCGGCCGGCGCCGCAGTAGCTGTCGCCCCCAACTGGGCCGGGACCGAAAACGTGCCAGCCGCAACCTCCTCACCCACCGCAACCTCCTCACCGAACGCCACCGTGCCCGAGGCGACGCCGTCCCCAACACCCACGGTAGCGACAGCATTTGAGTTCGGGGCGACTCCCGCCGACAACGCCGAAGAGGTCAATCCGATCGCGGTGCCCGAAATCCGGGTTGAAAACGCGGTCATCGAAAGCGTGACGCTCCGTTCAGCAGACGGCGGGCAGCCAGTTGAAGGCACACTCAGCGACGGCGATTCGGTGTGGACGGCCAGCGAGCGACTCGAGTTCGCCACCACCTACGACTTCGACTTTGTGCTGGCCGACGCCACTGGGAATACCGCCACCGAATCGCAAAGCTTCACTACCGTGATGCCCGCCAACGAAGCCGATGCGGGTATCTACCCGTTGGACGGCACCACCGTGGGAACGGGCCAGCCAATCGAGATCAACTTCAGCGAGCCGGTGATTAATCGCGACGACGTGGAGTCAGCGATCACCATTACGAGCTCCAGCGGCCAGACCGGGGCCTTCCATTGGCTCAGCGACACCAAAGTGCGATACCGCGCCGAAGAGTTCTGGGCACCCAACAGCACCATCACCGTCGACATGAATCTGTTCGGGGTGGACTACGGCAACGGCATGATCGGTAACTTTGATAACCAGATGACCATCAATACCCACAACACCAAACTGGCGGTCGTCGACAACGAGACCAAGATGATGGACGTCTATATTGACGGGGCCCTGACCCGAAGCTTCCCCATCACTCTCGGAACGGAGGACTGGCCGTCGACGATCGGCTACCACGTGGTGATGGAGCAGTATGAATCCACCAAATTCACCGCCGAGTCAATTGGGCTGGAGCCCGGGGACGACGCCTACTATGAGCCCACAGTCGTCAATCATGCAAGCCGGATCTCCAACGGCGGTGCTTTCGTGCACGAAGCGTTGCCTGCCGCCCAGGTCGCACTGGGTAAAATCAACGTCTCCCACGGGTGCATCGGAATGTCTCCTGAGGGAGCCAAGTACTTCTACGACACCTTCGGCCCGGGCGACGTCGTTCAGATCAAGAACACCGGCTACGGCCCGATGTTCATCTGGGACGGCTTCGGCGACTGGAACACCCCCTGGAGTGAATACAGCAACCAGCCATAACCATCGGGGTCCCAGCACGCCCGACGGATTACTGGCTGAACGGCAGCCGGTGTAGCCGCTCGGCAGCCTTGGCGGTGCGTGCACGCTGCCGCATCAGCCTTCCGAGGTCCCGCTCCCGACGTTCGGCGAGAACCGCGTTGAGGAAGTCCTCGGGGTGGGTGCCTGCGGGGGGTAGCGGAGCGACGTAAACGGACACCTCGGTTGCCAGCTCGGTTGCCAGCGTCTGTCGCGCCATCAGGGTCAGGCGGGGTGCCTGGCCGATGAATGCCGCTACCCGCCGTGCCAGGGGATCCGGAAGTTGAAGAAGATCCGCGGTGGCAAGCCAGCCCGTGAGATGCGGGGGAGTCACAGCCCGGGTCCGGGGTTTCTCCACCACCCGTTCATGCATGGAGTAGGTGCCCGCCAGCAGGTCACCCAGCCGCTTCGAGCGCTCATTGAACACCGCTACCAGGAATGCCAGGGAACCCACCAGCAGGTAGATTTCGAGGACGGCGAGCATCCCGCGAATGAAGGCATGCCGGAATCGGATGGCGCCGCCGTCGTCGCGCACTATCCTCAGCCCCATGACCAGTCGGCCCAGCGATTTGCCCCTGGTCAGGGTCTCGACGGTCACCGGGACCACGAGCACGACGAAGATGACCAGGACCAGGACCAGCGCCTGGCTCAACGCTGGGTCAAGCGAACCCCCCAAGGTGCCGCTGACTCCCAGAATGATCGTCAGGGCCAGAAGGGCCTGGGCGATGATGTCGATGAGCAGGCTGATGCTGCGTGCGCCGAAGGACGCGGGCCGCAACTCCAGGACTACTGCCTCACCTGTCACCACCGAACTCATTGCACATCTCCCTGGTCGACCGGGCCCCGATGGGCCCTTCATCCTGAAGCTTATCGGCCGCGGCCCGGCTAAGCTGAAAGGGTGGACGTTGATGCTTTCGTTGAGGTGAACCGCCCGGATTGGGAGCGGCTTGATGAGCTGGTCCGCCGGCGGAAGCTGTCGGGGGCCGAGGCCGATGAACTGCTGGTGCTCTATCAACGCACCTCGACCCACCTCTCGATGATCAGGTCAATAGCCCCCGAGAGCGCCCTGTCGGGCGCCTTGTCAATGCGGCTGTCCCGAGCTCGGACCCGATTCACCGGCGCCCGCTCCAACTTTATGGAAGACGTCGCAGGTTTCTTCGTCGTCTCCCTCCCCGCGGCCTTCTACCGGGTGCGGTGGCTGACCGTCGTCGTCGGCGTGCTCTTCATCGGGGTGGCCTGGCTGTACGGTGCCTGGGTGGCTAATACTCCGGGAGTCATCGCGGCGATGGGCGGCGACGAGTTCGCTGAGCAGTACGTCCAGGAAGATTTCGTCAACTACTACTTCGAGAACCCTGCGGCATCCTTCGCGGGCCTCGTGTGGACCAACAACGCCTGGATTGCGTTGCAGGCGGTGGCCTTCGGGGTGACTGGCGTCTGGGGGCCGTGGATCCTGTATCAGAATGCCCAGGGCGTCGGCATGGCTGGTGGCACCATGGCTGCCTACGGTGAATTGGACACGTTCTTCATCTACATCCTGCCCCACGGCTTTATGGAGCTTACGGCCATCTTCATCGCAACCGCGGCAGGGTTGCGCATCTTCTGGTCCTGGGTGTCGCCGGGGTCCAGGACCAGGGCCAACGCGCTCGCGGAGGAAGGCCGATCGCTCATCACCGTTGCGCTTGGCCTGGTGCTCGTTCTTTTCATCTCCGGGCTGGTGGAGGGGTTCGTTACGCCCAGCCCGCTCCCCGCCTGGCTGAGGATCAGCATTGGGTTCCTGGTGTTCGCCAGCTACTGGGCCTATACGCTGCTGCTGGGACGCCGGGCGGTGAATGCCGGATATACCGGGGATCTTTCGAGCCTTGACCGGGGCGAAACGGTTCGCACTGCCTGATTTGTTGGTGCTGGCAGGTCCAGGACTTTGGTCAGCTGCCCGACGTCGGACCGGCCTCCACAGGATCCGAGGGGCGCGGCGGTACGCTCGTTCGTAAGTACTTGCGCAATTTCTAGGAGATAACCCAGTGGCTGAAAACGACGAGACCAAGCAGCACACTGAAGCTGACGTGCCAGCCGGGGAGTCCGCCCCGGCGACGACAGCGATTCCGGTGGAACCGGCTGGTGAATCGGTCATTGCTCAACGGAGTTCACTACCGATGCGCAGGGCGAGCACGATGCCGGATCTCAGCCGCTTCGACGACACGGAGCCGGCCAGGGGTGCAGATGCGACAGGCCCCGCTGCGGCAGCAACTGCCGAACAGAGCGACCCGGAGTCGGCCAGTGATTCTGTCGGTGACAGCCCTGAGTCCAGCAGCCCCGCTACCAGGAGCTCCGTGTCGGACCAGCCCGAGTCCAGCAGCCCCGCTACCAGGAGCTCCGTGTCGGACCAGCCCGAGTCCAGCAGCCCCGAGTCCAGCAGCCCCGTGTCGGACCAGCCTGAGTCCAGCAGCCCCGCGACCAGCGGTACCGTCAACGATCCCGCGCCTGACACTGCGGCTCTGTCGGCTCGCCCGTCTGAGGAAGAAGCGAAACGTCGGGCCGCCGAACGGGATGAAGCATTCACCAGCAAACCCGTCATGGCGCGGGTATTCCAGGTCCTGATCGCCGTGTTCTTCCCGATCATGCTCCTCGCGGCGGCGATCCGGGCGGTCACCTCGCCTCTCTTCCTCTGGGTGGAGTACCACCGGCCGGGCTTCCCGGCCGACAGCTTCGGCTTCAGTACCGACGACCGAATGACCTATGGGTCGTACACCGTCGACTACATCCTCAACTGGGCGTCGCCGCGCTACCTCGGAGAGCTGGTCAATTCCGATGGCGACCAGCTTTTCCTGGACAGCGAGGTGGGGCACATGCTCGACGTCAAGGTGGTCCTGGTGATCAGCTTCGCCGTCGCGCTCGCGATGTTCGTCTTCACCATCGCCGCCTGCTGGTACCTGGCGCGCACCTATCCCGGCGGTGTCCGCCGAGGCCTGTTCGCCGGGGCCCTCACAACCCTGATCCTGATGATTGCGCTCACCGTGACTGCCATCCTCGGCTGGCAGACCTTCTTCACCCAGGTCCACGCCCTGTTCTTCGCCGACGGCACCTGGACCTTCAGGGCCGACGACACCCTTATCCGGCTCTTCCCGGCACAGTTCTGGATGGACGCAGCAATCACTGTCGCGGCGCTCGTCCTCATCGTCACGGTGGTCACCCTCGTGCTCACCTGGCCCACAAAGGGCCGACGCAACAGGTCGCGGCTCGCAGGTGAGGCCGCCCAGCAGCGTCGCCTGGATTCGTTGGCGCTCTAGCGAGCCAGTCCACCGCTGAGAAGCGAGATGTGGTGGGCTGGTGGTTCCCCAGGTCGCCAGAGCTAACCCTTCAGCGGTTTGGCGGAGGTTGACGGGTTCGAGGCCGGAACGGCGCGGGCTGAACGCCACACGCAATCAGCCCCTTGCTGAGGATCAGATCCAGCTGGGCATCCACATGCGAAGCCGCCACTGGTCATAGGGGATGAGCTCGGCCGTCCAGATCGGCAGGAAATAGGCGGAGAGCAGCACGGCCGCCGCCACGAACCCGCCGACCAGCATCAGGCCCGTCCGGCGGCGCGCGGGAGGGGCCCAGGAACGGCCAAGGATCAGGCCCAGGCAGTAGACGAGGGCCAGGATGAGGAAGGGCTGAAATGCGATGGCGTAGAAAAAGAAGGTGGTCCGTTCCGGGTAGAGGAACCATGGCAGATACCCTGCCGCGACACCGGCGAGGATAGCGCCAGCGCGCCAATCCCGCCGTCCCACCCAGAAGAAGATCAGCACGATGAGGGCGATTGCCGCGGACCACCAGATCAGTGGGTTGCCTACTGAAGTTACCGCACGGGAGCAAGCCTCGACTGCGCACCCCTGGTCGGGACCCAAATCACCCTTGTAGTAGAAGGACACTGGTCGGCCCATCACCAACCAGGACCAGGGAGTGGACTCGTACGGGTGCTCGGAGCCGAGACCCTCGTGGAAGGTATACGCCGCCCGGTGGTAGTCGGCGAGCGACCGGATCGACGCCGGGAGCCACTCCCACGCTGGGGCTGGGTGGTCTGCTGCCCACTGGCGGTTGTACGCGTCGGAGGACAGGAACCAACCGGTCCACGTGGCTAGATAGGTCAGGGCAGCGAGCGGTACGAGTGAGGTAAAAGCCTGAACCCCGTCCCTTAGGACAGCGCCGGTAATCCACCGCTGCACCCCGACAACCCTGCGGGCGTTCATGTCCCAGAGCACGGTCATCAGGCCGAACACCGCGATATACGGGATTGCTGACCACTTGGTGCCCAGGGCCAGGCCAAGACTGAGACCAGCCACAATCCGCCAGGGTCGCAGCCCGAGCCACGGACCGTACAGCAAGTCGGCGGCCGACGGTCGAGCGCCGCCCGGGGCCGCAGCCGCCAGCACCGACAGCTTCGCCGCTAGTTTCCGGCGTGCGTGGTCCCGGTCCAGCAGCAGCGCGCCAAACGCTACCACCAGCCAGAACATCAGGAACACATCAAGGAGTGACGTCCGGGAATGCACCAGGTGATGCCCGTCGACGGCGGTGAGCAAGCCGGCAGCTGCACCGAGGATCGGGGAACCGAAAAGCCGCTGAGCGATGAGAGCGATGAAAAGTATGGACAGCGTGCCCACCACAGCGGCGGAGAAACGCCAGCCAAACGGGTTATCACTACCGAAAAGGAGCATCCCCATGGCGATCATCCACTTGCCCACCGGTGGATGCACCACATAGTCGGGGGTGCCCAGGATGACCCCGGTATTGCCGCTGTTGAAGTCGGCGTCGGGGTCCTCGGGCCATTCCCGCTCGTACCCGGACAGCAGGTAGGAGTAGGCGTCCTTGACGTAGTACGTTTCGTCGAAGACCAGGGTCTCAGGTTCGCCAAGTCTGACGAACCGGAGCAACCCACCGATCACCATGACGGTCAGCGGTAGGAGCCACGCAAGAATTCCCATCGGGAGGCGCTCGCCGAGTAGCCGACGTCGCAGCACCACCGCGTCATAGGCGGTGCGCGGAGAGTGAACCCAGCCGTGAGCCGCCGGAACCCCGGCAGCCGACGGCGGGGAAACGGCGGTATGGCTCACCTTGCTTATGCTACCGCCAGGGTGGGCCAGCGGCGCTGGCGCTGCGGGTCTACGCTGGAACGGTGAATACCACTGGCAACACCCACGATGATAGCGACGCTTCGCCCCTGGAATCCGACGCGATCTCCTCTGACGAGGACGCATCCGAAGAATTCGAGACAGCGGCGGATTTCGCCGCACAGGGCACTCCCGACGGCGGCCGGATTGTCCTTGCCGCAACCCCGATCGGGAACGCGAACGACGCGTCAGCACGCCTGGTCTCGCTGCTGCAAACTGCTGACATTGTCGCCGCCGAGGACACCAGGCGGCTGCAACGGCTGCTGAGGGCACTTGAGATCAGGGTGCAGGGCAGGATTGTCAGCTATCACGAGCACAACGAGGTGGCCCGGACGGCTGAATTGCTGGAACAGGTGGCGGGCGGAAAGACCCTGCTCATGGTCACCGACGCCGGGATGCCGTCAGTTTCCGATCCCGGGTATCGGCTGGTGGAGGCCGCGATTGCCGACGGCGTCGAGGTCACCATGGCTCCGGGCCCGTCAGCAGTGCTGACCGCGCTTGCCCTGTCAGGGCTCCCGACGGACCGATTCTGTTTTGAAGGATTCCTGCCGCGCAAGACGGGGGAGCGGAACTCGCGCCTGGCTGAGCTCGCTGACGAACGGCGGACCATGGTGTTCTTCGAGGCACCCCACCGCCTCGAGGTGATGTTGAGGTCGCTGCACCAGGTCCTGGGGGCGGACCGCCCGGCGGCGGTGGCGCGGGAGCTCACCAAACGTTATGAGCAGGTGCTCAGGGGCCCACTAGCTGAGCTGCTGGACTGGGCGGAAACCACTGAGGTCAGGGGCGAGATCGCCGTCGTCGTCGGTGGCGCACCACCGGCCGCACCCGCCAACCCGGCGGACCGGGTGGCCGCAGTAGCCGCTCTGGTGGATGAGGGGATCCGGTTGAAGGATGCCGTGGCGGCAGTCGCCGAGGAATCGCGGATCAGTAAGCGGGAGCTCTACGCTGCCGTGATCGCGGCGCGCTGATCGCCGCGCGCGGATCGCCGCGTCATGACCGGGGTCTGCCGCTACCCACCTGGATATCGTTGTGCATCTGGACAGCGCAGGACAGGTGACGCCGTGCAGGCTGGCATGGACAGGCCTCCAATCCCGGGTCTAGCGTGGTGCTGGTCGGCCAACGCGCCGATTTCTCGCGATTCCCACCCCGCAAACCCTCTTGGAGGCACCGACTATGGCAGTTACCACCCAGCGTGAGCAGGAACTTTTGGCCCAGGTTCCCACCGGCCTGCTGATTGGCGGTAGCTGGCGGGACGCCTCGACCGGGAAGACCTTCGACATCGAGGATCCGGCCACCGGGAAGATCCTCAAAACCATCGCTGACGCCAGCCCCGCCGATGGCATGGCGGCCCTGGACGCGGCCGCCGCCGCGCAGGAGAGCTGGGCTCGTACCGCCCCCCGTGAACGGGGTGAAATCCTGCGGCGTGCCTTTGAGCTGGTTACCGCCCGCGCGGATGACTTCGCGCTCTTGATGACCATGGAAATGGGGAAGCCCCTCGCAGAGGCACGCGGCGAAGTGACCTACGGCGCGGAATTCCTGCGCTGGTTCTCTGAGGAAGCGGTGCGCGCGACGGGCCGGTACTCCACCTCACCCGACGGCAAGACCCGGATCCTGGTGAACAAGAAGCCCGTCGGTCCGTGCCTGTTGATTACGCCGTGGAACTTCCCCCTGGCAATGGCTACCCGCAAAATCGCGCCGGCCATCGCCGCCGGCTGCACCATGGTGCTCAAGCCCGCCAACCTGACACCGCTCACGTCGTCGTTGTTCGCCGCAGTTCTCGAAGAGGCTGGCCTGCCCAAGGGCGTGCTCAACGTTGTCCACACCTCCGACGCCCAGGGCGTCACCGGGCCGCTGATCGACGACAGCCGCCTCCGCAAGCTGTCCTTCACCGGGTCGACCCCGGTGGGCCGCAACCTGCTGGCCGCAGCGGCGAAGAACGTGCTGCGCACGTCGATGGAGCTCGGCGGCAACGCCCCATTCGTGGTCTTCGAAGACGCTGACGTCGACGCCGCAGTGGCGGGCGCGATGCTCGCGAAGCTTCGCAACATGGGAGAAGCCTGCACCGCAGCCAACCGGTTCATCGTCCACGAATCGGTGGCGGCTGAGTTCGCCGAGAAGTTCGCTGCGAAGATGAAGACGCTCGAAACGTCCCGCGGCACCGAGGAAACCTCGACGCTCGGCCCGCTCATCGATGAGAAGAGCCGCACCAAGGTGCACGAACTGGTCACTTCAGCACTCGACGACGGAGCCACCTGCCTCGTCGGTGGCGCGCCGGTGGACGGCCCAGGGTACTTCTACCAGGCGACCGTCCTGACCGATGTGGCACCGGGATCGCGGATCCTGCAGGAAGAGATCTTCGGTCCCGTCGCGCCAATCATCACCTTCGCCTCGGAGGACGAGGCAGTCCGGCTAGCCAATGACACCGAGTACGGACTGGTTGCCTATGTGTTCACCCGCGATCTGAACCGCAGCTTGCGCATCGGTGAGCGGCTCGACGTCGGGATGCTCGGCCTGAACGCTGGCGTGGTGTCCAACGCCGCGGCGCCGTTTGGGGGAGTGAAGCAGTCCGGGCTGGGCCGTGAGGGTGGTTCCGAGGGGATCGAGGAGTACCTCTACACCCAGTACGTCGGCATCGCTGACCCCACCGCTTCCTGACGACTCGCTGAGGTCATGGTCAGGAGTCGTTGGAGAGGGACCTGGGCAGCCACCGAGCCCTGAACCGCACGGTGCGGCTGCTGCGTTCCCGGAGCGACCGGACGACGGACTCGATGTCCTCCCACCCGGCGTGCACGAGGTGGTCCGGGTGGGCGTACTCCTCAGTCTCGTAGGCGCGGCTGAGCCGAGCCAGGGCGGTCGCCGCCGCATCATCAATCCTGGTGCTGGCCGTTAGCCGGGTAGCGAAGGTTCGGGGGGTGTCGGTGGGCAGCGCAGGGTGGCCATAGTCGGCCGCAAGGTCGGTGGCTTCGGCCCAGGCCAGTGTTGCTGCCCCCCGGGATCCAACGGCCGCGTTGAACTTGCGACGGCGATTCCGGCTGCGCAGGGTGCGCAACAGGAACGGCACGATGAGCAGGAGTGCAGCGACCACCAGTGCCGCTGTGATCAGAGCCGAGGTCTCCCTCGCCCGGTCAGGATCGGCTTCTCCGGCAGGCTGGCCGTCGGCGCCCATCGGGGGATCCACTGGCGTGCCCGGTTCGAGCGGCGGATTGCCCCCCGGTGTCAGGTCGTCGGTATTCGGCACCGGCGATCCGGGGGCAAAGGCCGTCTGCGCGTAGTCGGGAACCACGCCGCGGGAGGGTGTGGGCTCGAATTTCACCCAGCCGACGCCGTCGAAATAGAGCTCAGGCCACGCATGGGCGTCCTGGGAGGTCACCGTAAACTCGGTCAGCTCAAGCCCGTCGGGGCCCTGCACAGATCCTCCGGTCGCATCGCCGGGCGCATAGCCGACAGCCACTCTGCTGGGAATGCCCGCCAGACGGGCCATCACCGCCATTGCACCGGCATAGTGGACGCAGTACCCGGACCGGGATTCGAGGAAACGGGCAACGACGTCGAGGCTGTTCCCGTCATACCCGCCGTCGACCGGGGCGTCGACCGAATAGGTGAAGGCTGGTCCCCGCAGATAGTTCTGGATGGCCAGAGCCTGTTGATAGGGGTTGGCGATGTCGTCGGTCAGCTCCGCGGCCGTGTCCCTGATGATCCCGGGAGTGGTGTCCGGCAGGGCCAGGAACTGGGCGTCGACAGCCCCCTCGGGGACCGGGCCAATATCCTCCAGCACCTCGCGGGAAAGTTCCGGCTCAGCGCTGCGGACGTCGTACTGTTGCTGGGCGGTGGACCCGTTATCGGTGGCAATCACGCTGAGGTTCAGCGGATCCCAGGACCAGCGGCCCGAAAGGTTGGAGAAACCCACCGGAGCATAGGGGGCGAGGAGCCAGGGGCTGGTGAACGAATTAGTGGTGATCCGGGTGGTGGTGACTACTCCGGTGTCGATGGAAGCTCTCACCTCGTCGGTTCCCATGTTCTCCACCCCGGGTTCCCTGAGGCCGTACCGCTGGTCCGGTTCCCACCGCTGCCCGTCGAAGTCCTCGAGGGTGACAGCCCGGAGGTAGAGCGCATCCGGGGAGTCGGTGGCATAGGTAATCTGGCCGTAGCCAGTGGGATTCCGTAGATCATTTCCCAGGGTCACGACCGGATTTAGCCCGGTGGCGGTACCCCACAAATTGACCTTGGCACCCTGGGGGAACGCCCCCACATTGAATCCCGGAATGGCCAAGGGGACCAGCACCGTGACCGCCAGGGCCGCGGCGCCGATCGACAACCCGCGGGCCAGCCGGCCGCCCGAGGCATCGTGGGACGGACCGGCTGCCTGCTGGCTGTCCCGCCATTGCGCGCAGCCGAGGATCAGAAGGAAACCCACCACCGCCGCCACGAACCCGGGAATTCCAACACTTTGTTGCCGCACGACGGCGGGAATCACCAGGACGGCGAGCAACGCCAGACCGCTGATGGCGGGCATTCTGAGGGTGGTGGCCAGCGTGTCGGTGAGAATCGCGATCAGACCCAGCCCCGCGCAGATGACCATGAAAATGCCGGTCCCGGGCAGTACCGGCGCCACCTGTGACACCACCGTGTTCTCGGCATGATTCAACAGGACCGCCAGCCGCCCGGCCGAGCCTTCGCCGGGGAAGACCCCGAAGACGTTCTGGGTGGGGAAGAACTGCCAGACCAGCGATCCCACGAGGGCCAGGATTCCAGCGACCGGGACCAGCGCACCCGGTAGACGGATGCTTCTGGCAACACCCATGACCAGCAGCACACCGCCAACGGTGAATGCCACCGGGTTAAGCCAGGTCCAACCCAGCACCACCGAATTCAGGTTCAGGGAGGTCAGCATGACGGCGACAAATACTGCTGCCGTCGAGACCCAATGCCGCTGGTCGGTCCGAAACCGTCGACCGGTTTGCGGCGCCAACCGCTGCGGCGAAAGCGCGGGGCGGGGCAAGGTAGAGGTCACGGTTGGCCGCCAGGCGATGTGGTCGTGGAGCGGACCGCGCCCCGCACCGTGTCAGCTTTAATAGTGCCAGCCCCGACGGTGTTAGCCCCGACAGCGCCAGCCCCGACAGTGGTCTTTGCTGTTGATGCGCTGGCCCCGACAGGGGAGTCAAAGTAGGTCCAGGCAGCTGCCAGATCGGCGGAGGGCGACACCGCCACCGCGTGCCAGCCGGCAGCACGCAGGATTTCCATTACCGGATGCAGGTCCTGGGGCCGGTCAGCGACCAGAATTGCAAACGAGGTGGACCCGTACTCGGCGGCAGCGGCCAGGTCCCGTGCCTCGGCGACGGTGATGGTACCAAGGATAGCGATCAGGGGGCCGCGGTTCCGGTAGGAGGCGAGCTTGTCCATCATTGGGTCACCAAACGGCTGACGTCGTGCAGACGGTGCTGTGCCGGTGTTGACGGGCGATGGGCTGCGCCGCGAGTGCCGCCGGTTGGTAGTCCGTTTGGACAGATCGGGGAAGAGCTCCAGAGCGGCCAGCCCCTCCGCAACGTTATGGATCCCCGTCTGTCCTGCGTGTTCCTCGTCCTCCGGCCATGGAGCGGACACCGACGATTGCAGGGCTGGGGCGCCGGTCTCATCCACAAACCGCAGGGCATAGTTGCGTTCGAGCAGGTGCGCGGTGATGGACATCGCAGCGATGACCGCCCATTCGAAGCCCGGAGCAGATCGCAGCGGCGTGCCATCATCCTCCCGGTCGGCACCGAATGCGCCGATCACCCCTGAGCTGTACCTGATCTGGCGTTGTTCGAGGATGAGGGTTGCCTCGGGCGTGGTGACCGACTCTTCCTGGCGCACCATCAACTCATTGTGTCGTGCGGTCGCTGCCCAGTGGACCCGGCGCATCGGATCGCCGGGCCGGTACTCGCGGGTCATGATGTCGTCGTCGCTGGGGTTGGCATTGCGTCGGGTTGCAGCGAAACCATCGGCGCCCCGGGCGCCGGTCAACGGCGAATGGGGCAGCTCCACCGGGGCGGGGGTGACCACCAGCCGGTCGGTGCCGCCCAGGGTGTGGAGTGAGGTGCCGAGCCCAAAGGGATCGGTGAAGGCGGCGGTGACCGGTCCGACGTCGAACACGCCCCGGCCGGAGGAGCGCAGACGATACTCGTACACGCTGGCGCCCCGGGTTGGATGACGGGACGGGTAGTGGAACTCGGGGGACTCACCGAACCGGGCGGGCAACATTTCCTGCATCACCATGCTCCCGCTGACCGGGCCGCTGGCTGCGACCGACAGGGTGACGGTCGAGGTGAAGCCCGTCTCCATGGTCTGCGGGGCGAACTTCCGCTCGACCGTGAAGCGGGGTTTGATCAGGCGCAGCATCAGGACCGACAGGAGCGGGAGGCAGATCAGCAGCACGCCGAGGTACAGCAGGTCCCGGCGGCCGAGGAACTGTGCGAACAGGAGTGCAGTCACCCCCGCGATCACCAGTCCCCAACCACGCGGCGTAAGGACCCGGGACGGCAGTCTGGCGAGCAGTTGCATCCCGCCGCCTATGCGCGAAGGTAGGAGTTCGCCGTCGTGCGTTCCACTGGAACCTTCGACAGGATGCCCGCCACCACGCTCTGGGGGGTTTCTCCCGCGCTCAGTGCCTTGCGGTCCAGGATCAACCGGTGGGATAACACTGGTTCAGCGACGGCAGCAATGTCATCGGGCAGCACAAAATCCCTGCTCTCCAGTGCAGCGCCGGCCTTGGCAGCACGGAGCAACTGCAGGAGTGCGCGCGGGCTGGCGCCAAGCCGCAGCAAGTGATGGTCCCGGGTCGCCTGACCGATCGCCACCGTGTAATCGCGCACCGTGGGAGAGACATAGACCCGGCGCACCTGTTCCATCATCGCGGCAACGTCCGCCACATTCGCCACGGGACGGACCGCTTCCAGCGGAGAGACGGACTGGTGGTTCTGAAGCATCTGCAATTCGGCGCTGCGGTCCGGGTAGCCCATTGAGATACGGGCCATAAACCGGTCCCGTTGCGCCTCGGGCAACGGGTAGGTCCCCTCCATCTCGATCGGATTCTGGGTTGCCACCACCATGAAGGGTTCACCCAGCCGGTAAGTCCCACCATCAACAGTGACCTGGTGCTCTTCCATACATTCGAGGAGGGCTGACTGTGTCTTCGCTGAGGCGCGGTTGATCTCGTCACCGATCACGATGTTGGCGAAAACGGGACCCCGCCGGAACTCGAACCGGTGGGTGTCCTGGTTATAGATCGACACCCCAGAGACATCGGACGGCAGCAGGTCCGGCGTGAACTGGATCCGGTTGACTGAGCAATCGATGGTGCGGGCCAGTGTTTTCGCCAACATGGTTTTACCCACTCCGGGCACGTCCTCCAGCAACAGATGACCCTGGGCCAGCAACACGGTCAGCGCCAGCCGCGCCGCGGCGGGCTTGCCGTCAATAACCGTGTTGATCGATCCCAGGATCTGGCCAGCGGTTTCGTCGAAACGCTGCGCGGTCATCGCTGGAGCGTCACCCAAGGTGGGGGAGTCCTCCCGCCCGGTCCTGCCATTGGGTGAGACGTACTGGTTGTGGGCGTCCATGCGAACCTTCCGCGTACACTGCACGCCAATGTGCAGTTGAGTCGGCCAGCCCTGGTCAGTCACCCCGGCGGTTGTTCGGTCCGTGGAGTACGCAGCAACTGCTTTGTTACAGATTACTAGGACAACTTGGTGTCGTGGAGATAAGTTCCTCAGCCAATGTGCCGGTGGCTAGGGTTGGACTATGCCTTCTACAGCTATTCCTCCGGCCTACCGCCCCGTCTCACCCAGTCCAACCGCCGACGGCGACGCTCCGGTTGGTGCCGGTCGCGAAGACAAGCGGAGCTACCCGCCAGCGCCCGAACCCTTGCCGGTGCCGGTGATGGACAATCACACCCATCTGGACTTCCGCAGCGGTCTCCCGTTGGTCAGCGTCGCAGCAGCTCTTGATGCTGCTGCCGCTGTGGGCGTGTGCGGCGCAGTGCAGGTGGGGTGCGATCTCGAGTCATCACGATTCACTGTTCAGGCCATCGATCAGGAACCCCGCCTGCTGGGGGCGGTAGCGATTCACCCCAACGATGCCCCGCTGCTCGCGGAGCGCGGAGGCCTCGACGCCGCGCTAGCGGAAATCGAAGAATTGGCTACTCATCCCCGGGTGCGGGCCATTGGGGAGACCGGCCTGGACTACTACCGGACTCCAGCTGCGGGGATCGACAGCCAGCAATATTCTTTTCGACGGCACCTCGATATCGCCAAACGGCTGGATCTCACGCTCCAGATCCATGACCGGGACGCACACGACGACGTCGTTTCCACCCTTCGCAGCGAGGGTGCGCCGGACCGGGTGGTCTTCCATTGCTTCTCCGGTGGCGCCGATCTCGCCAGAATCTGCAACGACGCCGGGTGGTACATGTCCTTCGCCGGGACGGTGACCTTCAAAAATGCAGACAATCTCAGGGAAGCGCTGCGTATTGCCGATCCGGCGCTGGTGCTGACCGAAACTGACGCTCCGTTCCTGACGCCGCACCCGTTCCGCGGCCGGCCAAACGCACCGTATCTGGTGCCCTACACGGTCAGAGGGATGGCGGATGTGCTTGACGCCGACCTGGCGACACTGTGCCAGTCGATCGCAGATAACACCCGGCGGGTGTATGGAGAGTGGGAGCTCGGCTAACCAGTGTGGGACTGGCCCGACTTGCCCGTTTATCTCATTTCGGTTACGGTGAGCATTTATTAGCCGGGGTCGGGGAAGGCTTTCCGTCTAATACAGTTCTTTTGCGGGATTGGCTGGTCGCTGCCGTTCGGGCGACCAGATCTCCCGCCACTAGTGCATGCCTTCACGGCAGTGACGTACCCGGGCCACCGGTGTGCCAATTTACTGCCGTGTTTCCCCCGTGCCCGGATAAAGTCGACCGTAAGGGACTTTGTGGCGAGCAGAAATCGTTGGATCAAGACGGCCGGCCAGGGGATAGTCATGATGTGTCTGGTGCTTGGACTCGTCGCCTTTGTTGGCAACAACAAGTCGATAGTCCTCAACATCGACGGCCAGGCAAGTACCGTTCAGACCTTTGGCGGAACCGTCGGCGAAGTGCTAGCCAACTCCAACGTCGTCGTTACCGAGAACGACCAGGTCACCCCTTCGCTGGCGGCAGCCGTCGAGGATGGTTCGGCCATCCAGATCACCAGGGCCACGGCGATCGACGTCGTACTCAACGGAGCGGACACCGTTGTTCACACCACCGGATCGACGGTAGGGGACGTAGTCAACGAGCTGGGGGTCGCCGATTCCTCAGCAATTTCAGCTGACCTCGAAACCCGCCTGACTACGCTCAGCTCCGAACTGGAAATCTCGACCCCCAAAAGCGTGACCGTGACCGTCGATGGTTCGACGGCAACCCATACATCCACCGTAAAATCGGTTCAGGACCTGTTCGACGAAGCGGAAATTGTTCTCGGTGACGAGGATCGGGTCAGCGTTCCGGTCACCTCCTCCCTCGTCGACGGCCTTGGGCTGAAAATCACCCGAGTCGACAGCGACCACCGCGAGACCGTCACCGAAAGCATCAGTTTCACCACCGACGAGGTCCACGACGACACGCTCGATGTGGGCGAGCAGCGCGTTACCAGGGCCGGTGTCGACGGCGAGCGGACCAAAATCTTCACTGCCGTGGTGATCGACGGTCGGGAGGAGAATCGCGAACTCCTCAGCGATAAAGTCACCCTCGAACCCGTGACTGAACTACTTGCCATCGGCACGCGGGAGCCGAAGCCAGAACCAGAGCCCGAGACCAAACCGGATCCGGAGCCGGAGCGCGTGGAGGTGTCGGCACCTGCGGATGAGCCTGAGCCCGCCGGATCAAGCGGCCCCGCCCCAGCCGGCGGGGCCTGGCAGGCGCTGGCCCAGTGTGAGTCCGGGGGGAACTGGTCCATCAATACCGGAAACGGCTACTACGGTGGACTGCAGTTCAGTGCCCCGAGCTGGCTGGGTGCCGGTGGTGGCAAGTATGCCCCGCTGCCGCATCTCGCGTCGCCAGCGGAGCAGATTGCCACTGCTGAAGTGCTCAAGCAAAACGGCGGTTGGGGCCACTGGCCTTCCTGTTCGGCGAAGCTCGGGCTCGGATAGCACCTCGGGTAGCGGCCTACGGGCAACCAAACACCAAAATCGGGTTCCCCAGGCGGGGCCCGCTTTTGCGTGGCGCCCGACTACCATGGCTTAGGTGACTCAGCCCCCTAACCCCCAGCCGGTCCAACCCCTATTCGGCGCCGGTGATGTCCGCCGGTTGGCCGCCGACCTGGATTTGCGGCCCACCAAGACCCTCGGCCAGAATTTCGTCATCGACGGCAACACTATTCGGCGGATCGTCGCGGCAGCTCATATTGACCCGGGAGAGACGGTCCTCGAGGTGGGTCCTGGCCTCGGATCTCTGACGCTGGGCCTTCTCGACGCTGCGGCCCGGGTGGTGGCGGTGGAAATCGACCCGGTGCTGGCCGGGCGCCTACCGGACACGGTCGCCAGGTGGCGGCCGGAGACTGCAGCCAACCTGGACGTGGTGCTCGCTGACGCGATGCGGGTTACCGAACTGCCACACCCGCCCACCGCGCTGGTGGCGAATCTGCCATATAACGTCGCAGTGCCGGTGGTCCTGAACCTTTTGGAGAACTTCCCGTCGCTGCGCCACGGACTGGTCATGGTGCAGGACGAGGTAGCCGATCGGATGGCAGCGGGCCCCGGTTCAAAAACCTACGGGGTACCCTCGGTCAAGGCTGCCTGGTACGCGACCATGCGCAAGTCGGGCGTCATCGGGATGAATGTGTTTTGGCCGGCGCCGAAGATCGCCTCCGGGCTCGTCGGGTTTGTCAGACACGAGCCGCCGGCGACGTCGGCCAGCCGCCGTGAGGTTTTCGCCGTCATCGACGCGGCGTTTGCCCAGCGGCGCAAAACATTGCGCGCCGCCCTCGCCGGGTGGGCGGGCAGCCCGGTCCTCGCTGGAGAGGCCCTTGCCGCTGCCGGCGTAGACCCAAGTCTTCGGGGTGAAATGCTCGACATCGCCGCGTTTGCCCGTATCGCCGAGGCGAAACCCGTGCAGTCGACCGCTCCGTAATCGAGTCCGAACGTGGTGCTACCCCGGGGATCGTGCTCGTACGTGGTGCTACCCCGGGGTCGAGTCAACAGATATGACCGGTTTTCCAACGGATTTCGGCTATTTGTGTTGACTCGATCCCGGGGTTTGGGACGACTAGCGCCCGCTAGGAGCGGCCGGCTTCGTTTTGAACGTTGTCTTTCGCGTCCTGGGCCGAGCCTTTGACGTCGGCGGCTGCCGACGTGCCTTCTTCCTTGACAGTGTTCACTGAACTGGCGGCTGTCTCCTTGACCGAATCCATCGCCTCCTGCGCTGGCTCCTTCAGATCCTCGACAACTGTCTTCGCCGCGTCGGTGACGCTGCTGGTGAGAGGCTCAGCCTTCTCCTTCAGCGCCGTTGCAGCTTCCTTCTCCTTCTCGCTCGCCGGGATCAGCGATGAAATGAGCATTCCAGCGCCGAACGCGATCAAGCCCGCGGCCAAGGGGTTACCCCTGGTCTTGTTGCCCAGCTGATGTGGTGCATCCTGGACGGCATCGCCGGCGTTGTGGACTGCCGACTTCGTTCCGCTGGAGGCCTGGTCGGCCGAGCCCATTACGGAGGTCTTGATTCCTCCAACAGCGCTCCGCACTTTGTCGCCCTGGCGTTGAGCGATGCTGGACGGGCTTACCTTGTCGGCGACGGCGTCGACGTCGGTGCCAAGGTCGCGACGGGTGCGTTCAATATCTTCACGAATCTGTTCTGGTGTCTGGCTCATGGGGTAGGTTCACCTGGTTTCAGAGTGGGGGGAATGTCTTTGACGGTTTCGGCTGTCGCGGGCATGCCGCGCACGCTTTTCAGTTCTTTTTTGCCGGTCAACGCAAGCACGGCGGCAATGATGCCCCAGATGACTGCGACGATCACTGCAGACCAGCCAAGGCCAACGAGGCCGTCCAGCGCCCACATCAGCGCGAGCGACAGGAACAGCAGTACAAAGTGTCCGGCGATAGCTGCGCCACCGAACATCCCTGCACCTTTGCCGGCCTTGGTTCCGCTTTCACGGAGTTCGGCTTTCGCCAACTCGAGTTCCTGGCGCATCAGCGTGGAGAGGTCGCGGCTGACATCACTGAGTAGAGACCCCAGGGATTCGTTGGCGGCCCGGTCCTCGGCCTCGGTGCGCGGCGGCTCGTATGATGGGGGCCCTCCGGTGTGTGTTCCGCTCATCAGCGCAAGTCCCTGTCCAGTGGCCCGTCCTGGGTGCGCCGACCGGGCTCAATGACCGGTTCTGCGGCCAACGGGTCGCTCAGGGGATCGCTGAGGTCATGTCCCGAAGCGCCAGTTCCGCTAGCAGCTACTCCCGTAGCACTAGTAACCGGGGTGGCGGCGGTGGGCGAGCTGAATTTATTGGAAGTATCACGCTGTGCTGGAACCGTCGGCGGGTACTCGGGCGCCGGGTTGGCTGGCGTGGCGTTCTGATCGTCGGATCCCGCCCCAGCCAGGCCTCGGGTGAGGCGACCAGCGAGCAGACCTGCTCCGGCGGCCATCATCAGGAACGTCCCTGGCCGACGGCTGGCGAATCCCTTCACTTCCTCCAGGAGGGAGCCTGGGTCCCGGCCTTCAAGCCAACCTGCGACGTCGCCCGAGCGCTGGGCAGCCTGGCGAACGAGGCTGTTGGCGGGTCCACTCTGGTCGCCATTGTCGGCCATCGAACCGAGCTCATCACTGATGGAGCGTAAGCCCTCGGCGGCCTTCTGCTGGCTGGCACCGGCCTGTTCCTTGAGATCAGACCCCAGCTCGCCGAGCAGGTTCTTCGCCTGTGTGCTGGCTTCGTCCGCAACATTCTTCGCTTCGGTGCCCGCGGTCTGGGCGACATTCTGTGCTGCATCCAAACCTTCGCGGCCCACCTCTTTCGCCTGGCCTGTCGCCTGGTCTTTTACCCCGGTGGAGCCGTTGCGTTCTTCGGTGGTTACGGACGAGGTCACCGAGGCGGACTGAACACGCTCTCCTGACGGCGCTGCCGTCAATGGGTCCTCTGACCAATTCTGGGTAGTCATAGTATTTCCTCCGGATAGTAATCCTGCTTACCTTCGCAATGTAAGCACGCTTACTAGTTTTCCGCAATGCTTTTACTTTCGTTTTTGCGGCCTCGACGGCCGCAGGTTTCCCGGTTCAGTGCCCGGTAGCCTAGGTTGGAGACTATGGAGGCAGGTAAAACGGCAGGACTATTTGGTGGCGTACCAGCCAGCGTCCGAGTCCGCGCGCCCGGAAAGATTAACGTCTCGTTTCGGGTTGGCCCGCTACGGGAAGATGGCTACCACAGTGTCGCCAGCGTCTATCTAGCCGTTTCCCTGTACGAAGAGGTCACCGCAACCGTCGGTGAAGAACCGGGCACAATTGTGACAGTCAACGGGCAGGGGTCACTCAACCTGCCGGTTGAGAGCATTCCGCTGGATGCCACCAATCTGGCCGCCCGCGCGGCCGCGCTGCTCGCCGATCTCAGCGAGAACTCAACCGGGTTATTGTTGGACATCACGAAGCGGGTACCCGTGGCAGGCGGGATGGGCGGTGGATCTGCCGATGCGGCCGCTACGCTGATCGCATGCGATGCACTGTGGAAGAGTGGCTTTTCCCGTGACGAGCTGGCTAACATGGCCGCGGAACTCGGCGCCGATGTTCCGTTCGCACTGGTCGGCGGCACAGCGGTCGGCGTTGGGGTGGGCGAGCAGCTAACCCCGGCGATTTCCAAAACCCCCCTCTACTGGGTGCTCGTGACCTCTGGCTATGGACTGTCTACGCCAGAGGTCTACCGGACTCTCGATGAGATTCGTCTGCGCGAAGGCACCGAACCGGGGGCGCCGCCCGAGATTGACCCACGGATTCTTGGGGCAATGCGGTCCGGCGATGCCCGGGCACTGGCGGATCTGCTGCACAACGACCTGCAGGCCGCTGCGCTTGAGCTTGCCCCGGGGCTTGTCGACATCCTGAAAACCGGGACGGGCGCAGGAGCCCTCGCCGGCCTGGTCTCCGGCTCGGGGCCTACCGTCGCCTTCCTTGCGGAGAGCGAAGAACATGCGGCGGCATTGGCCGGACAGCTTACGGATAGCGGCCTGAAAGCCACGGCCGTGCACGGGCCGGTCTACGGTGCCAGAATTGTTACCGACTACATCGCCTGACCTGCCACCGAAGCTGGGCCAGTTCAAGCCATCTTTTAACTCCACGATTAGGAAGCAGCACTCCCTTGGCACATCTTCTGGGCGCTGAAAGCGTCAGCGTCACGTTTGCCACCCGCACAGTCCTTGACGGCGTTTCCCTCGGCATCGAGGACGGCGACCGCATCGGCATGGTGGGTCGCAACGGCGACGGCAAATCTACCCTGATGCGACTCCTTGCACAGCGAGCCACCCCCGATGAGGGACGTGTCACCCGACGGCGCGACGTACACGTCGGGTATCTGGACCAGACGGACGTCCTGGACGGTGAACTTAGCGTTGGTGAGGCCATCGTGGGCGACCAGGCAGACCATGAGTGGGCGTCGAACCCCAAGATCCGCGACGTAATGGGCGGTCTCGTCGCCGAGGTTGACTGGCATGCGAAGGTCTCATCGCTTTCCGGTGGGCAGAAACGTCGGGTCGCGTTGGCGAAGCTCCTGATCGGCGATGACGACGTCATCATGCTCGACGAGCCCACCAACCATCTTGATGTGGAGGGCGTGGCGTGGCTTGCCCGCCACCTTGCCGAGCGCTGGCGTCCGACCGACGGTGGTCTGCTGGTAGTGACCCACGATCGCTGGTTCCTGGACGAAATCTGTACCCGCACGTGGGAGGTGCACGACGGCGTCGTCGACGGGTTCGACGGCGGTTACGCAGCCTATGTCCTGGCCCGCGCAGAGCGTGACCGGATGGACTCGGTGGTCGAAGGAAAACGGCAGCAGCTGGTCAAGAAGGAACTGGCCTGGCTACGCCGGGGCGCTCCCGCACGGACGGCCAAGCCGAAGTTCCGCATTGAGGCGGCGAACGCGCTGATCGCGGACGTGCCCGAGCCCCGGGATTCGCTCGCGTTGAGCAAGATGGCGATGGCACGTCAGGGCAAAGATGTACTGGATTTGGAGAATGTTTCGCTGGCGTTGGGGGAGAAGTCCCTCTTCGACGGAATTACTCTCCGGTTGGCTCCCGGGCAGCGGCTGGGCCTGGTGGGCGTCAACGGGTCGGGCAAGACCACCCTCCTGCGGATGCTGAACGGTGACGTCACTCCTGACGCCGGTCGGCTGAAGAAGGGCAAGACGGTTCAGACGGCAGTGCTCTCCCAGGAGGTCAAGGAGCTCGACGAACTCGAGCACCTGCGCGTCACTGAAGTGATCGAGCAGGAAAAGCGAGTGTTCAGCGTCGGCGGTCGCGAGGTTTCTGCCAGTCAGCTGGTGGAACAGCTTGGCTTCACCAACGAGAAGCAGTGGACAAAGGTGAAGGACCTCTCGGGTGGCGAACGACGTCGGCTACAGCTGCTTCGGCTACTGGTCGGTGAGCCGAACGTGCTGATGCTTGACGAACCAACCAACGACCTCGACACGGACACTCTGGCAGCGATCGAGGATGTGCTGGACGGCTGGCCGGGTACTCTCGTGGTCGTCTCGCACGACCGCTACCTGCTGGAACGAGTCACTGACTCCCAAATGGCGCTGCTGGGTGATGGGAAGCTCCGTGATCTGCCCCGCGGTGTCGACCAGTATCTGGAACTGCGACGCGCGGCTGAAGCCGGGTCGGGCGCTTCGCCCCTGAACTCCGATGAAGGACAGAATGGCGCGGAGTCCGCTCCCAGGTACAGCTCCGAGGAGACAAGACAGGCGAAGAAGGACCTGACCCGCATCGAACGCCAGCTCGGCAAGGCGGCGGCGCAGGTCGAGAAAATTCAGCACCAAATGAATGATGGAGCTTCGGGAGACGTCGACTTCGACAAGATGGCAACACTCAATAAGAAACTCCAGGTAGTTCAGGCCGAACAGCAGGACCTGGAGCTGCAGTGGCTTACCGCTGCCGAAGTGCTCGGCAAGTAGGGAGGCTGTTTTCGATTATGTTCCATTCAAGTACTACTCGGACAAAGTGAAGTAGGCGACAGCATTTCGCCTGGGCGTTGCGGCACCTATTTTGAGTGCATGACAAACATGGCTGGATTACCTCGAGGTAGGCGTCGCGATAAGTACCGGATGCGTCACTCTGACAAGCTGGCGTTGATGGGGGTTCTCGTCCTCTCAGCGGTAGCCGCAGTGGTGACCCTTTTCGCGGTTCTATAGCGGTCGACTAGGCAGCTAGGCGATGGCTGGGTTATTGCGGCGTCGGCGGGGGATACGGTCGCAGTTCCTTGCCCTTCGCGCCCGTCCACGGAAAGCTCCCGCCTTCCTGCGACGTGACATTCTGGGCCTACAGATGATCGCCGTCGTCGCAATTATTCTCAGCAATCTTGCCGCCTGGCCGGTGGGTGGATTTGTTGGTATCGACATGTTTTTTGTGATTTCTGGCTTCCTCATCACCGGATTGCTGGTCAGCGAATACAAAAGCATAGGGCGTTTCTCGTTGATTAGTTTCTACCGGAATCGGATCCGGCGTGCTGCGCCAGCGGCAGCCCTCACACTGGTGGTGACCGTGGGCGCGGCATGGATTATCTTTAGTGCCGAACGATTTCTTACCACGGCTATCGACAGCTTATGGGCGAGCCTCCTGGTAGTAAACTGGCATGCTATTGCCACAGGAACCGACCCATTTCAACCCGTCGGTGCGGGGTCTCCGCTCGAGCATTACTGGGCTCTGGCTGTTGTCGGTCAGTTCTACCTGGTGTGGCCGCTGCTTTTGCTGGGCTGTCTCTTTCTTTTGGGCCGCCGCAGCGCGGGATCGAGTGCCCCCGATGTGATCCTGGGGATAGGGACGATTCTGGTGACTCTCACCGTCCTATCTTTTGGCTGGGCGTTGTGGATAGCCGTCGATTCGCCCGCCGTCTCCTACTTTTCCTCCTTTGCACGGGCGTGGGAACTGGGTGTGGGGGCATTGATCGCGGTCTATGCCAGCGCCTTCACCCGATTGGGCCGGTGGAACCGGATGATGCTCGGCTATGGAGGTCTGGCGGGGATAGTGGTGTCTCTGGCAACGCTCAGTGAGAGCTCGGGCCTGTCCAGCCCGTGGGCTGTACTGCCGGTCCTTTCGACGGCGGCCGTGATCGTTGCTGGGACCAGTGGCCAGGCACCCCCACTGTGGCCCTTGACGAATCCGGTGTCGACCTATGTCGGGACCATCTCCTACTCGTTGTACCTCTGGCATGTCCCAGTCATCGTTTTGGGGACCACAATGCTGGGTGACGGTCCGGTTGAACGGGCAGCCTATGCAGTAGCCATCACCCTTGCGGCGATCTACACCTACCATCTGGTGGAGGATCCGATCCGCAGGTCCAACTGGCTCCGGGGTCCGCACGGGCGTAGCCGGAGAGGTCCGCGGGTTCTTACTCCCGGATACAAGCTGGCGGCAGTGTCGCTGTTGGCAATCTCAGCTGTCGCTGTGTCCACCGCTGCTTTGACTGTCCATTCCCTCGGATAATTGGACCCGCTGGGATAGCCGACCAACTCGAGTCTCAGCGGTATCCCACCCAGATAAGGCCCTGTCCTGACCCCGTGACACACCCCGGCTGAAAACTAGAAGGGTGCAGGGTCCGGGTCTGGGACCGGGTGTGGTGGTGCTGGTGGTGGGTCGGCGGTGGTGAGGTAGGTTTCGCCGAGTGGTGAGATCGCGATGATGGTCCCGGGGTCTGGTTGTTGGTAGTGCCAGTAGCCTTCGGTTTTGAACATGTGGTGACGTTTACACAGGGCCGCCAGATTCCCGTAGCTTGTTTTTCCTCCTTGGGACCAGGGTGTGGTGTGGTCGAGTTCGCAGAACACCGCCAACCGGTTACATCCCGGATGCCGACAGGTCCCGTCCCTAACCCGGACCGCATCCTTCAGGTCCTGCGGGACCCGATACGTGGTCGCATCAGCGCCCAGCCTGGCCCCGGTAAAGGGGTGGGTAAGGATCCTGGTGAACGATGGTGCGTGCCCGGCGAGCTTCCGGGCCGTCTCGGGATCAAGCGGACCATAGCCTTCCAACTCACCCGGTGTGTCCCCGCCGAGGAGAGTCATCACCGGGACGGTCACAAACACCTTCGCCTGCACACCCCAAAACGTACTGGCCTCCCCCGGCCGACTAGCTGTTCCCGGCCCGCCCCGGTCAGCACCAGCGGCAGCAGCGGGGTTAGCAGCGGGGTCGGGTGCGTCACTCATGTGTCCGGTGGGTCCGGCGCTGGTGAGGACATCCACCAGGACATCGGCCCTGAGCTGGGTGAGGGTCCTGGATTCGTCGGGGCCCTGCAGGTTACGGGCTGCGGTGTCGACGCGGTGGAAGATCCCGGCGGCCTGTTCGGTGGGCAGGAAGGCTTGGAGCCAGGCCATCCCGTCCTGGACCGGCACCAAATACACGCGACGGTCCTGAAGCGCTTTCCGGCGCCGCAAGGTAGTCGACTCGGGGTGTAAGGCTTCGCGTAACCGTTGGGCTTGGCGGGTGAACTTCGCCACCGTAGTCTGGCAAGCCAGACCGATGAGGTGGGCTTCAAACGCGGCGGTAACCGCCGGGACGGTATTGGGGATGCTGATCGCTTCCTGCACGACGGCCGTGGCATGGCGTTGGGAGAGCCTTCCGTCCTCCAGCGCGCGCAGCGTGGCCGGATACTCACGGGTCAGTAGTTCACTGGTATCCAGGAGAAACCCCGCGGTCCGTTCCGGGATGCGCAGCGCGGCGCTGATCTCCGATCCGGCCAGGGCATGAACACGGTCCAGGTCTTCGGCCCAGGGGTGTTCCTCGGCCATCAGGTCATAAAGATGGGTGGCCGCTTTGGCTTCCTGCGCGTCGACCCAGGACCGCAACGCTGAGAGCGTCTTGAGCAGGTTCACGGTCTGCCCCGCGTTCAACGTCACCATCGCCGCGACCGATACCTGGCCAGACAACGGCACCGGAGCCCCCGGCCCGGTCGAAGCGGCCTCCAAAGCGGCGTCCGGGGCGGCCTCCGGAGCGGCCTCAGGCGCGGCAGGATCAAGAGGATCGGCGGGATCGGCGGGATTCGTTGAAGCCGTCGAAGCCGTCGGAGCGGTCCAGGTCGCTTCCCCGCCCAGCGGACCGCCCGGACCATACCCACCCGCACTCCCCGAAGCAGTGTTCGCGGACCCGCTCTCGAAGACGGAACCGGGGCCAGAACCGGGGCCAGATTCGGGGGAGAATCCCGATCCGGGAGCAGAAGCGTCGCTGCCTTTCATACCTTTATTCCATCATCGAGCACTGACAAAATAGGGGCCGATTCAGGGCCACCAGAAAAACTTTCTCAACTATTTTTCAGCACCAGAAATCAGCACCGAAGATCAGGCACCGGACCGCCCGCTGACCACCCGCCAAGCCGTGAGACGCAGCAGGTCAAGGTGTCCGAACCCGGTGCATCCCACTGGGTAGCAGCAGGAGAAATGCTGCTTGCGGACCACGTATAGGTTCCAAGGGGGCATGGATTGGCTCCAACCGAGGTGACTCTGCCCACTTCGCCACGGACTGACCGGATGGGGGCTACCAAGTCGCAGGATGCCCCCGACTCGTGGCAAACTGGATAACCGCGCTTAGGGACGGAAATTAGTCAGTTCCTTCAGCGCAGTCCGCCCTGGTGTAATGGCAGCACCCCAGCCTTTGGAGCTGTGGAGTATAGGTTCGAATCCTATGGGCGGAACTGTCGGGCGGTAGTGCCGCGGGTAGTATTGCCGGTGTGAGCCTGTACTTTTCCGGTTGACAGAGAAACTACAGGCAGGAGTGTCTCCTCAATGGGTCCGCAGACCTCAAACACGCATCCCCAGGTATCAGACTCAGAGGCAGGAGCCCTTCGCCCGGCCGCTGTCATCGTGCTCGCCGCGGGCGCGGGTACCCGGATGAAATCCCGTACACCGAAGATCCTCCACACTCTGGGCGGGCGATCGATGGTGGGGCATGCCATGGCCGCGGCCAGGGGAGTGGTCCCCGAGGCAATGGCTGTCGTGGTCCGGCACGAACGAGACCTCGTCGCCAGCCACATTGCCAGCCTCGACCCGGGAGCGGTCATCGTCGACCAGGACGATGTGCCAGGCACCGGTCGAGCAGTCCAGGTAGCGCTTGACGCACTTGACCGGGCCGCCGGGGCGCCCCTCGAAGGAACCATAGTTGTCACCTACGGCGACGTGCCGCTGCTGACAGCCGACACTCTCGCTCAGCTGGTTGAATCCCACTCGACCAAGGACAACGCGGTGACCGTGCTGACCGCCGTTCTTGAGGACGCTACCGGCTATGGGCGGATTCTGCGGGCCGCCGACGGCACTGTCACCGGCATCGTCGAACACAAGGATGCCACCGACGCCCAGCGGTCCATCAACGAGATCAACTCGGGCATCTACGCGTTTGACGCGGCAATTCTGCGCAGCGCCCTCACCTCAGTCACCGCAGGGAATTCCCAAGGCGAAATGTACCTGACCGATGTCCTAGGCATCGCTTCAGACCGGGGCGGCAGGGTCGCCGCCGTCGTCTCCGACGATCCTTGGCAGGTAGAGGGAGCCAACGACCGCGTGCAGCTGGCAGCCCTCGGCGCCGAGCTCAACCGTCGCACCCTGACCCGATGGATGCGCTCCGGTGTGTCAATCATCGACCCCGCCACCACCTGGATCGATACCTCGGTGCAGCTGGCAGAGGACGTCACGATCCTGCCTGGCACCCAGCTTCACGGCGCCTGCGAGATTGCGCGCGACGCCGTCGTCGGCCCTGACACCACCCTCACCGATGTGGTGGTGGGGGAAGGGGCGACAGTGCTTCGGACCCATGGATCCGGTGCCGCTATCAGCGCCCGTGCCACCGTTGGCCCGTTCACCTACCTGCGACCCGGAACGGTCCTCGGCGAGGACGGCAAGATCGGGGCATTCTACGAGACGAAGAACGTCATCATCGGTCGCGGATCGAAGCTGTCACACCTCGGGTACGCGGGGGACACCGAGATCGGTGAGGACACGAACATCGGCTGCGGCAACATCACCGCCAACTACGACGGCGTCAACAAGCACCGCACCACCATCGGCAGCAATGTCCGCACCGGATCGAACACCGTCTTCGTCGCCCCGGTGACAATCGGCGACGGCGCCTACACTGGCGCCGGCGCCATTGTGCGCAACGAGGTTCCGCCGGGCGCACTTGCTGTCAACGTCGCACCCCAGCGCACCGTCGAGGGCTGGGTGCAGGCCAAACGCCCCGGCAGCTCAGCCGCAAACGCGGCCCAAGCGGCCGCTCCCGAAAAACTTGCCACCGGTGAATCCACCAGCAGCATCACCAGCACTGACGAAAGCGACCGTTCATGAGTGAGATCACCGCACGCGGCGAGAAGAAACTGGTCCTGGCCTCTGGCCGGGCCCACCCGGAACTTGCGGAGGAAATTGCTGCAGCACTTGGCACCGAGCTGCTGCCCATCTCCGCCTACGATTTCGCGAACGGCGAGATCTACGTTCGATCCGGCGAGAGCGTGCGCGGCACCGACGTGTTCGTTATCCAGGCACACCCGGCGCCCCTGAATAACTGGCTGATGGAGCAGCTCATCATGATCGATTCGCTGAAGCGGGCATCGGCCAAACGGATCACTGTTGTCTCCCCGTTCTACCCCTACGCCCGGCAGGACAAGAAGGGACGCGGCCGCGAACCGATCTCCGCGCGGCTCGTCGCCGACCTGTACAAGACGGCCGGCGCCAACCGGCTCATGTCCGTTGACCTGCACACCTCGCAGATCCAGGGCTTCTTCGACGGTCCCGTAGACCACTTGATGGCCATTCCGTTGCTCGCTGACTACATCCGCACCCGGGTCGACGCCGACAACGTCACCGTGGTGTCCCCCGACACCGGCCGGGTCAGGGTAGCCGAGCAGTGGGCCGAGCGGTTGGGCGGGTCACCGCTGGCTTTCGTGCACAAAAGCCGCGACCTCACGGTTCCCAACCAGGCCGTCTCCAAGCAGGTAGTGGGTCAGGTCGAGGGACGGACCTGTGTGCTGATCGACGACATGATCGATACTGGCGGGACCATTTCCGGGGCGGTCCAGGTTCTGAAGAACGCGGGCGCCAAGGATGTCATCATTGCCGCGACCCACGCCGTGTTCTCGGACCCGGCGGCCCGCCGTCTTTCCGAGTCCGGCGCCCGCGAGGTAGTGGTGACCAACACCCTGCCCATCCCATCCGAAAAGCGGTTCCCGCAGCTCACCGTGCTCTCAATTGCGCCGCTGATCGCGCGGGCAATCCGTGAAGTGTTCGACGACGGATCCGTCACCAGTCTCTTTGACGGCAACGCCTAGAGTCGACTGATTGGGGTATCGGGATGGCCGTTACGGCCGCCCGATACCCTGGTAGGTCCACCCAGCGGCCCGCCACTGGACTGGATCCAGAACGTTACGTCCGTCAAGAATGTTTTTGCTCGTTACCTGCGAAGCCAGGTCCGCCGGATTCAGTGAGCGGTACTGATCCCATTCAGTCAGGACCAGCAGGGCGTTGGCTTTGGTGACTGCCGCATTGAAATCGGGCTCGTAGGTTAGCTCCGGGAAACGACCCTTCGCATTACTCAGAGCCTCCGGATCGGTAACTGTCACGTCAGCGCCCTGAAGCTGGAGTTGGGCAGCGATACTGAGTGCGGGGGAGTCCCTGACGTCGTCGCTATTGGGCTTGAACGCTACCCCCAACACAGTGATCCGTTTCCCGAGGAGCGATCCGCCCACCAACTGGCGGGTCAGCTCGACGACCCTGATCCGGCGTCGGAGGTTGATGTCATCCACCTCCCGAAGGAAGGTCAGGGCCTGATCAGCGCCGAGCTCGCCCGCTCGTGCCATGAACGCACGAATGTCCTTGGGAAGACAGCCCCCGCCAAAACCGATGCCCGCGTTGAGGAACTTGCGGCCAATCCTGTCGTCCATCCCGATGGCGTCCGCCAGGAGGGTGACATCCGCTCCCGCTGCGTCGCATACTTCCGCCATCGCATTGATGAAAGAAATCTTGGTTGCCAAGAACGAGTTCGCCGCCGACTTGACCAGTTCAGCGGTGGCATAGTCGACAACCAGCCTCCTGGTGCCCAGCCCCATCGGTCCCGCATACACCTCATCAAGCAGCTCGGTGGCCCGATGCCCGTCCTCGCCGGACGGCACTCCGTACACCAGTCGGTCGGGGCTAAGGGTGTCCTTGACGGCGAAGCCCTCTCGCAGGAACTCAGGGTTCCACGCCAGGGTGGCTTCGGGAAACCTCTCCAACAGGTCATCGGCGAGCCGCGCAGCAGTGCCCACTGGAACCGTTGACTTCCCGACCACCAGGTTTCCGGCCTCAAGCGCGTCAACGAGCGAGGAGAACGCAGCGTCCACGTATTTCAGGTCGGCGGCGTATTCGCCCTTCCGCTGCGGCGTCCCTACGCAGAGGAAATGCACCTGCGAACCCCGGGCATCCGCGATGTTTGAGCTGAATTTTAGCCGGCCGGTTTGGAGGACTTCGTGAAGAAGCTCCGGCAGACCGGGCTCGAAAAAGTGGGACCGGCCAGCCTGGAGTTCGCTGATCTTCCGCTCGTCCACATCGATTGCGACGACTTCGTGTCCCAACTTCGCCATGCAGGCCGCGTGAACCGCGCCAAGGTACCCACAACCGATAACAGATATTCGCATGCTGATCCTTCGTACGGCCTAGGTGGGTTTCCTCGGGAAACCCGCCGGGAGTCCTCGATTTCAACGGTACGTGTCACACAATAGAGGATCATGAGGAACACCAGATGACGACGCCGGTTTCCGGGCTTCGGCGGTGTCCTTCCGGACGCTCAGGGTGCTGTAAGATTGAACGCGATGCCTAGGCGAGGGAGCATCCCGGTACCTCCGGGATTCGTTCCGTGATCGACGGTGGCTAGTGACGAGAGTCCAACACTAAGCGTGTTGACTGTTTCTAGACAGATGCCGATCGTTTGCCCAGCAACGATCCACTACTCGTCAACACAGGAGACTCAATGTCTGACCTCACACTTCCCGCAGAAGTACGCACCGAATTCGGTAAGGGTGCAGCCCGCCGCGCACGCCGCGAGGACAAAATCCCCGCGGTCATCTACGGCCACGGCGCCGATCCCATCCACGTTCTGCTGCCTTCCAAGGCCACCACGCTGGCCCTGCGGACCTCCAACGCCCTGCTTACCCTCGACGTCGAAGGGGAAAAGCACCTCGCCCTTGCCAAGTACGTGGTCCGCAACCCGCTGAAGCGCATCGTGGAGCACCTTGACCTCCTGACCGTTCGTAGCGGCGAGAAGGTCACTGTTGACGTCTACATCCACGTCGAAGGCGAACTGGCACCGGGTGCCGTGATGAACCTTGAGCACACCTCGGTTGAGGTTGAAGCAGAAGCAACCCACCTACCGGATTCGCTGACCGTCAACGTCGAGGGACGCACCGTCGGCGAGCACATCCACGCTTCGGACATCGTACTGCCGAAGGGCGTCACCCTGCTGATCGAAGACGACACCCTGATCGTCAACATCAGCGAGCCGACCGTCCAGGACCTCGGCGAAGATGACGAAGAGACAGTTGCAGAAGGCGACGTTGTAGCTGCCTCCGGCGAGAAGTCAGAAGAAGGCGAGTAGCCACTTCTCCGGCGCATTCATGGCGACTGACTCCTGGCTTGTAGTCGGGCTCGGCAACCCCGGGCCCGGCTACAGCCATAACCGGCACAATGTTGGACAGATGGTTCTCGATGTCCTGGGCGCGCGGCTGGGCGGAAAGTTCAAAAGCCACAAAGCTCATGCCGCCGTGCTTGAGGGGCGGCTAGGTCTGGGCGGGCCGCGGCTGGTGCTCGCCAAGCCGCTGACCTTCATGAACCTGACAGGTGGCCCGGTGAACGCGCTGTGTCGGTTCTACGACATTCCCGCCGAGCGCGTTATCGCGGTGCATGATGAGATTGACATCGACTTCAACACGGTCAAACTGAAGACCGGAGGCGGTGAAGGCGGACACAACGGGCTCCGCGACATTTCCAAGGCACTCGGAACCAAGGACTACCTTCGGGTCAGGGTCGGAGTGGGCCGCCCGCCGGGCCGCCAGGACGCCGCCGATCACGTGCTCAGGGATTTCAGCCCGGTGGAAAAGAAGGATCTAGCGTTCCTCCTGGAAGATGCAGCCGACGCGGTGGAATCTCTCATCGTGGATGGGCTTGTCAGCGCTCAGCAGAAGTTCCACTCCGCTGGGAAATAGCGTATAAAATATACTCACGACCACCGGTCAGGGACAGCTAAAGCCCAAACCGCGTCAGGCCTAGTAGGCCCCAAATGCGGGGGCCGACGTTGGGCGGCCTCTGAGACTGGGCCACCCCCATCCCAACGTCGGTCCCTTTTTTGCTGTCTTTGGTAGCTGGTCCTTTTGGACCGAGGTAAAAGGTTCTTCTAAATTCCCGTGCCATATTCCGTTCCCCGGCGTATCGTTGTCCACTAACGCATGCGCCCGTCGAGGCGGACTCGGAGGCGCTAGCGGAAACCGGCGGTGAAGTGACACAACACCGTTAAATCTGTCGGGCTGGGACGACTCGCCGTGTCGGCCTGCACCATGTAGTGGGGCGCTATGTTTGGGGTGCAAGGAAGTTGGCCGCTGGTCGGCCGAAAGGACGAGATCACTTCACTGCTGGCTGCTTTGCGGAATGAGCGGTTCAGGGGCGCGATCCTCACCGGCCAGGCCGGGATCGGGAAAACCTCTCTGGCACAACACATTGCCCGTCAAGCGGAGGACGGCTTTGCGCTGGTCTACGTTCGGGGTACGACCGGCGCCGCGGGAATGCCCTATGGCGCCCTGAACTTTGTGCTCAGCGAGTTGAGCGACGACGCCGTCGCCAACCCGCTACTGCTGCTACGGAGATTGCAGACACTGTTTTCGGTCCGCAACGACGGCCGCCAGACACTCATGCTGGTAGACAACGCTGAAGCACTCGACGGCTCATCGGCCATGGCGATAGCCCACCTGGCCAGGATCAACGCGGTAAAGGTTCTGGTTGTGTGTCAAAGCCTCAGCGCCGCACCAGAAGAGTTCTGCGACCTGTGGAAAGACGGGCTCCTAAAGCGTGTCGACCTGGAGCCGCTGGATCTCAGCGCCACCGCCGAGCTACTGACCGCCGGATTGGGAGGACCGGTAGCGCGGGCCGTCGTGGTTGATATGTGGCACGCGAGCGGCGGCAATCCCTTGTTCCTGCAGGCCACCAGCCGCGAGCAAAGAGACTCAGGATATCTGGTTAAGCAGGACGGAATCTGGGTGAACGGTTCAGAGAAGTCCCCTGAAGTGGGGCGATCCCTCACCGAGTGGATTATCGAGCGCCTGTCCAGGCTGCCACCGCCGCAGCGCGCCGCTGCGGAGATTGTGTCGATCATGGGGGCGCTTCCGCTAGAAATGCTCGCGGACTTCGTGGACTCCGACTCAATTGACTCACTGCTGGAATCCGGACTTATTGAAGTCAATCACGCGCTCAGTCCGGTCGTTCGGTTTGCCAACAGCCTGGTCGGGGACGTCATCGGCCAGCAGATGGCGGGCGCCCCCAAGCCAGAGCTTCTCACGACACTCGCAGCGTCAATCCTCAGTCGCCCAATGCCAGCCATTAGCAGGATCAGGTATGCCCACTGGTGCCTGGAGAACGGTATCAAGATCGCGCCCGAAGCAGCACTGGAGGCTGCACGGCTGGCAAATCGCCACTTTGACTCCGCCGGGGCGCAACGGTTCCTGCAGACGGTGCCGACCGCCGCACGATCAGCGGATTTCGCTATCGAGGAAGCCTGGGCATACGGAGTTCAAGGCAAGATCACCAGATCGGTGGCCATCCTTGACCGCGAGATCGAAGTGGGCCACGAGCACCATGATCTTGACAACTGGGTAAAGGTTCGGCTCCTCAGATGTCGGCTGCTCACCCGGCTTCATGAGCGGTACACCGAAGTGGATGACCTGATCGCTGAGGTCCGCCAGCGAGTAAATGCCGAACTCGTGAAGGGCACGCAGGGGGCGACCGATCTTCTGCTTGAGACCGAGCTGCTGGCAGCCGAACTGAACGCTTACAACGGCAAGTACCAGGACATTCTGGCTCCAGTCAACGACCTCCTGAAAAAGCATTCGACTATGCAGCCAACAATGCGGCACGAACTGTGTTCCTGGCTGGCTGAAGCACTATGTATTACCGGGCACCAGGATGAGGCAATCCGGGTGTGCCAGTCAGTGGTGTCACATCTGGCTGACGACACGGATGATCCGCTGGTGGCTGAGGCAGCTCAGGCACGGATGTTTTCGGTGCTGCTGGTCTCCGGAAACTGGAGCCAGTGCGAGTCGATCCTGCACCATCACGACGAGCAGTCGATCGCGGGCAAGTATGACGGGTCGTCGTCTGAACTGGCAGAGGGATGCCTCAACGCGTACGCGGGCAGAGGCGCCGAGGCGCTGACGAAGCTGCTTCCAGCCGTCAGCCAGCTACGTATTAGCGACCGGCACCAACTGAGGGTCCTGGCAGAGGCTGCGACCGCATACGCTTTCACCTTGGTGGGAGATCTTCAGGCAGCACTCGGGCACCTGAAACACGTTGACCTGGACGGGCACAGGCTGGACTGGCGGACCTTGCGGGCCACTCAGTACTTCGCAGCACTCGCCTCAACCGCCACCCGTGATGATCTCGAAGTGGCACACGACATGCTGAGCATGGCCGATGAGGATCGGCAGCAGGGCAACAGGGGGCATGAGCTGTTCTTCCTCTGCCAGGCCGTCCAGCTCGGGCTCACCGAAGTTGCCGATCGGCTCGCCACGACTGGTCGTGATGGGCAGGGCGTCTTCGCCCGGACGTGTGCATTTTATGGCAAGGGAGTAGCCTCGGGCGATTCCGACCAGCTCCTCAAGGCTGCACGGTCTGCCGCTGACAGTGGCAATTATCGGCTTGCCCATGATGCAGCAGAGCTTGCTCGCACCTTGTCGCATGGCGCAGGGGACGACGAGGTGAGCACTGACACGGGCAGCATTTTTGCTGCTATCGGTCAGTTGGGGGCCGAAGCGCGGCAACGGTTACTCGACCAACTCACTGAACGGGAACGGACTATCGCCCTAGAGGTAGCCAACGGAGCATCGAATCGGGACATTGCGGAAGCTCACACCGTTTCGGTCCGAACTGTTGAAGCGCACATGCATCAGGTATACGCAAAACTTGAGGTAAGAAACCGTCAACAACTCCGGGCTATCCTTGGATAGCAGCGATCCGGAGACCCGCTCCGAGCCCGGGATGAATTCGCTCGTGGGGCGGGAATCGCTGGTAGCGAGCATCGTGCAAACCCTCGGCGACAAGCAGCATTTCGGCGTGCTGGTGGTGGGGGAGCCGGGACTGGGCAAAACGGCCCTCGCACGCCTTTTGGTGAGTGACTCGGACGGCGGTCGCGATGCCCTCAACGTCAGGGCAAGACCCTCGCTGAAACAAGTACCGTTTGGGGCACTGGCGCCGTTCCTTGCCGATGTGTCAGCAGCGGAGGCCGGCTCACCCGTGGGAATCTACCGCAGGCTCCTGGCCCGCCTCGGGAATCAGGCTGCAGGTGCAGCACTTCCTTTGGTGGTCGTTGATGATGCCCAGGACCTCGATGATGGCAGCTCGGTACTACTTGCCCAACTGGCTGCAACCCGCCGCGCCAAGGTGCTGGTCTTCTCCCGTTCCACACCGGGGCCGCCGTCCGAGTTTGTGGCGCTGTGGCGTGAGGGGTTGCTCCCCCGGTTCGTCCTCGAACCGCTGACTACCTCGGAAATCCACGAACTATGTCTCCGAGAGCTCGGTGCAGAGGTCCTCTCCAGCGTGAGCGCAGTTCTGGCGCGCACCACAGCCGGGAACCCGATGTTCCTTCTCGCCCTTCTCAGCGAAGGGACCCGGGACAAGTACCTGGTGTTGCGCAACGGGGTCTGGTGTCTCTCGGGTGAATTACCGCAAATCAACCTGCGGCTTACCGATCTGATCAAAGGCCAGCTCCGTGGGCTGACCGCTGAGGAGGTCGAGGTTCTCGAAACGGTCGCCCTTGCTGAGCCGATCGCTCTCGACGTGCTGCGAAACTGCAGCGATGAACAGGCTGTCAGCAAGCTGCTAAAGGACCAACTCATCGCGATGCCCGGCGGGTTGGATCCCAGGGTAAGCCTGGGGCATCCCCTCTACGGTGAAGTGATTCGTGCCAGGGTGCCAATTGGCCGCAGCCGCGCTATTCGGCGGCGGGTTCTCGAGTCCAGCGTTGGTCATACCAATTCCGTCGATGGTCTCCTGCGAAGTGTGTCGTGGGGACTCGACTGTGGTGCGGTGTTGGAGGACGACACGCTACTTCGGGCTGCGATCGTTGCCAATCGTCTCTTCAACCCGGAATTCGCCCTGCGTGCGGCACGCGTGGTCCGGTCCTCAACGTTGAAGGCCAGGGCGTTGGTCGAGATTGCACGGGCCAGGATGACCCACGGGGAGTTTGCCTACGCCAGGGAACTGGTCGATGAGGCGCTGGTTGCCTGTGACAGCCTCCGGCTAGCGAAAGAGGCAACGCTGCTTTCGGTCGACCTCAGGATGCGTGATGGCAGCCGACCGGCTGACATCCGAAGTGACGCGCGACGGTGGGAAACCCTGGTCACCTCGATTGAGAGCGCAAGGGGAGAAGAAGCCGCCCTGTCCGTTGCCGTGTCACGTCTGGGCTGCCGGCTCCTTCACTGTTTCGCCCTCAACCTGGAAGGGAACTACTTTAAAGCTGAGAAGGATATTCGCGCAGTGCTCTCAGCTGTCAACCGAACGGAGGAGACGAGCCTGATGGCTCACGCTCTGCTCGGGGAGGCCCAGTATTCTACCGGCCGCCCAGCGCTAGGGACCGAGTCAACCGCCACCGCACTGAAAATCGTCGCTGAGGGAGGACATTCCTACCTGGGCCATCGGGAGTTTGTGCTGGCCCGCCACGGAGCCGCCTTGACTCATGCGGGCCGCTGGGGGGAGGTGCGCGAGCTACTCCAGGAATACTCGCAGTCGGCGAACGGCGGGCTGGTCTATTTCGGTGGGGTGCTGGAGTTCTCGGACGGGCTCGTTGCCCTGCGCCAGGGAAAAATGAGGACGGCCCGTAAACGGCTTATCCTCGCGGTAGAAGGCTTTCGGGAAACCGACATTGCTCAACTGCTGCCTCTGGCCACCGGGCTTGCTGCCTACGCGTGCGCGATGGTGGGCGACACCGCCGGCTCGCGGAGGTACGTAACCGAATTCCAATCGATGTCCCGAGGCGGGCCTGCCCAGACCTGGCTGCTTGGTGAAGCGTATTCCGCTGCAGGCAACTCCCTGTTTGTCGGCGCAACGCGCAGCATCGTTGAACTACGCAGGATCGCCGGGGAAGCAGAGGCCGCGGGGATGCTGACATTGGCTGCCACCGCTCTGGAACTCGCCGTGCGGTTTGGGGATACCGGGTCGCTGGCCAGGCTGCAGGATGTGACGGCAGCTTTCGACGGCGGCGAAGGTGTTGTGTTGCACGCGATGGCGACGGCGATGCTGGCCAGGGATCCCCAATCGCTGGAGACGGTCGCCGAAAGTGCCAAAACGGCCGGATACCTCTTGATCGCGGCTGAATGCCTCGGCCAGGCCATTGATCATCTGACCCGCGACGGCCACATCCAGCACTCCCGAGCTGTGCAACTCCAGCTGAACGACCTGACGGTCGGTCTTGAAGGATTTCGGAGCCCAGCCAGCACCGACACGGACTCAGGCACGAGGCTGACCCGACGTGAACAGGACATCGTGACGCTGGCCTCCCAAGGCTATTCGAACCGGGAAATAGCTTCCCAACACGGTGTCTCAGTGCGGACCGTCGAGGGTCACCTGTACCGGATTTTCGCGAAACTTGGCATCAGCCGACGCGAGGACCTGCCTGAGCCTGGCGCTTTCTAGTGGGCCGATTCCCGCTGGCTAAGTGGTGCACCAGCACAGATCGAGTAGTGTCCCGCGCCCCCGGGCCACCCATCGAGTGAGTAGCCCACGTGTTTTTCCAGTAGTGGCTACTCGTGTGGTCCTGTTCACACCTTCCTAGACTCGGTCTTGTTGCTATTCAATCTGGGGAAAAGGAACGGGTCTCATGGGGTCTCTCAATATTTGCTGTTGCTGTGGCGAAAATAGCTCATCTGTCGGCGGCGACTCGTGAGGGCGCCAGCCCAGCCGTTCTTTGTTGGACGGTCTGAGGAATTGAGTCAGGCGAAACGCGCAGTGATGTCGCCGCTGTCAGCAGGCGTAGTCCTCGTGGGCAGTGCCGGGATAGGGAAGACTGCCTTGCTGCAGGAACTCGTCTCAGAGCTGGCGCCCTCGACAAAAGTCATCCGAATCAGGGGATCCGAGGCAACGTCGAACACCCCCTATGGTGCGCTAATTTCGTTGTTGTCCGAAGTGGACCCAACCGGTCTTGGCCATCCGGTGAAGTTGATCCAGAGCATCACTGAACTGATTAATCGGTTGGCAGATGGCAAGACCGCAGTGCTAGCCGTCGACAATGCGGAACTACTCGATCCTCAGTCCGCGACAGTGATCGCGCAGCTCGCAGCAACAAGAACTGCCCGTTTGCTGCTGGCAACTGGCGCCTTCGCCCAGGCGGATTCAGCCTTCATGAGCCTGTGGCGGGATGGGTCGTTGCGTCGCGTGGATCTCCACGAGCTCTCCCTCAAGGAAACGGGAATGTTCGTCCAGGCCGAGCTAGAAGGTCCCGCATCCAGCGAAGTGGTTCGAGCGGTGTTGAAGCGGAGCAGCGGCGTGCCACGTCTGATCCGTGCTGCGCTCCAGGATCTGACGAGGCGGGGCATCGTGATTCCCAGTGACAGGTCCTGGGTGATAGTGCCGGGAATCAACATTCAAGACGGGGCGGTGTCGAACTCTTCTCCGGTGGGACAGGGGGTTGGTTCTCCAGGTCGCACCGCCGGAAACCTCATTGCGCTCAGTGGTGGTCTGCCGAAGCAGTTCCTTTTGTCTTTCGTGCATGGCGACGATGTCGACGGTCTGCAGCGGGCCGGGCTGATCACGGTAGGTCGTGACCTCCAGGCGACTGTGACCTGTGCCAGTCTGGTCTTTTCCGACAATTGTCTCAGCAGAATTTCAACCGATGAAGCAAGTGCCTTGTATGCACAGCTCTGCTCCACTGCGGATGGCTGGGAGAGTCGAGGGCTTGACCCCGTGCATCGCGCTGCGTGGTTGATGCGGGCCGGTTCAGACCTCGCGGTAGGCCAGGCGGTCGAGGCCGCTCAGGAACTGAATGATCAGGGAAGCTACAGTGAGGCGCTGGGTGTGTGCTCCTACCGGCGAGCGGCAACCAGCCACGTTTCACTGGCCGTAGAAGCGCTACGCGCACTCCTTGCCCTCGGAAGTTTCGATGAGGCCGAGCAACTCACGGCGGCGCTGTTGGTTCCTCTTGCCACCGAAGCCACCGAAGCAACCCAGACCACCGAGATCGCCAGCCAGGTCAGGCTCGCCATTCTGCGGTCTGAGCTAAACCAGCGGCTTGGGCGGGGGTCGCTGTTGGAGGTTCTCGACCAGGCAGCCAGCCTTCTCGAGACGCAACGTGCGGCTGGGCTGCTACCAGCAACCGCTGCTGCACTGGAAGACGAACTCCTGATTGCCCGCGCCGAAACGGCGGCATTCGACGGCTCATATGCTGAGGTTACGCTCCTCCTCGCCGAGGAGAACGAGCCCAGCACACCTCGTCCGGCCGACGCGCAGGCACGGATCCAGACGCTGCTGTGTGAGGCATGGACCATGATGGCACGTCAGGCTGAGGCAATGGAGTTGGCGCGAAGCCTCGCCAGTTTCTTACGGGTCAATCAAACAACCAGCAAGACCCGGGAGCTCGCTTTTGTCCAGGTCTGGGAGACGCACCGCCTGCTGGGCGAGGCCGGTAGCGTGGCACACCTTCGCGATCTGGCACTCACCGACCTGTCCGCAGTTGATCTTGCACCCCGATCCTATGAACAGGTCTCACGGGCACTCGGCCACGCCCATCAGGGCCGGGTTGAAGAGGCACTGGCGATCCTCACCCCCACCTTTGACCAGCTTCGCATCAGTGATCCCTTTGGTGTTAGGCCTGCCGCCGCTGCGGGTCTGAGCTACTGCTACGCTTCCACCCGAAATCTGCCGGAAGTCATCAACTTCCTGCCACTCAGCGAAGCGGGGCCGAGCAGCCCCTGGAAGGTGCGACGCATGGCACGCTACTTCCAGTTGGTGGCCGCCTCACATACCGAGTCGAAGGCAGCGGCGGCGAAGGACCTGCTCGCGTTTGCTGATGAGGACGCTAAACGAGGGGTAGCAGTGTTCCAGCTAATGGCCGTGTGTCGTGCCGCACGGCTAGGCGATCGGTCGGCGATCGGACCGTTGAGCGCAATTTCAGCTCACCTTCAAGGGAGCTTCGCCAGGTTAAGCGAAACTTACGCGAAGGGACTGGCCAGCAGGGACTGTGAGCTTCTGATCCAGTCGATGGAGCTTGCGGCTAAGATCGGCGACACCATGTTTGCGAAAGAAGCAGCCCAAACCGCTCTTCAGACTGCAGTGCAATCGCCGGACAGGAGACTCATCCGCCATGTCCAACGACGGGTAAGGGAAGTGCTCCCGGGCATCGACGAGAACGGCTCGTTCGGAGGCCGCCTCGAAGCCCTGACCGGGCGCGAACGGGAAATCGCTATTGCCGCGTCAGCTGGAGCGACCAATCGGGAGATCGCGCAAAGAATGTGCGTGTCAGTTCGAACAATCGAGGGACACCTCTATCAAGTTTATTCAAAACTCAACGTGTGTACCCGTGCTGAACTTACCGAACTAGTTCCAGCGGGGCAGGCCTGAGATGCGATTTACAACGGCAGGCAACAGAAATGGTGGTCGTCGGCAGATGGAAGCCGCGCTCGCTGCGGCCCTGGAGCGGGCTGACTGCACTGGTGCACTGATCTACGGCCATCCGGGTATGGGTAAGAGTACCCTCGCCCGGCAACTAATGGACGATCGGTCAACCTTCCCTTCGACGCCTTTCCTTGTCCAGGCTACCCGGGGTCTGGCGGGCATTCCGTATGGCGCACTCGCGCCCTATCTCCGTGACGCACGGTCTGACGACATGGTGGATTCACTGTCGGTTTTGCGGGCCCTGGTCGGCTTCTTTCGGAAGGAATGCCCAGGACGGGTACCGCTGGTGGTCATCGACGATGCCCACGAGCTAGATCAAGAGAGCTCCTACCTTCTGGCCCAACTCGCCATCGCAGGAACGGTGAAGGTAGCGGCCCTGACGATAAACGGCGGATGGCATCACCGCGACCTTCCAGCGCTTGAAGAAGACGGCTTACTGGTGCGTTTCGACCTACAGCCGTTGACCATTCAGGAGGCAGGTGAAATCTGCGAACGTCTCCTGGGTGCGCGGATGGTTCGGGGCGCCGTAAGCTACTTCACTGCAGAGTCGGGGGGTAATCCACTCTTTCTTCGCTCAGCTATCAGCCATGCGGTGAGGTCCCAGGCTTTGATCCAACGCGAAGGACATTGGGTGCTGATTGAGGAACCATTTGGTGTTGACGAGTCGCTGAGGGACCTCGGCGAGAGCTCGATACTGGATCTTTCGGATGCGGAAGGCGATGTCCTGGACTGCCTCGCACTCTCAGGACCGGAGCGTACTGACCACGTTGCGAGGTTGGGCGCATCCCCGGCGGTGCACCGCCTGATCGAATTGGGGTTAGTTCGCGAAGACCCCACAAACCCACAGGTTATTGGATGTTACCCGCCCCTCTACTCACGCATCATCCGTTCGCTGGTGCCGTCTCATCGAAGTTCCGAGCTCCGCACCGCCTTCCTTGACTCTGTTACCGAGCCGTGGACAGCTGGAGCGCATAATCAGGTCCAGCAACTGAATTGGGCGTTGGATTGTGGTGTGGAGGTCGACGATCAAGCCCTCGTCGAAGGCGCACGATTGGCATCCATCCACCACGACCATCAGTCCGCCCTCAGACTTGCAGCAGCAGTCAGAGGTTCGGTTCTTGCACCAGCCGCAATGGTTGAGGCCCTCCGAGCACGATTCCTTCTTCGACTCCCGCTGGAGGGACACCTCGACCTGGACGCTCTGCTTAATCAGCCTCAGGACTTAGAAACTCTCGCCAGCGCGGCGGTGCTCAGCGCCCAGATAGAACTGGCGCGCGACGGACGCACAGCTGTCATCCATACGCTTGCTGACCACTGGTCGCAACGTGCAGACGAACTCGTCCAGGGACAACCCTCGCGGCACGCAAATCTGTTGCGGGCGCTGGCACTTAATCTGGAGGGACGCTTCAGGCAATCAGAGCAGCTAATGCGGGAGTTCCTGGCCAGTGGCGGGAATTGTCCTCTAAATGAAACGGTGGCGCTGTGCCTTCTGGGGGAGTCACTGGGAAGCACCGGTCGTAGCGAGGAAGGTACTGCTCTGCTGCAACGGGCACTTGACAGGATTGCCCAGAACGCTGGCGGGTCAGCCGATCTAGAGAACTTCGCGGTAGTGCGCCATGTTTCCCTGCTAATTCATAACGCGGAGTTTGATGCCGCTGAGGCTGCCATCGACGAACACTTCGGCGGACGGATAGGTGACCGCTTTTTCAGCGGGGGCACCATCGCAGTGCTCGACGCCGTATTGTGTGCTCGTCGGGGGCGCTTCACGCAGGCCTACGAGATCATTCTGCCGGCAATCACTGTGCTGCGAGTATCGGACCATCAGGCAATGCTTCCCTACGCCCTTGCAGCAGCGAGTTGGGTGGCGGCGATGGTGTCCGAACCCGGGACGGCCGAACGTTTCGCAACGGAGTTTGAGCAAACACCGCCCAAGGGGTCAGCGGCCTCAGGCCTCCTGGGTGCTGCCTATGTCGCTATGGCCAGGGACCAGCAGAGCCCATCGGTTGAGCTCTCCAAAGAATTGTTCCGGCTTGCTGACTGCGCCCGGTCAACGGGGATGGAGGGATGCGAGAAAGAGATCCTTGAATTTATGGTTCTTACCGGGGACGAGCGACTCATCAAGCGGCTCCACGAGCTGGCGGCGTCCTTCGAAGGTGGGGAGGCTCGGGCGCTGCAGGAGTACGCCGCGGGGGTCCTGGCCAACGATCCTGACCGGTTGATACAGGCGGGTGATCTAGCGGAGGAACAGCAGAAGCATTTCGTTGCCGTGGATGCATCGGCGCGTGCGCTACGACTGCTCAAGGACAAGGGAGATGCCAGCGTGTCCAGAGGAGTGCTGAGAGTCCTTCGCCGTCGTCGGGATGCGCTGGAGCGCCCCCTGTCGGCGTCGGCCGTCGCGCCCACCGAGCTTCGTGATCTCACCGGGCGGGAGCTGAAGATAGCATTGATGGCAGCCAACGGAGCATCCAACCGGGAGATTGCGGGGGGCCTCACCCTTTCGCCCAGGACCGTTGAGGGACACCTCTACCGGATCTATGTGAAGCTTGGAATCACCCGGCGGGAGGACCTCGCCCTCGTAGTTGAATCATCCTCCTATGCTGGTAGCGCCGGGTAGACGTTAGGTAGTCCCGGCCCTTTTTATCAGTACCGGGACCGCCAAATGAAGGTGTGGTTACCCGGGAAAAGTGCCGACTTGCGGATTATTCTCGTTATGTCGGGGTCGTGGAAAACTACGGCATTCCGAAGGCGTGAAAAGGCCGTATACCCCAAGTGTGCCTACTCCGGACCACGCCAGCCTCTACGAAGCGGCCCCTGACAGGGGCCGGCGGTGTACGAGAATTCTTTCAATGGAAGACTCTGTCCCCAGCCTCCGCCGGCCCCGCCCACTTCCCGCCACGTGATGCATTGGTGGCTATTTGGTCCACGCCAAAATAGCTTCCACAGCAGGGATAACCTGGCCGAACATATGGCGAAACTGTTCTTCCTCGCGCCCATACGGGTCGACGACGTCGTCATCTGCCGGCTCGACAGAGCTCATTGACCGGCCGCGTAGCGCACGGGGTAGTGCGTTGCGAAGCTGTTCCTGCGGCGGAAGCGACTCGTCGCGGCTCACCCCGGGGAGGAGTCGGCCCAGCTCCCTGAGTGTGAAGGTTTTTTGCAGCAGCCACGGGGCAAGTCGAAGGATCTCGCTTCGGTGTGCCCTGGTCAGGGCGATGACCAAATCCTGGGAAGAAAGCATTTCGGCGGTCACGGATCGGGCAACGAACGCGCTCGGATCCACTCCCAGACTGTCCAGTTGCGCGGCGACGCGGGACTCGATAGGCCACCCCGACATTGCTCCAGTCCCGGCGCTGGCAACACTGAATACCCCGGGATGCTGGGTGTCGAGGCCCTGCTGAAGAAGCCGCTCAGTCATAGGGGAGCGGCAGATGTTTCCTGTACATACCGTCAGGATGCGGAACGGGGATTGTTCAACCATGGCCTACGGAGTCTAACCGGTCACTTCGCCCGACGCGAGGTGTTCCTGAGACTCAGGCCTGAACACAGAACTGGCCGCGACCCGGTGGTCCCGGGTCGCGGCCTGTCTCAGTCGGTTAGCGGGCACCAGCGATATTGCTCGAGGTGTTGTTGGTGACGACGCGCAGCAGGGGGCGGAGCTTTGCCCAGTCCTTTTTGAGGGACTCGACCTGGGTCTGGTCGGCCGCGGCTTCGGCGTAGATCGTGACACCGCTTGAACGGATCAACACGTGACCTCCGTATTCCTTCAACGCCTGGGCTAGCGCCTTGCCTTCGGGGGTCAGGCCGAGCGCATCAATGTTGGTGGATGCAGGCAGGGCAAACATGGAACCCATCGGGATGTTTCCCGTGTAAGCCCTAGCCGAGTCGCCGTCCTCTTTCTGGGCCGGCCAGACGCCCGTGCCGTTGTTGACGCTCTTAAGCTGGGCATTGCCGATGCCAATGGCAATTGAGTGTTTGATGGACAGGTTCTTTAACTCGTCCTTGCGGATCAAACCGTGGAGGTGGCTGATGCCCGAGGCCCTCGCGCCGGCGGCCATGCCTTCGCCCTGGATATCGGTCTTGACCAGGTAGCGGGCGGTCCACTCAGTGGATGAAATGCGCTTCATCCCCCACACTTCGTAGGCAGTCTTCTTGTCCGGCTGGATGACCGTCATGTGTTGATCTGTTCCGCCAGTGGTGGTGGCGTTCACCGGAATCCTGATCGAGTGAGTTCCACCAGCAGTCGCCCTGACTGTTGCCACTGGGTCGCTGGTTTTTGCTTGCTGTACCGAGATGGACCAGCGGGAGCTGTTGACGTTCGTTCCACCTCGTTGGAAAACCCCGTGGCGGGAATCACCGGCAGCCGCAAAACTCACTGCGGGGCCCACCGGGGTGTTGGAGAAGGCGGAGGAGCTAAAGGGGTGCAGCGAGTAGTCCTTGGCAGCCGGCGCGGGAGCAGTCGGAGGAGGAGTTGGTCTCGGTGCGGGACCTGGCGTTGGTGCGGGTGCAGGTGCGGGGGACGCCTCGGTCCCAGGGACGGGAACCAGATAATCCAGGACCGCACTGTTCTGCCCCGAATCATTCAGGTACACAACCTCAACCTTGTGGGTACCTGATTCCCAAGCGCCGGTGAGGGCGTAGGTTTGCTGCGACTTACTTGAGAGGGTGATGTCGCCGGCTGTCTTCCCATCGACGGTCACCCGAACCTTCGGAGCGGTGGTGCCGGTGTAGGTGCCGGCGGCGCGAAGTTCCAGGGTGCTGAATGCTTCAGTTGCGGTGAATGATCCCGTGGCCGACCCGTTGGTCAGGAGCGATCGGACGGTATCGCCGTCGCCGGTCTTCCAGATGACATAGTTTCCGCCACCATTTCTCATGGATTCTGACTCTAATTTTGCTTGTGAGGCCTGAGCCGGTGTTGATACGATTAGCCCCGTGCCTAGAATTGCGGCAGCGGTGAGTAAACTGAGTGATTTTTTAATTGTGCAACTCTCTCGTCGGCATGGCAGTTTTAGCCACGCGGTAAGCCGAAGGCGCCCCAAGCGCCCCGGCATCTTGGAAGGCAAACCAGCAGGAGCTGTTAGTTGGAGCTAACGCAATGAGGGGTTTGCTGCAGATAGAGACCGGTAACAGCGTACAACACGTTTTTACGGTTCTGTCATTGGGGCGGGAGGATTCATCGTCAGTCGAAGACCCACGCCTCATAAAAAATGGCACTAACCCCGGCGCTCGAAGCGCACGAAGTTAGTGCCATTTTGTTGACTTGGAGTGTTGCTAGGGGCGCCCAATTCCCCGGTAGGTCCAGCCCGCGGCCCGCCACTTCAGAGGCTCAAGCACATTACGTCCGTCGAGAATCGCTTTGGCACTCACCTTCTCGGCAAGGGCATACGGGTCGAGATCCCGGTACTGTTGCCATTCGGTCAGCAGGAGAATCGCGTGCGCATCCTGCACCGCGAAATTGAGATCAGATTCATAGTTGAGCTCGGGAAACCTGCGGGCAGAGTTCTCGATTGCCTCAGGGTCCGTCACTGTCACGTTGGCTCCCTGCAGCTGCAGCTGGGCGGCGATGTTGAGGGCGGGCGAATCTCTTACGTCGTCACTATCCGGTTTGAAGGCGGCACCCAGCACAGTAATGCGTTTGCCGAGGAGAGAGCCGCCCAAAAGTTCCCTGGTGATTTCCACAGCCCTCGAACGTCGCCGCATGTTGATGGTGTCAACCTCGCGAAGGAAGGTGAGGGCCTGGTCGGCGCCAAGTTCGCCGGCACGGGCCATGAACGCACGGATGTCCTTCGGCAAGCACCCCCCGCCAAAGCCAATCCCAGCATTCAGGAACTTTCGGCCGATGCGATCGTCCAACCCGATCGCCTCCGCGAGGAGCGTCACGTCGCCACCCGAGCTGTCGCAGATCTCAGCCATCGCGTTGATGAAGGAAATCTTGGTGGCGAGAAAGGAGTTCGCCGCGGCCTTGACCAGCTCTGCTGTCGCGTAATCCATCACCAGGCGGGGGGTGCCGTTGGCGATTGGCACCTGGTAGACCCCATCGAGAGCGGTCATGGCATATGCGCCAGCGGTTCCATCCGGAATGCCGTAGACAAAACGGTCGGGACTGAGGGTGTCTTCGACCGCATGACCTTCCCTGAGGAACTCGGGGTTCCATGCGAGGACAACGCCCGGAGCCAACGAGCGAAGTTCCTCGGACAGCCGCGTGGCCGTTCCCACGGGCACCGTCGACTTGCCGACGACGACGCTACCCTCCGAAAGGTGTTCGGCAGCTGCCACGAATGCCGCATCGACGTAGCGGAGGTCAGCGGCGAACTCCCCCTTTCGTTGGGGTGTCCCGACGCAGATGAAGGTGACATCAGATTCGGCAATCGCGGCCATATCGGTGGTAAAACTTAACCGCTGCGAAGACTGAAGCTCCTCCAGAAGCTCCGGCAAACCGGGTTCGAAGAACGGTGCACGCCCGGCCTCCAGATCGTCGACCTTTCGCTGGTCGACGTCTACTCCAACTACTTCATGGCCAAGCTTCGCCATGCACGCAGCGTGGACGGCACCTAGATATCCGCAACCAATAACAGAGATACGCATAATTCTTCCTTAGACTGAGACGATTTCTGTGAGGGGACTAGTAGGCGCCGACCGGTTTGATCAGCATTTTTGCGGTGCGCCAGATGATCATCAGGTCCATCGTGATGGACCAGTTCTCGACGTAGTAGAGGTCAAGCCTGACGCTGTCCTGCCAGCTCAGCTCGGATCGGCCGTTGATCTGCCACATCCCCGTCAGCCCCGGTTTGATGTAGAGGCGGCGGTGCACATCCTTGGCGTAGCCGTCCACCTCCCGACCAAGTGGTGGCCGAGGGCCAACGAGGCTCATATCACCGACCAGGACGTTCCAGATCTGGGGGAGTTCGTCGAGTGAATGGCGTCTCAACCAGCCGCCAACCTTGGTGACGCGGGGGTCGTTGCGCATCTTGAAGAGCAGCCCGGACCCCTCATTGCTGCCCAAGAGGCCTGCGAGTTCTTCCTCAGCGGTTACCACCATGGAGCGGAACTTGTACATGGTGAAGGTTTCCCCGCTTCTTCCGATCCGTTCCTGCTTGAACAGGACCGGACCTGGACTATCCCGCCTGATACACAGTGCGATTACGGCAAAGACCGGAAGCAGGGCTACCAGTGCCAACGCCGAGGCCGCAATATCCAACAGGCGCTTGACCAGATGTTTGGCCCCGCCAAACTGAGGTAGCTCAACATGCATCAGGGGCAGGCCCTCCACCGGCCTGGCATGAATCCTTGGACCAGCGACGTTTGTCAGGCCAGTAGCAAGAACCAGTTCGGTGTCTGATTCTTCAAGGCTCCAACCCAACTTCTGGATGAACCCGCTCCCGCCCTGAACGGGCCCGGCCACAATCACTGCGTCAACCCCTAATCCGGGAAGGACCTCGACCACTGAGTTCAGGTCCGACACGACGGGCACCGCTGCGCCGTCGACATAAAGCCGCGGCTGGGTGCAGTGCCCGGCAAGGGCTGCCCCCACCACTTCGTAGCCCGCACCGGTTTTGCTTCTGATCTGTTTGATCACGTATTTGACGTCCTTGGGGCGCCCGAGAACGACGACACGGGAAAGGAATCGTCCCTTGGTTCGCTGCTGGGTAAGCCAGGACCGAAGCATCCAGCGTGTGAGCACCAGACCGCCCATTCCGAGCGGCAGGGCAAGAGCGAAATAGCCTCGAGACGCGTCGACCTGGGCTACGACCAACAAGATTGCTGTAATGCCGAAGACGAGGAGAGTTGAATGTATGACTCGCTTGTACTCGTCGCTTCCCAGTCCGAGGACCCGAGGGTCACGGCTTCGGAATGCGCTGAGTGCACCCAACCACATCAAAGCGATCGCAAGGCCAAGGAAGTCGTACCCTATGGCAGTGTCCGCAACCGGCACCTGGACTCTGCCCGTTCCGAATCGCGCCAGTTGGGCGACCACCAGAGCCGCGCAGATGACCAGGGTGTCAGCCACCCGGAGCATCGCACGGTAGGGGCGGATCCAGTCGCGGCGGGATTTCACGGGGGATTTGGATGCGCGGCTGGTGCGGTAGCTTGTCGCCGGGTAGCGGACGTCGAAGTGGGTGGTGGGGGTTCGGGTCCCGGTTTCGGTGGCTATGCTGAACTCACTCATTGTGGTCCTCATCTCCTGTTTGGTGAGTAAGGGGCCGACGACGACTGGGGACGAAGCTCCGGTCTCAGGAGAGCTTCTACGCCGCCGGCCCCGCTAAAGCGGTATCCGCTAACGGATCCGGGTTGTGGTGCCACCGGCGTCATTGACGGTGGGAGAAAGGGTGCGTGATCCTTTGAACGCCGTTGCCGACACTCGGAGATCTCGTCCTATGATCGTGAGGAAACCTTCGGCGACGGGCTGTCCCGGGCCGAAGTGGTGTTCTTCTTGCCTATGCCTGCAGGGATGAGGTCACGCTTCGGTGGGTGGTTCCCGTTCGGTGCCTGCTTCGGCGGGACCAGGGGTTTTCGGGGGTCCGGCTTTCGATAGTCAGCCGTTCGCGTCGTTCCCCCCGCTTCATTAGCGACCTCGGCCGACCCAGGCGCTGGTGGCACAACCGAGCTGTAGTAGGCGCGCGCCTTGGCATCCGGTTCGGGGATGCGCAACTTGTTGAGGATCAGACCAAGCACTCGCCCGCCAGCCAGCTCCAGTGCCTTCAGGGACTCGTAGACATCCGTGGTGTTGACCCCCTGTGCGCCCACGACCAAGACCGTGTTGACGCCGTTTGACGACAGCACGGCGGCGTCGGTTACCGGCAGTACCGGCGGGGCGTCCACAATCACCGCATCATAGGCCGCTTCAAGCTCAGCAAGGATGTTGAGCATCTGTGGTGATCCCAGCAGTTCACTGGGGTTCGGCGGAATGGGACCCGAGGTCAGCACCTGCAGATCGTTCTGCCCCCAGGGCTGCATCAGGTCGACGATAGCTGCCTGTCCGATGAGTGCTGAGGTGAGCCCGGCATCGCTTTCAAGCTGGAGGTATCCGGCGACCGCTGGCCGCCGCAGGTCCGCGTCCACCAGGGCGACCCGCTTTCCGGCCTGAGCCATGGCAATAGCGAGGTTGATCGCGGTTGTCGTCTTGCCTTCCCCAGGCAAGGAGGAAGTCACCTGGACTACTTTTGAACCACGGGTGAGCTGCGTGTACTGAAGGTTTGTCCGAAGTTGCCGGAAAGCTTCGGCACGTGAGCTTTGGGGAGCGGTCTGCGTCAGCATCGGGTTGCCGGCGGCTGCGGCGTCATAGCGGACCATTCCCAGAACTGGCGCCTTGGTAACTCCATGTAGGTCAGCGGCGCTCCTGATCCGGGTGTCGAACTTGGCGCGGAGCAGGGCAACGACGAGGCCGATGCCAAGCCCGGTCAACAGCCCGACTAGAAGGTTCATACCAACGTTCGGTGAGGAGGGCGTAGTGGGCTCCGCTGCCTCGGTAAGTACTGAAAGTTGCACCGGGGACGTGGTCGCAACGTTGGTGGTCTCAAGATCGTCGATCACCGTAATAAGATTCGCGGCCAGGCTGTTGGCAATGGCGGTTGCCAACTCTGGTGATTCGTTGCTGACCCCGAGCTCGACCAGAACTGTGTTGGGTGTGCTCGCTGCCCAGACGTTGGACGAGAGGTTAGCTGCTGTCACTGGATCGAGGCCGAGCTCGTCGACCACGGGCTGAAGCACCCGGGGCGAGTCGACCATCTGCGTGTAGGTGTGTACCCGGTCCTGCATGAAAGTGTTGCCTTGCTGCAACTCCGAGACCGAGCCGACGTCCTGAACTGCGACGAATAGCTCGGTGTAGGCCGTGTAGATGGGCCTGGTGAGCAGCGAGGCAATACCAGCGACAAGCAGGCCAGCTACCGTCGCACCGACGATGATCAGCCAGTTCCGTTTAAGTATTCGTAGGTAGTTTCGTAACTCCATGACTGAGACCTTTCGAAATATTGTTAATAAGTCTCCGCGGGAACCTAATTTCCTGTCCGCGGCGACGCAATAGATCTGTTGGTGGGGAAATAAGACCGACGTCCGGGGCGCCAGGTGCCGTAAAAGGCAAAAGCTAGTTTCGGTCCCGCGAAATCTAATTGCTAAGAGAAAGAATTGCTCACCAGCAACGGGTATTCAATCGGTTGCCCCACCCGAAAGCCTGATATTCGTACTGGAGAGGCGGAACTGGATGCTCGGGTCGCACAAGCGTGTGCATGAGTAGCAGTCGCCCAACTACTCGATTGAGCCGGCTTCCTACTTGCCTTCGATGAACTCCATAGATTTATTGATGGCGCCATGATTAGCATGGGCCATCAATTCCAAACATTTTCTTCCGACTCTGTGGTGCTCTAGCCGATTATTAGTCAAGGCAAGGGGTCTCTGGTTAAAGCCACCGAATTCGTGAGTCGATGTTGAGCTGGGGAGCATCATGAAAAAATCAGGGCCTTTGCAGGTCGACCGTCTAATTGTTCATCAGTTCGATCCGGCTAAGCCTTCTCCGGGCGGCATTGACACGTGCTTGCGGGGGATCTGCGCTTACGCCCCGGCGGACCAGGAGCTGGCGGTTGTTGGCGTCGATACCGGCGGCGGCGGATCAGGCCGGGTGCTGGGCGCCTGGGAGGTGCATACCTTCAACGGTCGGTCGGTCTGGTTCCTTCCTGTCGCCCGGTTGGATCCGGGGGACCAGCGGAGAAGAGTCCCACACTCGCTCCGTCTGATCGGTGGGCTGATGAGGTTTCGAAGCCGTTTGCCGGCAGCCGACCTTGTGCAGGCTCACCGGATGGACACGGCACTGGCCGTCTCCCGGCTGGTGGCCGCACCGTTGGTCTACTTCATCCACACGCAGGAGAATGGGCTCACCGGGGCTACCTCAGATTCCATCTGGCGCCGGGCGGCGGGGGTTCATCGCCGGCTGGAGGAGTCGGTTGTCACCCGTGCGGTGGATGTCGTGGTCTTCAACGAGGACTACGCACAAACTGTCGTGCAGTGGAACCAGGCAGCTCGTTTCTCCCCGACCTGGTATGACCCGAAGCTCATTCGCGGGAGGGGCAACGGCTCCGCCACGGGGCGTTCCCTGTGCTGGGTTGGTCGCCTCGAAACCCCCAAGGATCCGCTGCTAGCCCTGGACGTGATGGAAAGTCTCGCGGATGGCTATCCCGGCGATCACTGGAGTCTAGAGCTACTCGGTTCGGGAACGCTGCTGGACGCAGTCACCAGCCGTGCCGAAACCCTTTCCACTCGCAGTAACCTCACGATCTCGGTGCGTGGACGAGTTAACCCGCCTGAAGTAGCAGCGGCTATGGAGCGGTCCGATATTTTCCTCATGACCTCCCATCCGGGGTATGAGGGATACCCCCGGGTGTTGGTCGAGGCGATGGCCTCGGGACTAGCCGCAGTGGTCACTGACGGATCAGACACTGGATCATTGGTAGTTGACGGCGTGACGGGGTACGTGACCCCGCGGGATCCGCAACAGATCGCTGTTGCGGTGGACAAGGTTAAAGATATCCAGCCAGCGGCCGTCATCAAGGCTGTTGAGGCTCTAAGCGCACCAGCGGTAGTCCGTAATTTACTCTCATTCAGTGGCCCCCGGCCCGTAGCTATCGGCCAGGGGTCAGCCCGTGGCCGGAACAGGAAGCTGCGAGACACGGCACGCCAGGAGATTGCGCTTGAGCTGGACGGTGAGGGCGTCCGTCTGGGCAGATGGCGCCTGTTCAACGGCGACACGGTTCAGTTGCTGACCGAAATTGGGAGCCTGGTTGATTCGAAGCAACCACACCTGGTGGTCACCCCGAATGTGGACCAGGTGCTTGATCTGCAGGAGTCACCAGCACTGAGAAGAGCCTACGATGCAGCATCGTTGCGTTTGGTGGACGGTGCGCCACTGGTTGCAGTATTGCGTTTGCTTGGCGCCCGGGATATTCACCGCCACACCGGTGCGGATCTCCTGCCGCTGATGGCCGAACACTCCGCCGATACCGGCTGGAGAATCGCTATTCTGGGCGGCAACGGAGACGTGGGTCGACGGGCTGCCGCCACCCTGATGGACAGCTACCCCGGCAGCGTCGTCCACAGCATTCCCTTCCCCTACGTCAAAGACGTTTCGGAAACGGCCTCGAGCAATGCGGTGGACGCGCTCGCCGCATGGAAACCAGCTGTCGTTTTCATCTGTCTTGGCTCGCCTAAACAGGAGGCCTTCTTTTCCCACTGGCGGGCCGACCTCCCGCCAGCCGTCTATATCGGTGCTGGGGCCGCTGCGGACTTCGCCGCCGGGAGCAAACGGCGTGCACCTGCTGCCGTCCAAAACCTCGGCCTGGAGTGGACCTGGCGGCTAATCCAGGAGCCTCGTCGACTCGCAGGACGCTATCTCGTCAAGGGGCCGCGCTTCATCCGGCCAGCCATCAGTTCTCTTACGCGGAGGTTCGCATGAAAGCTCTCATCACCGGCGTGGCCGGTTTTATCGGCAGCAATTTGGCCCGCAACCTACTCAACGAAGGTCACCAGGTTGTTGGGATCGACACTCTCAGCGATTACTACGACGTCCGGATCAAAAAGGCCAATTTGGCCTCACTCCCGCCAGGGCTGGACTTCCGTGAGGATGACCTCAATACGGTCGATCTGGTTGAGTTGTTAGCCGGCGTTGACGTGGTGTTTCACCAGGCCGGACAACCGGGGGTTCGCAAATCCTGGGGTGCCGACTTTGGCATCTATGTCGAAGCCAATGTGTTGGCCACCCAACGCCTGCTCGAGGCAGCTAAGGACGCAACATCGCTGAGCCGATTCGTGTACGCCTCATCCTCGTCGGTCTACGGAAACGCCGAGCGGTTCCCCACCACTGAGGACGTCCGGCCGCAACCGATCAGCCCCTATGGGGTGACCAAACTAGCCGCTGAGCACATGTGTTCGCTGTATGCCGCCAACTTTGGTCTTCCGACGGTTTCGTTGCGGTACTTCACCGTCTATGGTCCCGGTCAGCGACCCGATATGGCTTTCACCAGGTTCACTCGGGCGGCGGTGCTGGGCGAACGGATCACAATCTTCGGATCAGGTGAACAGATCCGGGACTTCACCTATGTCGACGATGTCGTGAAGGCCAACGTGCTTGCCGGAACCACCCCCGATGTCCCCCCGGGGTCGGTCTTCAATGTGGCTGGCGGAAGCAACACCAGCGTGAACGATGTGTTGGGCTTGCTCGCCGAGATGGGGGACACCCCCCTCGACGTCGAATACATCGATGCCGTCGCTGGTGATGTCTGGCGTACGGGTGGTAGTACCGCCGCCATCGACCGGGCACTCGGCTGGAAAGCCGAGATTTCCTTGACAGAAGGCCTTTCCCGGCACCTGGAGTGGGCACATGCGACTTTCAACTAGCCGCTCTTGCAACCCTTCTCTTCGTGAAACAGCTGCCCGGCGGAGGTGCGCGCGATGCCACGATTAACAGTTTTGATGCCTGCTTTCAACTCGGCAGGAACCATCGTCCAAGCGGTGAGGTCAACGCTGTTTGATTTGCCCCGCGATGCTGCGGTGCACATCCTCGATGATGCAAGCACCGATGACACGCTGGAGGTGCTGGCGAGACTAGCTTCAGCCGACAAGCGGCTAAAGATCACCGCAGCGCCGGTCAACGGTGGCGTGGCACTTTCACTCAACTCGCTCCTTGCCGGAGCGAACAGCGAATATGTCGCGCGGATGGACGCTGACGACGTTGTGATCCCGGGCCGTTTTCGGCGGTCAATTGCAGTGCTTGATGCCGGGAAAGCGGAAATGGTCTTTAGCGGCGTGATCCACAGAGGACCGGGCCGGCGAATCCGGCCGGCCGTTCAACTGCCGATCTCGCCCGAAAACATGCAACTCTTCCTCCTGCTCGGTAATCCACTTACTCATTCCACTATGGTGGGAACCACCTCGGCCTTGGTCGAAACAGGTGGGTATCGTCAGGTGCCATCGGAGGATTATGACTTGTGGCTCCGGCTTGCGCTTCGGGACCGGCGCCTCCGGCGGGTCGCACAGCCGGGTGTGTTTTACCGGCATCACGCCAGCCAAGTAACGTCCTCCGCTGCATGGGCTGCCTCAGCACTAAACCATCCGCTCACTGGCGCCGCCCACACAAAACTTTGCGCCAAGGTCCTTGGCAGCTCACACGAGGTGTTTGAGTTGCTTCGTCGGCCAGTTACATGTCACAGCGAATACGAGAAGCTCCACACTTTCCTCAAGGATGTCATTGCGCATTCGCGGCATCTAAATGCACTACAACGGGCGGACCTTCGGCGGCTCTGCGCCAAGTACAAGGGCCCACAATTTGCCCTGGGTGAGCACCATGTTGCCTGATACCTACTTGCTCCCGCTGGGTGTACTAGGAATTCTCCTTGTGCTCGCGTTGCCTGTAATACCCGCAGGGAAACTTCTACTCGCGCTCATAGTGGGAAGATCGCTAACGGAGCTGGGCGCCAGCTCGGGTGCTGCAAGTGCGTCGTCGGCGCTTTCAGCGGCGCTGGGCGCGGTGGCAATTGCTGCAGTTTTCCTCCCGAGGGGAGGCAGGATCCATCATCGGCTGCAAATGCCAATCCTGTTGACGCTATTGGTCCTCATCATCGGATCGGTTGTGCGATTGACCGCTGACGGGTTAGCTTTCGAGGCGTTCCGAGAAGCTATTACCCTGGGCTCGATTCTTGCCGTCTTCGTGCTAGCGTTCACCTTTGCATCCCAGCACCTTGACACCTCGCTTAAGTATCTGCTGTGGTGTTCGTTTCCTGCCGCCCTCATCTCTTTGGTCGGGTTTTATGCAGGGGTGCCACTGATGACTGGAGCAGGCGAACGGCTTAACGGCACGTTCAATCACGCTAATACAGCGGGAGCTTTCCTTGCGCTCTCTGCACTTCTTGCGGTCTGCCTAGCGATTAACCTCAAGCGTCCCAGGCTGCTGCTCATTGCGGCGGTTAGTGGAGCAGGATTGGTGGCAACCCAAAGTATTGGGGCATGGATCGGGGTGATCGCCGCCTGTGCGGTGTACGTCATCGCAACTTCGACTTTGAGCGGTCTGCAGAAGGGGCTCCTCATTGTTGTAAGCAGCGTCGGTTCCCTGCTAGCCATCAATTCGTTTGGACTACCCGACCGAGTTAGTGAATTCGTCGGGTTCAACGCTGAGTCCGCTATCGCGCGCGGTGTTGTGACCAACAGCCTGGATTGGAGACTGCTTAACTGGCATCTGCTAATCGTGGAATGGCAGGAGAGGCCGTGGTTCGGTCACGGGCTCGGCGCCACATCCACAACCATCATGCCGCTCGGAGCCCCACCCCACAGCCTCCCAATCCAGCTATTGGTGGAAGTGGGAATAGTAGGTTGCGCAATCATTGGCTGCATTCTCATCTACATCCTCGGGCGAATCTTGGCTGCTCTAAGGCAGGGTAAATGGGAGGCCGCACTGCTGCTTGCGTTGGCAACATTTGTTCTGGTGAATGGTTCCGAGTCGAACCTTCTGGGTTATACGCCAGCCATGTACCTTATTGCGCTGGCCTGCGGGGTACTCTGCGCAAGCATGTGCTCGGTCCAGCCCCGCCATCGCGCGACCATCGCCGAACGTGTCTGGCGACGACCATGGCGGCATGATCCGCCACCGCCCGCGCACTCCGCTCGAGAGGGAATTCTCTATGTACGCTAAACCCAGTGAAAAAATTGGCGGACTCGGCCAGGACTGGGCCGCCAACAAGGGGCGACGCCACCTTCAGGTTCTGCTTGTCACCTTCCGGGCAGCACAGCGGGCTCGGCGCTCAACGGGGCCGCTCAAGGCCACGTCTCCATTATTGACCCTGCTATATCGGTCAGTTGCACTGTTCACGATGAGCATCGATATCCCAGTGAGCTGCACAATCGGCCCCCGGCTCGCCATACACCACGGAATGGGCCTGGTTATTCATGCCCAAGCGAAGCTGGGGGCTGATATTACACTCCGGCAAAACGTCACAATTGGGGCAAGGAAGGTTGGCGGTGATGCCCCGATGCTCGGCGACGGCGTCGACGTAGGAGTGGGTGCCGTCATTCTTGGGCCTCTTTCGATCGGCGCTAATGCGAGGATCGGCGCCAACGCGGTGGTCCTGCATGATGTCCCAGACGCCGCAACCGTCGTCGGCAACCCCGGCCGAATCATCGAGCGCACCCCCAGGGAGGTCATGTTAGGTGAGTAATCACAGTGTGGTGTGTGTAGTCCCCACTCACAACAGAGACCAGTCCCTCGAACGAACCCTTCACTCGATTGCTGCGCAGACGTGCATCCCGGACAGGGTTGTGGTTGTCGACGATACGGCTTCCGAACAAACACGACGGGTGGTGCAATCGTTCGGGCCAGCGTTTGAATACTTCGACGCATCTCAAGAATTCGTCCACGGTGCGTCAACCTCACGGAATGCTGGTGCCATGGCATCCGACTCAACGTACCTCGCCTTCATCGACGACGACGATCGATGGGAACCCACTTTCCTCGAACAGTGCCTGGACGGGTTGCTCAACAGGGGTGTCGATCTGGTAGCGGCCTGGGGTTTCCTCGAAATGGACGGACAGATTGTGGGCCGTTCATGGGCGGTTGAACCGGGCATCACTGCAAAGGATGCACTGGCATGCAACCCGGGGGTGACTGGAAGCAACTTCGTGATCCGCCGCGCGGCATTCGACGAGCTCGGCGGCTTTGATACCGGTCTGCCGGTGTACAACGACCTCGATTTCTTCGTTCGGTTCCTCCAAGCAGGCCATACCTATGGGGTGGTTGCCAAACCCCTGGTGATTCAAACTGCTGACGGCGCCGGACACCTGTCATCGCGGGGAGCGTCACGGGCGGCCGGGATCCAGAAATACATTGCAAAACACCGGACGGAGGCAACCCGCAGTCAACTGCGGAGGCTCCGGCGGGACTTCCACCTCGCGCAACGGTACAAGGGGCAGCAACTGGCGAGATCAGGCGCCCACTTTGTGCTCATGTGGGCGAACTCAAGCCCCCGGCAGTTGGTCAGGGTGATACGCGAGAAATCAACCCGGAGGGCCAAGATCTACGCCTAATCGAAAGGTAGTCATGGCACCGTTACCTCTCGAGGTTCCCAGCTCGCCGCTACGAACGGTGCGCCCGGATCGAGTAACGATTCTTTGCTGCCTGATCGTCCTGGCGGTAGATGCGTTGCTGTTTCTGGCGTACGCCGCCCACCTCCGCGCCGACGACGGCGGGGCTGCGGCCCTGTTTTCCAGTCAGCGATGGGACGGGGATACTGATCGATCAATTCCTGAACTGTTAGGGCACATCCAGCTTGCCCTCGCGGGCTTCTTCCTTCTCAGCCTGGTGGCGCTCCACCGACGCCGGTCCGGCCAACTTAGACCGTCGGCGGTCTATGCTGCGTGGACGGCGATCCTTGCGGCAATCACTCTTGATGACTTTTTGATGATTCACGAGCGCGTCGGAGGGTTCCTGGCCGATGCGCTCGGGCTCCCAGCGGTGGCCGGGTTGCGGCCGGTAGATCTGGGGGAGCTGCTGGTTTGGGGAGGTGTGGCAGTTCCGCTGGGCATTGCCCTCCTCCTTGCACACCGGGTTGGGGCACCTGGGGCACGCGCCGGATCCAGGCTTTTCATGATCCTTGCCGGCATTCTGGTGCTCTTCGGCGTCGGGATCGACATGGTTCACGTCATGACAACCACCGTGTTTGACGCTCCAGTACGGCAGTTCCTCACCTTCCTGGAAACTGGCGGTGAGCTGGTCTCTATGTCGCTGATGCTTGTCTGCTCGATCCACCTACGACGGATCTACCCCACCTCGGTCACGGGGCAGCCACTTCCCGGCTGATCGGAGCTTGCGGGTCAGCTCGGAGCAAGCCGGGGCCTTCGAAGTTAGCAGGTCAGCCGAAGTTAGCCGGTCAACCTTGGCGGCCCGGGACGGCGTCGTGCGTAGTGCGGCCGATACCTGCCACCTCGGCGGCGCTGACGAGCGGCAGATCAGGATCCGCTGAACTCCTTGCACCCGTAGCCGGACTTACGGGTTTCGCCGTCAACAACCGAACCAGCAGCGCCACAACCTTCAAGACGTAGGCGACAAGAATCCCTCCGGCGGCTCCGGTTGCTTCCCAATACACCGCACCTACCCACACCGAAGCCAACGTGACAGCCGCAAAAATCACTCCGTTGCGGGCCACAAAATTCTGGTATCCCTGGGCCTGAAGCATGCCACCGAGAGGGGGCGCCAGCGAGAGGAAGGGGATAGCCAGGACGGCAAGGGCAAACGCCGGGGCAGCATCAGCGTAGGGAGCGCCGAACAGCAGGATCACAATGGGTTCGGCGAAATACGCCACGACCGCGAGTGGAATGACGCTCAAGCCAGCGGCCGCGCTGAGTTGCCAGCCCAAGCGTTTTACAGTGGCGAGCGACTCCCTGGCAGCATGCGGCAAAATTACAGCAACGGCTGCGCTCCCCACGAGCATCAGTGGGCGGGTGATCCTGAATGCGGCCGAGTACAGGCCAGCAGAAGCTACCGATGTGGTTCCAGCGACAATTGCCGCGTCCAGGGATCGTGAGGCGGCACTGAGATTAGCCACCATGTACGGCGTTAGTGACCGGTAAAGCACCCGAAACGGGGACCGTTCCCTTATGCCGCGCATCCGGGACCTGAGGACCACCAAAATGTGGGCCAGGCCCAGTAAACCGCTGATGAGCATACCGAGCGTGTAGGCGGCGAGGGGATCGACGTCGACCATGAACAGTCCGACGAAAATTGCCAGCGCGGCGCATCGCCGGAGCAGAACCGAGACAATGATCGGACGTTTGAGCTTGTCAGCGACAGGAACCGTCAGTCCCGCCTCAGTGAACTGGTCGAGGGCCAGCGCGATCGGTAGCAGGCACAACCATGAAGAGGCTCCTGTGGAAAGCCCGATGACCAGAATGGCAAGTGCGAACAAGATGCCTGCGATCAAATTGCCGCCGCAGCTCATGCGAAGTCCGGTTGCGACGTCGCCGTGGTCTCCCTTAGCCCTCGCGCGGGGGATGTAAGAGGACAAGCCCCAATCCGAGACGGTGAACAGGACTCCGCCGATGCCGAGGACGACGGCGATGAGCCCGAAAGTCTCGATACCCACCCAGCGGGCGAGGAGGACTACTGATACAGCCTGGACGCCGCTCGCGAAGACCCGGGTTGCCAGCATGACGAGGAATTGCAGTTTCATGAAGTGCTCCAGCCTTCAGCGTCGAACGGTCTATGGAAGAAACGTCTTTCGAAGCAACCGTGACGCCGTCGTCCGGGAACCAAGCCCTGTTCCTTCATTATGCAGAGTCCAGGGTCAATTTCCAGAGGTCACGCCGGATCTTTTTGGTGATCTTCGGTTTGACCACCTTTCGGGCAAAAAGGGCCAGAGCGACGCCGTAGCCTCGCTGATTGACCATGAGGGAGGCTACCTTGAGATCCTTTATGTGTCGCTTCCGGAGCACCTCGGGGCTGGCCCCCGAGGCATCGGTCCAGCTTGAGTACATGAGGCTCCGTTTGAGCTGATGGGTGAACGGAGAGTCTGCCAATAATGTGTGAAAGAAGAACTCATCGGGAATCCGGGTGAAACGGCAGTATCGGGTGAACGCTGGATCAGCATCAATCTCGTCGAGGATCCACGTCACTGCCTCCCCGGTCAGCATCCACCACTGACTCCCGCAATATACTCGCCGTCCGTTTAATGCGCGCTCATGGTTGCGGGGGACACCGCACCTGTTGACGAGTCGGGGGAGAACGCTCATGAACTTGCGGTGCGGATCGTATTCCAGATGAAAACGGGTAAATCGGCTCAATGGTTTGGTCGCCGGATCCATCGGTAGGCAATTGATGAACTGTTGGTCATCCAGGGCGGCAAAGTAGTCATGAATCACCGATTGCTCCTGCACGGGGTAGGAATCGCCGCTGAGGAGGACCAGTCTGTCCTCCGCAGCGAAATCAGGACCGTCGACCGCGAAGCGCAAGAGGCTGAGGCTGGCCTCCACCTGGGACCAACCGCCCCAGTTCACCCGAACGCGGAAGCGATCCGGGATGAACCGGACATTTCCGCTGGCTCCCGCTGCGGCACGAAACGGTGCGTCGTCGACTTTCTGGTCGATGTGGACGATCACCGTGCTGCCCTGATGCTCCAAAGCCGTCAGCAATTCCGCAAATTGAGCAGGGTTGTAGTGCGCCAACACTAGATAACGAATCGTCAAAGCCGGCCCTCCCATGTCAGCCAACCCGCGCGGCGAGACCATGAAGCAGATAACAGGCCTGGACAGACTTGCAAGGATTGGTTGTGATCCCTGAAGTCTAGGGATTGATCAGGGCTTGGGACTGCTAGTTACCTGCCCTGCGAAGGAAGTACCGTGCTCGGTCAACGAACAACACGTAGTCCGACCCGATGATCCGGGCTAAAAAGCGCGCCATTAGAGTAGGCATCCCGAAAGGATCAACCGAACGACCGGCACTAGAGGGTACTACGCGGTTCCGCCGCCTCGGTACCTATCCTTCACCGCCCTGGCACCCACATTGGCGGAAGCGGCTACCAGTCTTTTCTCAAACTATGGCGAAGCCGCGCAAACCCTTGGTAGACCTCAGTATGGGGCGATTCCGTGCTATGCCACGCCATTGCTGTGAATATAAGTCCGGCTTGAACTGGTGAACAACACCAGGCCGTTTAAAGGGGATAAACATGGCGGGTCGCCACGTAATAATTCAATCAGGATATTCCGATCGGGTGGCTAACCGTCGCTGGCGTGCAGTCCTTGGCGTCGTGATTAGCTGCAGCCTGATCACCTCAACGTTCGCTGCACTGCCAGCTGCAGCCGAGCCCCTTCAAGAGCCGGCAAATGACGCCGAACCCGGCTGGCCTTCCCCCTGGTCGCCCTTGCCGATCGAAGAGATTTCGATTGAGTCGAATAACCTCCAACTTGAGTTCGACGGTGACCTGCCAGTACTCGACGGGCAAGCCGAGCCAGGTTCGGGATTCACCATGGTGCTGCCCTCCTCGGAGACGGAAGAGGAGCGGAGCTATGTTCCGGGCAACCTGAGCATGAAGGATGGGAATCTATACATTGCTGCGCTCGGTAGCGCGGCCGATGACTCGAACAACCTCGTCAATGCTCTGGGCGTCGGACTGAACCCGGGTGAAGAGACCATCAGGATCTCTACTGAAATGATTCTTCCAGAAACGCTTACCGAGACGCAGGACGCCGGGATCTGGTTGGGTGCAGATGAGGATAACCTCGTCCAACTGGTGCTCTCTGGGGCTGGGGCCGGGTCGGACCGCGCAGTGAAACTTGTCAGTGAAATCGACGGCGAGGAGACTTCCACGCCTGACTCCAGCACCACCGTGTCCGACGAAGCGCTCACAGCGCCGGCCGACGACGCCGCGCCGCAAAAGCGGCTCCGCCTAACCCTTGATGTGGATACCAGTGCCCAATCACTCATGGGGGTTTACCAGATCGACAATTCCGATCCCGTGGCGGTGGGCAGGATCGAGCTTCCCCAGGAGTTCCTGAACGAACCAGCGGAAGTCCCAGGCTCACCCGTCTTTACCGGGATCCTCGCCTCCGATGGCGCAACCGCAACCACCCCGGGTATCACGGCATTTGCCGATTTCACCGTCGAGCAGCTCCCGGCTGAGGCCGCCCCCGGACCCGAGACCACGCTAGCGCCGGAACCATCGCCGGAACCTGAACCGTCAAGGACGCCGACCCCGGAACCCTCACCGACCCCGGAACCCTCACCGACTCCAGAACCCTCACCGACTCCAGAACCCTCACCGACTCCCGAACCCTCGCCCTCGCCCGAGCGGGATCCCGAACCATCGCCCGAACCATCGCCAGAACCATCGCGAGAACCAGAGCCAGAGCCAGAGCCAGAGCCAGAGCCGCAACCGGTACCTGAGCCAGCGCCCGCTCCCGAGGCGCCTGACCACGGAACTGCTGATCCAGCCAATCTGTCGGCGACGGTCCAGACAGTGGGAGTCGCGTTGGCCTGGAGCCCAGGCATGGACGCAATTGGCTACAACGTCTATCGCAGCGAGACGGCCGAATTCACAGACGATGCGGACCTCGTCAGCGGCGACACCCCCATCAACACACTGAGATTTATCGACGCGTCAGTGAGACCAGGTGCTACCTACCACTACCGGGTACAGGCTGTGGCGGAGGACTCAAGCGAATCCGGTCCGTCGAACGTCGTCGAGATCTTCATCCCGGAGCCCTCTGAGGGATGCACAGAGGGTCTGTGGTCGATGCAGTACTTCGACGGCGTCTCCTTAGGCGGGTCGGCGATCGTTTCTGAATGCGTCGTCGGCATCGACTATCAGTTTGCGGATGGCAAAGGACCAACCGGTGTTGGCGGAACCGACTATTCGGGTCGCTGGGAGAGGACCATCGAAGGTGGGGGAGATTATCTGGTTTCTGCGGCAGCCGATGATGGCGTCCGGGTCCTGGTTGACGGTGCGACAGTCCTTGATCACTGGGATTCCCCTGGCCGCAGCGAGTCGAAAACCATATCGCTTGAGGCTGGTCCTCACACGGTAACCGTCGAGTACTTCCAGGCCTCTGGTCCGGCATCGCTCGCGGTGTCGTTTGAGCAGATCGGCGAGGATACCGAATCGCCCGTCGCTCCCACCGATCTCACGGCGCGCCTCGACAAGGGCGAGGACGGAAACGCCGCTATCAAACTGCAATGGGAGGAAAGTCCGTCAGAAGACACTGCCGAGTACCAGATACTTCGCAGCACCCCGGCTGACGCTGAGGCAGAGACCGTCCTGACAGAACAGCCCGAAGGCACAGCGGAATTCATTGACTCCACAGCTGAAGAGGACACCACCTACACCTACTCGGTCATAGCCGTTGACGACTCCGGCAACGAATCACTCGCGTCGAACGAAACCAGCATCATGCTGGCTGAGCCGTCCGACACGACGGCGCCTCCAGTCGTAACCGGGCTGACCGCCGCGGCGGGCGACACATCAGTGGCGCTCACGTGGGCGGCGTCGTCTGCCACCGATCTGTCCGGGTATAGCGTGTACCGCTCTCTGCAGCCCAACGTCAGCGAGACCGGCGACCTTCTTACTGGGATAGGCACTGTGCCGGGTGCAACCTACACCGACGCGACGGCGGTCAACGGGACCACCTACTTCTACACCGTCACCGCGGTTGACACCTCAGGCAACGAATCGGCGATGTCTGCGGAGGTCCGCGCCGTACCTAACGTTCCGAACACCACAGTCCTGAAGGTCGACTTCACGACCGATACGAGCGGGCCCGCGACCGGCTACCGCGCCGACTGGGGGCAGGCCTTCGGCGCCCGGTCAAGTGCCGGACAGGGCGAAGGGGCAACCTACGGCTGGAAGACGGCTGACGGGAATCCGTTGAGCCTGGTAGGAAATGGCCGCGACCGGGGACGGGCCGGGATAGATCCGCGTCTCGACTCGATCATCCATATGCAATACGGGGACGATCCGGGAACGAAAGGGGTCAAAACCGAAGGTGTCTGGGAGGCACAGGTCCCCAACGGACTGTACAAGGTCACCGTCGGAGTCGGCGACATGAAGTTTGGAAGCGTGTACGACTCCCTGCACGCAATCAACATTGAAGCTGGCGTTGGAATTGAGTCCTTCCAGAGTACTGAGGCTGCCGAGTACGCAATAAAGACGACGACGGTCGGTGTGTGGGATGGTGCCCTGACGATCAATGCCACCGGGGGGAAGAACAGCAAGATTGCCTATATCGACATCGTCGGGATGGACCTGGCTCCACACGTGGACACCATGCGCCCGAACAACCGGGGCACGGGCCACAGTCCCAATGATGGGGTTTCCGCAACCATTCGGGTGCCCTACGCCGGGGTAGGCGTCGACCCGACATCGCTGCCCGGGAACGTTCATATCTATGAGGTTTCCTCGGGTGCGGAGGTGCCTTCCTCAACAGGAACATCAGGTGGCAACGATGTTATCGCGACTCAACCCGACAACGCGCTGAAACCCAACACCAACTACCGGTTCGTCGTCACCTCCGGGGTGAAAGACAATTACGGGGTGGCCTTCGCGCCGTTCACTTCAATCTTCACCACGGGAACCGATGTTATTGAAGCGTCGGATGACTTCACCCCGGTACGCGGAGTCGGCTTCGAGCGGGAAGAACAGCCGGTTGCGGAGGGCACCTATTGGTCCTCCATGACGTTCGGCCCGGACGGCAAAATGTATGCCGCGTCTATCGGCCAAGGCCTGTACCGGTTCACCGTCGGCCCTGACGGGTCACTCAGTAACAAAGAGGCCTTAGGTTATGGGGGCCGGGCCATCGTGGGCCTGGTCTTCGACAAGGCGTCTACGGCAAACAACCTCCGTGTCTGGATCACATCGACCACGGCAAACACCTTCAATGAAACGGGCGAATGGGTATCGAGTGTCAGTGTGCTGAGCGGAGCCCAGTTGCAGGTCGAGTCCCAGGTGTTCATCGGATTGCCACGCTCGCAGGCGGATCACCTCACCAACTCCATGGCATACGGCCCAGACGGGCGGTTGTACTTCCTGCAGGGCTCCAACCAGGCGGCGGGAGACCTCGACAATTCGTGGGGCCAACGCGGGGAGACACTCCTCACCGCGGCAACCCTGGTTTTTGATCCCAATCACTCAGCAGTGCAGCAGGCCGCGACATCGGGTGAGCCCATTGACGTGAAGACCGCTGATAGCGGTACCTATAATCCCTACGCGCCCGGAGCCCCGCTGCAGATTTACGCCACGGGCATCCGTAATGCGTATGACCTGGTGTGGCACTCCAACGGTCACCTGTATGTGCCGACCAACGGCACCGCGGGTGGTGCGAACTCGCCAGGGGTGACGGCCAACTCCAACGGGACCTTCACACGGGTAGCTGCCACCGGTATCCCCGGCTACAGCTCGGTCAACGGTTTGGATGTGACGCAACAGTGCCAGCGCCGCAACTATCAGGGCGGCAGCGTTCCGGCCGTCGCCAATCACCCCACGCAGCAGGACTTCCTCTTCGATGTCGTAGCCGGCGGTTACTACGGACACCCGAACCCGGAACGCTGCGAATGGGTGCTGAACGAAGGCAACGATCCTGCGAAGCCTCCGCTGTATGCGGGGCAGGGCGGTAGCAAGTATCCTTCCGGCGTAAAGGCCGACCCGAACTATCGCGGAGTGGCCTACAACTTCGAATACAACAAGTCACCCAACGGAGCAATCGAGTACAAGAGCGACACTTTTGGGGGTCAGCTCAAAGGCCGGTTGATCGTATCCCGGTTCTCCAACAACAATGATTTGATTTTCCTGCAGCCAGACACTGCCAGCGGAAAGATTCTGGGCGCCCAGACCTCGGTTGGGATCACCGGCGTCGCCGATTCGATGATCGGCAACGTATCGGAGTTCATCGATCCCCTGGAAGTTGTGGAGGACCCCAAGACAGGCAACCTCTACGTGAACCAGTACGATCGCGGCGGCAGCAACCAGAAGATGTTCCTGCTGCGGGTACCCGCAGCCCAGCAGGCGGCATCCGTGAAGGCATCAGTGCCCGAGGTCATCTTCTCGGCGGTGAAGAGCACCACAAGCTCCTCCAAGCCGGTAACTGTGACCAATTCCAGCACCAGCTCACTCACCCTGAGCGCCACCCTGGCCGGGACGAATAGCGGCGAATTCACCTTTTCGGGGGGCAACGGTGTGACCCTCGCAGCGGGTGCCTCCACCACCATTAACGTCACTTTTAAACCAGGCACCACCGTGGGGCAGCGCAGCGCGATCCTGCGACTGACCGGCGGTGACGGTATCGCCGTCGACGTCGGCCTCTATGGGCTGACGATGAACGGGATCGAGGGACTCAACGAGCCAACGCTAGCCAACGTTTTCGGCACCCTGGGTTACAAGGTTGATCCGGGCTGGCAGAACCTCGAGGCTGGAGTCCAGCCGTCCGCTAAAGGCGAGGAGGTGCTAGAGCCGCTCTTCGTCAAGGCCGGGCTGGCACCGGTGACGATGAAGCCTCTGGCACAGTACGCGCCGCGTGAAGACCTGCCCTACGGCTGGTACACCGGGAACGCAGCGACCGAGGAACGGCGCAAGCTGGGGTCCATCGCAATCGAGGGCTACCAGTCGTTGCTGCCCCCGACCAGCACCGGAACGGCTGAAACGTTCGATCCGGGAACTGATGCATTTGGCCTCTACTACTATTCGAACGCATTCCAGCGGTTCGGCTACACGGAGGACCGGCTGAATACCGGAATCGCCCACCGTGCCCGCATTTACCCGGCCAAGGACCGTCAAGGTGTTTCCCTGGCGAACAGCTATCTCATTACCTTCGAGGACGCATCCAACGGTGACTACCAGGACTACGTCTTTCTGGTGACCGGAGTGCGGCCTGCCGGAGATGTTCCGCCTGAGTCGCCTGGAGCGATCAGGGTGAACTTCTCGAACCTCGCTGGGACTCTCCCAGCGGGTTACGCACGGGACTTTGGACAGGCGTTCGGCGATCGCACCAGGAGCGACCAGCCAGGCGGGCTGAAGTACGGCTGGAAGAGCCAGGCCACCGAGAATCCCCTGGACATCTCCACTGGCGGAACCGAAGGTAACGGGCGCGACCGAACGTTCGCGCCCCAGTCCGATCAGCGGCTGCGCACCCTAATGCACATGCAATCCGGGGACATCACCAACTTCAACGGCGTATCGACCTACGCCTACTGGGAGATCGGTCTGGAAGACGGCGACTATGACGTCACCGTGGCGGTTGGGGATGCACTAGCCCAGACTGCGCCGGAAGCGCATTCAATCAACCTGGAGAGCCAAAGTGTCATCAACCGGTTTACCCCCAGTGGGACCTCAGGTTCAGCCACCCGGCACCGGACCGTTACAACACGTGTCACAGTGAACGATGGCTTCCTTACGGTGGATGCCAACGGTGGTACCAACACCAAGATTAACTACCTCGACATCGTTCCGGTTGAGGGCCCGATTACTGGGGATGATCCCACCGAGGGTGCCCAGGTAAAGGTCAACTTCCAAACGACGACGGCGCCGACTCCCGCAGGGTGGACGGCTGACACCGGAATAGCGTACTCGGCGACTCGCGGCTCCGGCTGGTCGGTCAATGGCACACCGTACGACGCCAGCGGCGGAACACGGTATCGGACGTCGCCTACGGCTGGCATCAACTATCCAGCGGGTGACCCGCTGCTCCAGACCAATATCCATATGGGACCGGCAGCCGCATTTCCCAGCAGTGTCTGGGAGTACAAAGTTCCCAATGGCACCTATCAGGTAGCAGGATCGGTGGGTGACGCCGGATATCTAGACTCGGTTCATGGTGTTTCGGTAGAGGGTCAGCCGCTCGTTGCATCGTTCGTGCCCACCGGCGCAACCCCATTCCAAACAGGAACGCGGGAAGTGACAGTCACCGACGGGGCCCTCACCCTCGCGTCAACAGGCACCAATACCAAGCTCAACTGGGTGTCGATTAAGGGGGACGCTCTCAGTGCCGTTCCGGACACGGCGCCGCAGGTGAAATACAATTTCCAGCCATCGTCGGTGCCCACACCGTCAGGCTGGGTGGCAGACACCGGGGGAGCGTTCGACCAGGACGCTCACGGTTGGTTCGTCAACGGACAACCCACCGACCGATTTACTTCGGCCCGGAACAGGGCCACCCCAACCACGGGCATCATCTATCCGGCGGATCCCACGCTGCAGTCCCTGGTGCAAATGCAGGACGCCTTTTCAACAGGAGTCTGGCAGCACGCCGTCGGCAACGGCACCTACCAGGTTTCCCTCGCGGTCGGCGATGCCAATTACCTCGACTCGACGCACGCGATCTCTGTTGAGGGCAAGCCCGTCTTCGCGCCGTATACCCCTACCGGATCTGCCCCGTTCAAAACGGGGACGATCACTGTGGAGGTCACCGATGGGATGCTAACCCTGGTTCCCACGGGCACCAACACGAAGATCAACTGGGTCAGTATCAAGGGAGTGAATCTCGCAGTACCTGACATTAGTGTCACTGCCAACGGCCTAGAGGTAGGGGCTCAATATTCGGGTGGTGTCGCAAAAGTGGCACTGGCCGCCGAAGCGTCTCCTGACGCTACCCTCACCTCGCTGACCTACTCAATCAACGGCGGTACGGCGGCGCCCTACACGGCACCGTTCACCTTCGATGAGGTAGGCAACTACACGCTCGATGTCGCCGCTACGGACTCCGCAAGTAGAACCTTCAAAAGAACCGTCAAATTTGAGGTCCTGGATGTGGGCGGCACCCTCACCCTTCGAAATGAGCAGGCAACGAGGACTGCGGGCCAACCTATCCCAGGGTTCTCCGAGGACTGGCTGGTCATGCATCGGCTGAACTCGGGGGTCACCACCCATAAGGTGGTCGACGAAGCGGCGGCAACTATCACGAACACGGGCACCAAGGACCTCAGGGTGTCTGACGCTACCCTGAGCGGCCTCAACGCGTCCCAGTTCGTGCTCATCGACCTGCCAGCCCGCCCCTTCGTCATCCCACCGGGCGGAACCCAGGCCTTCAAGGCCCGCTTCACTTCTGTCACAGGATTGTCGTCAGTGCGCACCGCGCAGGTCGAGTTGACCACGAGCGACCCAGCAAAGCCGATGACTACCATTCAGCTACGGGGCATCTATATGCCCAGCCCCGAAGGAAACAATGAACTGCCGTTGGCTGAGATCACCAAGGCTTTCGGTTGGACCACGAACCTTGGAACTCTGGGGAACGGTGCCGAAAACACCGGCTCGCCGCTCAACGGTGACGAAGTCCGGTCCAAGACCTGGAAACGGATGGATACTACGAAGCCCGTCACGGTGCGTCAGATAGCCGCGTTCCATGGCTGCTGCACGGCATCGGAAACCATCAATATTGCGGGAACAACCGCCTCACATCATCCTACCTACGGCCAGACCACCCTCCCGCTCAACAGTGCCTTGACCGGTGGAGCTCAGCTCTCGGCCAGCCCGACGGTCAACTTTCCACTGGTGGTCGGTGGTCAATCAACCCAGAACAACACGCACGTCCCAATCAAGACCTGGCCAGTCAAGGATCGGACGGGAGCTGCAGTTCCGGGCGCCTGGATCGTAGGGCACGACTATGTCACGGCCGCCAACCAGTGCGGCACGGGCGACGTGAACTGTGATTATCAGGACAACGTTTACCTGATGACCAATGCGACTCCAGCCGGAGCAACCGACACCACACCACCGGCGGCTCCCGCCGGACTGGCCGCGACGGTGTCCGGATCCACAGTCAATCTGAATTGGAACGACAACTCCGAACCCGATCTCGCGGGCTATTACCTGGAGCGGGGCACCAGTGCCTCCGGTCCATGGCAGCGGCTCACCAGCTCGCCGGTAACAACCTCCGCCTACGCTGACACCTCGGCGCCTGCAGGCGCCGTGTCCTACTACCGGGTCCTTGCAACGGATGCGGCAGCCAACCTTTCAGGTCCCTCAACGGTGGTGACAGCCACGCTGCCGCCGGAGGAGCCGGTGGGGGATGTGGTGCGGATTAATGCTGGTGGTTCTGCGGTGGTTGCTGGTGGGGTGCAGTGGCTGGCGGATGAGAAGTTTGCTGGTGGGAAGTCGTT